>CAZLPK010000016.1:0-38055 GCA_964561375.1 uncultured Novosphingobium sp.
GCTCGCCGGTGGGAATCCCAAAAATGGAATCATCCGTCTCGATCAATCCACTAGCTCCTGTCGGATCGTTTGGCGAGTTTAGTCCTTGGCCATGCCCTTGGCCATGCGGGTCAGGACATCGGTCATGGCATCGGCGATTTCACGGTCGGCCAGTTCCGTTTCGGCAATGGCGCGGGCCATGGCGTCGGCCCATTGCTCTGCCGTCTGGCGCGTGATCGGGAACGGCGCGTGCATCGACATCATGCATTTGCCGGGATTTTGCTCAAACCAGTCGCGCGGCCCGCCCGCCCATCCGGCCAGGAACAGCGGCAGGGATTCGCGCATCGGAGCCAGATCGGGCGCATGCATCGCGCGCAGTTCGGCAAATTCCGGCTCCTGATCCATCAGGTCATAGAACCGCTCGGTAATGGCGCGCATGGCTGGGTGGCCGCCGATGCGTTCAAAGGGGCTGGCGGCGGGAACTTCAGCAGTTGCGGCGGTCAAGGGAGTGCTCCGGTCAAACTTCTTACAGGCTCACCATTGCATGGTGGTTGGCGAGCTGCCTTGATCGGCATCAATCGCGGAGAGTCAATCGCGGATCAGGGCTTTCAGGGTTTCCAGCCGGTCCGCCTCATGCGCGGGCTTGTCGGCGCGGATGCGGCTGATCCGGGGAAAGCGCATGGCCACGCCAGACTTGTGGCGCTTGCTGGAATGGACCGAATCGAAGGCCACTTCAAACACTAGGCTCTTGTCCGTTTCGCGCACCGGGCCAAAGCGGCCGACAGTGTGGGTGCGGACATGGCGGTCCAGCCATTTCAGTTCCTCGTCGGTGAATCCGAAATAGGCTTTGCCAACCGGGAGCAATTCCGCCCCCTGATCCGGGTCGCCATCCCAGCAGCCAAAGGTGAAGTCCGAATAGAAACTGCTGCGCCTGCCGCTGCCGCGCTGGGCATACATCAGCACGCAATCGATCAACAATGGATCGCGCTTCCACTTGTACCACAGGCCGGTCTTGCGTCCGGGCACATAGGGGCTGTCCTTGCGCTTGAGCATGACCCCTTCGATCGCATCGTCGCGGGCGCGTTCGCGCACGACGGCCAGTTCATCTAGGGTGCTGACGGGGATTACCTGGCTGAGGTCAAAGCGCTCTGGATCGAGCTGCGGCGCGAAGGCCTCCAGTGCCGCGCGCCGCTCGCTCCAGGGCAGGGGGCGCAGGTCTTCGCCTTCATGCACCAGCAGGTCATAGAGGCGGACGAAGGCGGGATAGTCGGCCAGCATCGCCTTGGACACGGTCTTGCGGCCAAGTCGCTGCTGCAAGGCGTTGAAGCTGGCCGCCCCGCCCTGTTCCCCGCCCTGATGGTTGCCGCGCACCAGCAGTTCGCCATCCAGCACGGCCGGTATGTTCAGCGCGGCGGTGACTTCCGGAAAGGTCGCGGAAATATCGTCGCCCGAGCGGGAATAGAGCCTGCTTTCGCCATTCACGTGGACCAGCTGAACCCGGATGCCGTCCCATTTCCATTCGGCGGCATAGTCGGTCAGGTCCACCGCGCTGTCCTCCAGCGGGTGGGCCAGCATGAAGGGGCGGAACAGCGGCAAGTGATCGGCGCTAGGCACTTCACCGCCATGCGCCGCCCAGTCGAACAGGGCAGTGTAGGGCGGGGTCTGACCGTGCCAGTGCTCTTCCACCGCATCGACCGACACGTCGAAGGCCTTAGCGAATGCGACCTTGGCCAGCCGCGCGGAAATGCCGATGCGCATGGCGCCGGTGGCCAGTTTCAGCAGGGCATAGCGGCCATTGACGTCAAGACGGTCAAGCAGCGCGGCAAGTTCTGCGCTGACAGTCGCCCGCGTCATGCCGGACAGGGTGGCAACGGCTTCGCTCACGCTGGGCGGGGGCAGGTGCTCACCCTGTGGTTCGGGCCAGAGCAGGCTGACTGTTTCCGCCGTATCGCCAACGAAGTCGCGTGACAGGGTGAAGAGTTCCGGATCGACCCGCTCCATGATCAAGGCACGGACCGTGCCGGCCTTCACTGCCTTGAAATCCAGCCCGTCGGTCAGGGCGGCCAGCGCCCAGCCGCGATCCGGATCGGGCGTGCGGCGCAGATAGTCGGCGATCAGCGCCAGCTTGCCATTGCGGCTGCGGGTAAAGACCAGGGCATCGAGGAGAGCGGCGAATAGTTCCATCACGCCGCTCTGCTGAACACATGCTTCGACAAGCTCAGCATGAGCGGGTTGGAAGAGGCAAAAACCCGCTCTGCCTGAGCCTGTCGAAGGCTATTTCGCCGGCGCTCAATCATCCTCATCCTCATAACCGACCAAGGCCAGAGCGCGGGCCTTGCGCTGGTTCAGCGCGCACCAGCGCAGCAGGGCATCCTCGCGGCCGTGGGTGATCCAGGTTTCCTGCGGATTGATTTCGCTTATCGTGGCGGTCAATTCGTCCCAATCGGCATGGTCAGAGATGACCAGCGGCAGTTCGACATTGCGCTGCCGTGCGCGTTGCCGCACCCGCATCCAGCCTGACGCCATGGCGGTAATCGGATCGGGCAGGCGGCGGCTCCAGCGGTCGTTCAGGGCCGAGGGCGGACACAGCACGATCTGCCCGGCCAGTGCTGCCTTGGGCATGCGCGTAACCAGCCGCAATTCGCCCAGACCCACCCCGTGTTCTTCATACAGGCGGCACATCCGCTCCAGCGCACCGTGCAGGTAGATCGGTTCGCGGTAACCGGCGCGGCGCAATTCCGCGATCACCCGCTGCGCCTTGCCCAGCGCATAGGCGCCCACCAGCAGGCAGCGCTCGGGATTGGCTGCACGGGCATTCAGCAGCTTGGCGATCTCATCTTCGATTTGCGGGTGGCGAAAGACCGGCAGGCCAAAGGTCGCCTCGGTGATGAAGACATCGCAAGGCGTCGGCTGGAACGGCGCGCAGGTCGGATCAGGGCGGCGCTTGTAGTCGCCGGTGACGATCACCCGCTCGCCCGCATGTTCCAGCAGGATTTGCGCCGAACCCAGCACATGGCCGGCAGCCAGGAAAGTTGCGCGGACCCCGCCGGGCAGGTCCAGCGTCTCGCCATATTGGACCGGCACTGTCCCCGCATTGACGTCATAGCGTTCAGCCATGATCGCCAGGGTTCCGGGCGTGGCCACGGTCTGCCCATGCCCGCCGCGCGCGTGGTCGGCATGGCCATGTGTTACCAGCGCGCGGTCAACGGCGCGCGCCGGATCGATCCAGCAATCGGCTGGCAGTATGCGGACGCCCATCGGCTCCGCTCTGATCCATGAAAAGGCTGCGGCCATCGCCAGTTAAAATGACGATGGCCGCAGCTTTGTTCCAGTGACCGAAAGGTCAGGGGGTCAGTCGCTGCTCGCTTCCGGAGTGGCCTTGCCCTTGCGCGGAGCCTTGGGCTTGGGCGCTGCAGCCTTGGCGGCCTTCTTCTTGTCAAGCTTGGGCGGGGCCGGGGTCAGTTCAAAGGCCAGCGCTTCGTCCTTGACCGAAACGTGGACTTCGCCGCCGTGGCGCAGCTTGCCGAACAGCAGCTCCTCAGCCAGCGGTTGCTTGACCTTCTCCTGGATCAGGCGGGACATCGGACGCGCGCCATAGAGCTTGTCATAGCCGCGCTTGCCCAGCCATTCGCGGGCATCGCTGTCGAACTGGATATGGACGTTCTGTTCGGCCAGTTGCAGTTCCAGCTGCAGGACGAACTTTTCGACCACCCGCGCGATGACTTCGGTGCCCAGGTAGGCGAAGGGCACGATGGCATCCAGACGGTTGCGGAATTCGGGGCTGAACATCCGCTTCACCGCTTCGTCGCCCGCGTCCGCCTTGGACACGTCGCCAAAGCCGATGCCCTGCTTGGCCATGTCGCTGGCCCCGGCATTGGTGGTCATGATCAGCACGACATTGCGGAAATCGACCGTCTTGCCGTGGTGGTCGGTCAGCCGGCCGTTGTCCATCACCTGCAGCAGGATGTTGAACAGGTCGGGGTGGGCCTTCTCGATTTCGTCGAGCAGCAGGACGCAGTGCGGTTGCTGGTCGATCGCATCGGTGAGCAGCCCACCCTGATCATAGCCGACATAGCCCGGAGGCGCGCCGATCAGGCGGCTGACCGAGTGGCGTTCCATGTATTCCGACATGTCGAAACGCTGCATCGGGATGCCGAGGATCGCGGCGAGCTGCTTCGACACTTCGGTCTTGCCGACGCCGGTGGGCCCTGAAAACAGGAACGAGCCGATCGGCTTGTCCGGATCGCGCAGCCCGGCGCGGCTCAGCTTCATCGCGCTCGACAGCACCTCGATCGCCTGGTCCTGGCCGAAGACCACGCGCTTGAGGTCCTTTTCCAGGTGTTCCAGCGCGGTGCGGTCATCGCTCGACACCGACTTGGGCGGGATCCGCGCCATCGTCGCGATCACCGCCTCGATCTCGCGCGCGGTGATGGTCTTCTTGCGCTTGCTGGGGGGGACCAGCATCTGCATCGCGCCCACTTCGTCGATCACGTCGATCGCCTTGTCGGGCAGCTTGCGGTCGTTGATGTAGCGCGCCGACAGTTCGACCGCGGTCTTGATCGCGTCGGGCGTGTACTTGACCTTGTGGTGTTCTTCGAAGGCCGTGCGCAGACCCTTCAGGATCTTGATCGTGTCCTCGATCGTCGGTTCGTTGACGTCGATCTTCTGGAACCGGCGCAGCAGCGCGCGGTCCTTTTCGAAGTGGTTGCGGAATTCCTTGTAGGTGGTCGACCCGATGCAGCGGATCGTCCCGCCCGACAGCGCGGGCTTCAGCAGGTTGGACGCGTCCATCGCCCCACCGCTGGTCGCCCCGGCGCCGATCACGGTGTGGATTTCGTCGATGAACAGCACCGCGTGCGGCATCTTTTCCAGTTCGTTGACGACCTGCTTGAGCCGTTCCTCGAAATCGCCGCGATAGCGCGTGCCGGCGAGCAGCGCGCCCATGTCGAGCGAATAGATCACCGCCTCGCTCAGCACTTCGGGCACTTCGCCTTCGATGATCTTGCGTGCCAGGCCTTCGGCGATGGCGGTCTTGCCGACGCCGGGATCACCGACATAGAGCGGGTTGTTCTTCGACCGGCGGCACAGGATCTGGATCGTGCGGTCCACTTCCGGGCCGCGCCCGATCAGCGGATCGACCTTGCCGTTCAGCGCCTTCTCGTTGAGGTTGACGCAGAACTGGTCGAGCGCGGTTTCCTTCTTGCCGTCCTTGGTCTGGGCCTTTTCGTCCTGGGCAGGGGTTTCGCTGTCGCTGCCCTTGGGGCTGCGGTCCTCGATCCGCTTGCCGCCCTTGCCGATGCCGTGGCTGATATAGCTGACCGCGTCGAGCCGGCTCATGTCCTGCTGCTGCAGGAAATAGACCGCATAGGAATCGCGTTCGGAAAACAGTGCGACCAGAACGTTGGCGCCGGTGACGGTATCCTTGCCGCTCGACTGGACATGCAGGATCGCGCGCTGGATCACGCGCTGGAACCCGGCCGTGGGCGAGGGGTCTTCCTTTTCCTGGGTCTTGAGCGACTGATATTCCTGATCGAGATACTGCTTCACCACTTCGGTCAGTTCACCCAGATCGACGCCGCAGGCGCTCATCACCTGGGCTGCGTCCGGATCGTCGATCAGCGCGAGCAGGAGATGCTCCAGCGTCGCATACTCATGGCTGCGTTCCGACGCATTGGTCAGCGCGGCGTGCAGCGTCTTTTCGAGGCTCTGGGCGAAACTGGGCATCTTAATTCAGTCTCCAGTGGAGGGTGATCGCTCCATTCAGTGATTTTCTCACCGTTGGAGAACATGAACGAATGGGATTAACCGGACCTATATGACCCATATGGGTAGCCGCCCCACTGGTGAAAAGGGCGGACCGGCGCATCAAGTGTCTGACCGCCTGAACAGCGCGTCTGCTGCGGCCCGGTGTGCCGCCGCCTTGTCGCGGTGTTGGCGCACCCGCTCGATCTCTGCCTCAAGCAGGGTAATCCGGGCGGCCAGTTCGTCCTGCGAATAGGAATCGAGCACTTCCTTGGCCAGCATGCTGGCGGCATCGCCTTTGGTCCGGGGCAGGTCATCGTCCATGTTCGGCAGGATTGAACGGCGGGCGCTTGCTGTCAACTCGTCAAAAAGCTAGCCAGTTGTCGATATCCGACCAACCACAGGCCTTCCACACAATGACCGATACCCTGCCTGAAACGATGCGGGCCGCGCATTTCGACGCACCCGGCAAGCCCGAGGTGATCCAGTTGGCAGAACTGCCGGTGCCACAGCCCGCGCCGGGGGAAGTGCTGGTCAAGGTGGCTTTCGCCGGGGTGAATCGCCCGGACGTGATCCAGCGCCAGGGCTTTTACCCGCCGCCGCCGGGGGCATCGCCCCTGCTTGGGCTGGAAGTTTCGGGCGAAGTGGTGGCCGTGGACGAGGGCGTCAATCCGGCCCGGCTGGGCCAGCGGGTCTGCGCCCTGACGCCGGGGGGCGGCTATGCCGAATATTGCCGCGTTCCGGCGGGCCATTGCCTGCCGGTGCCGGATGGCCTGCCGCTGGATCAGGCTGCCGCTCTGCCGGAAACCCTGTTCACTGTCTGGCACAACGTGTTTCAGCGCGGCGGGGCGCAACAGGGCGAAACGATCCTTGTTCATGGCGGGACCAGCGGGATCGGCTCGATGGCGATCATGCTGGGCAAGCATTTCGGCCTGACCGTGATCGTCACCTGCGGCGGGGCCGACAAGTGCGCTGCCGCGCTGGACATCGGCGCGGACCACGCGATTGATTACAAGGCGCAGGACTTCGTCGCGGAAGTCGCGCGAATCACTGGTGGCAAGGGGGTTGAGCTGGTGCTCGATATGGTTGCCGGCGACTATGTCGCGCGCAATCTGAAGTGTCTGGCCGACGATGGTCGCCATGTCACCATTGCCGTGCAGGGCGGTTTGCAGGCCACGATCAACATGGCCGAAGTGATGCGCCGCCGCCTGCACCTGACCGGATCGACCCTGCGCCCGCGCTCTGATGCGTTCAAGACGGCGCTGGCCGAGGAAATCGCGCGCCTTGCATGGCCGCTGGTCGCTGCCGGTAAGCTGCGCCCCGTGATGGACCGTGCCTTCCCGCTGGCGGAAGCGGCGGCCGCCCATGCGCGGATGGAGGCAGGCGCCCACATCGGCAAGATCGTGCTCGCCGTGGCCTGAACCGGCAGCGGGCGAATCGCGCCTTGCCGGTTTGCAAGCTTGCTTGAGCGGGGAAATGCGCGTAGATGCGCGACAAATGGCCGCTCCGCGAGGGGCGGCCCTTCTATTTTCTGACGGAGAAAACCCGTGACCAAGCCGACCCCGCTGATGCCGCATGCCACCGCTTCGTGGCTGGTCGACAACACCGCGCTGAGCTTTGAACAGATCGCTGAATTCTGCGGTCTGCACATCCTCGAAGTCCAGGCCATGGCCGACGATCTTGCCAGCTCGAAGTACACCGGGCGCGATCCGGTCCGCTCTGGCGAATTGACCATGGCCGAGATCGAGAAGGGTCAGGCCGATCCCAACTACGCGCTCAAGATGCAGAAGGCACCGGTCACGGTCAGCCGTACCAAGGGGCCGCGTTATACCCCGGTGTCCAAGCGTCAGGACAAGCCGGACGGCATCGCCTGGATCCTGCGCAACCATCCGGAAATTTCGGACGCGCAGATTGGCAAGCTGATCGGCACGACTCGCACCACGATTGCCGCGATCCGCGACCGCAGCCACTGGAACATCGCGAACATCCAGCCCAAGGACCCAGTGACTCTGGGCCTGTGCAGCCAGCGCGAACTGGACGCCATTGTTGCCAAGGCTGCCAAGAAGGCCGGCCTCAACGATGAAGTCGGCGATGACGTGCGTCTGGGTGACGATCGTGAAGCCCTGATCGAGGAACTGCGCGCAGAGCGTGAAGCCCAGGCCAAGGCGGCCAGCGAAGCCGCTCAGGAAGCCGAAGCGGCTGCCTGGCTTGAGGCGAAGCGTGCTGCCGAAGCGGCAGGCGAAGACTAAGCGCCTGAAGCCGCATAGGCTTTGACCCGTTAAGCAGCTAAGCTGCTTACATGACTGTCAACAGCAAATGCGATGAAGCGTGGGTGGCGCACTATGGTCACCCCGGTTCGTGGGCGCTCGATCTTCCGCCGCAAAGCCTGCCAGCGTTGTTCTCGGAAGCGGTGCGGCAATACGCTGATCGTCCGTTGGTCGATTTCCTGGGGCGCAGGTTCAGCTATTCCCAGCTTCATGCCGAAGCCGCGCGTTTCGCAGCCGGGCTGCAAAAGCTGGGGGTGAAGAAGGGCGACCGGGTCGGGCTCTATCTGCCCAATGCGCCCATCTACATCACCGCCTATTTCGGCGCTGCGATGGCCGGGGCGACGCTGGTCAATTTCAGCCCGCTTTACACCGCGCCGGAACTGGCCGCGCAGGTCGAGGATTCGGGCACGCGGATCATTGTGACGCTGGATTCGGCAGCCCTGTTACCCACTGCGCTGGAAGTGCAGCGAACATCCTCGCTCGAAACCCTGGTTGTCGGCTCACTTGGCACGATGTTAGGCCCGGTGAAGCGCGTTCTGCTCGGCCTGTTCGGGCGCAAGTCGCTTACCCCGATACCCACGACGCCCGGTGTGCTCCGCTGGGAACAGTGCCTTGGCACGGCTGCGCCCGATCCCGTGGCGATTGACCCGGAAACGGACCTTGCCCTGCTGCAATATACCGGCGGAACGACCGGTACGCCCAAGGGGGCGATGCTGACGCATCAGAACATCACGGCCAATGCGCGGCAGGTCGCGGCGCTTGATCCACACGCGGGGGAGCGGGACGTGATCGTGGGCGTGCTGCCGCTGTTCCATGTTTTCGCCAATGTCTCGGTGCTCAACCGTACGGTGATCAACGGCGGTTGCATCGCCATGCTGCCGCGATTCGATGCGGCGCAGGCGCTCAAGACTTTGCAGCGGGTCCGGGCGACGGCCTTCCCGGGGGTACCTACCATGTATCAGGCGCTACTCGATCATCCCCAAGCAGCAAAGACGGACTTTTCATCGCTGCGGGTCTGCATTTCGGGCGGCGCGCCGCTGCCCTTGCCGGTCAAGCAGCGGTTTGAGGCGCTGAGCGGGGCGCGGCTGGTCGAAGGCTATGGCCTGACCGAGACCTCCGGCGTGGTGTCCTGCAATCCCTATGAGGGAGACGAACGCCCCGGCACGATTGGTCAGCCGCTGCCCGCAACGCGCGTGCGCCTGCTAGACCGTGACGATGCCAGCCGAGATGCCGTGCCGGGTGAGCCAGGCGAACTGGCGATTAAGGGGCCGCAGATCATGCAGGGCTATTGGCATCGTCCCGATGCTGCGGCGACGGCCTTTGCCGAGCGGGAGGATGGCCGCTGGTTGCGCACCGGCGATGTCGCCACCATCGATGCCGAGGGCTACATTTCCATCGTCGACCGCATCAAGGACATGATTGCGGTCGGCGGGTTCAAGGTCTTTCCCAGCCAGGTCGAAGCCGTGCTGGAAGAGCATCCGGAGATCAAGGAAGTCCTGGTGATCGGCGCGCCCGACGAGTACCTTGGCGAGGTGCCGCGCGCCTATGTCACCGTGCAAGCCGGCAGCACAGCCACCGCCGCAGAACTGCGCGACTGGCTGAATGCCCGGGTCGGCAAGCATGAGCGGGTGGACCAAGTGGTCGTCCGCGAATCCATGCCGAAAACAATGATTGGCAAGCTGGACCGCAAGGCTCTGCGCGAAGAACTGTCGCGCGGGGCCTGAGGCTGCGGCTTAAACGGCTGCCAGCGCAACGACGGCGCTGTCTTCACCCACGGCACGCGGGGCAAACCGGCCATCGACCTGGGCGCCCTGTTCGATCGTCAGCGAATCGTAGTGGACGTCGCCGTGGATGCGGGCGGTCTTCAGGACTACCAGATCGCGCACGTTGATCGTGCCGCGCACCGAACCGGACAGGCGGGCGCTTTCCGCCTTTACCGCGCCGACGATCTCGCCGCTTTCGCCCTGAACCAGCGAGGTGCAGGAAACGTCGCCTTCAACCTTGCCGTCGATGTGGAGGTCGGCCGACGCGTGAACGTCACCCTTGATGCGGATGTCTGCGCCGAACACGCTGAAAGTGGAATTTGCCATAGTGCTACCTGCCACGTTGTGCGGGGTTGCCGCTATCTTTTTCGAGAACATTGGGAACAGCCTCAAGGAAGGGGCGCGGATTGACCGGACGGTCATTGATCCGAACTTCAAAATGCAAGTGCGGCCCTGTGGAGCGACCGGTGTTGCCGATCAAGCCGATCATTTCCCCTGGAATGACTTCCTTGCCCACCCGGGTACGGAAACCGGACATATGCGCATAGCGAGTGAGCAGTCCATGGCCGTGATCGACTTCCACGACATTGCCATAGCCGGAACGCTGGCCAACGAAGGTAACCTTGCCACGTGCGGCGGCATAGATCGGCGCACCGATCGGACCCTTGAAATCAAGGCCGCCATGGAAATCCGGACCACCGGTGAAGGGATCGGGCCGATAGCCAAAGCCGGACGAGATATACTCAAGACTGGCGGGCATGGCCTGCGGCAGGGCGGCAACCGAACGCTCCAGCGCTTCCATCCGCGCCAGGCTGAGGCCGAAACGCTGGAAACGCGGGTCAATCGAGCCATCGCGCGAAGTGGCAAGCGAGATCAGTGGACCACCCTGAGCGCTGCGGTCTTCCAGCCGGGCCAGCACGGCCTTGGGATTGAGGCCGAGTCGGACCAGCCTGGCCTCGGCAGCGGCGGAGCGGCGGTCTGCGGCGCGGGTCAGCCCTTCGATAAAGGCCAGCTGGCGCGCTTCGATCTGGGCAAGGGCCGCAGCTTCGGGAATGAAGGCGCTGACCTTCTTGACGGTTTCGGCGGATTCCGTCGCGCTGTTGGAGACGGTTTCGCCAACCTGCTGATCTTTCGGCAGGTCGCCGATGTGTGCCTGGGTCACCTGATCGATGAAATCCTGACGCCGCTTCAGGTCTTCCGCAACCTTGCCGATGTCGGCGCCATAGGCCTCCAGCCGCGATTCGGACTTGGCCACGGTGGCTTCGCGGTGGAGCAGCGACAGCCGGTCGCGACTCGCCAGATAGGAAGACACGGCCATCCCGGCCAGCGACAGCACCCAGACCAGCAGCAGGGCGGCAACGACGCTGGCCCCGATGATCTGAATCCGCGAGGAAACCTTGATAAAGCGGACCTGCCCCTCGGACCGCATGAAGAATTCGCGATCCGGAAACCAAGCCCGCAAGCGGTCTTTTAGCCCGCTAACGGCTGAATTTTGCAAAACGACCCCGAGTCCCTACCAAACATATGTTGGGGGCCCGCTAGCAGAGCAGTTCTTACCAAGCGAATCTACGCAGGTGCGGAGTCGCCGAGTCGAAAGTCTAGCGCGATGAATCGTTTAGGCTTGCAGGAACCAGCGCCAAGGCATCGCAGCGGTGACAAGCAATCGGCACAATGTTAGGCCCGCCGGGCTATGCAGGACAATCTCTCTCCCGAAGCGCTGATTGCGCAACTTGCCACGGCTGGCCGACAGGCCCAGCAAGTCCTTGGCCGTATGGACCATGAAGCCAAGGCGAAGGCGTTGCGCGCTGCCGCCACTGCCCTGCGCGCGGCAGAGGCCGAGGTTTTGATTGCCAATGCCAGGGATCTGGCCGCCGGCGAAGCCAATGGCCTGTCTGCCGCCATGCTTGACCGGCTGAAGCTCGATCCGGCGCGGCTGGCCGGTATTGCCGATGCGGTTGAGAATGTTGCGGGTCTGCCCGATCCGGTCGGTCAGGCCATCGATTCCACCGCGCGGCCCAATGGCCTGCAACTGACCCGGGTGCGCGTGCCGATCGGCCTGATTGGGATCATCTACGAAAGCCGCCCGAACGTGACCGCCGATGCAGCTGCGCTGTGCGTCGCTTCTGGCAATGCGGTGCTGCTGCGCGGCGGAAGCGAGGCAGTTCATTCCAACCGCGCGATTCACGCGGCCTTGGTGCGCGGGCTGGAAAGCGCCGGAGTTCCCGCCGCTGCGGTCCAGTTGATCCCGACTCAGGACCGCGCCGCAGTGGGCGCGATGCTGACGGCTGCGGGTCTGATCGACATGATCGTGCCGCGTGGCGGGAAAAGCCTGGTCGCGCGGGTTCAGGCCGATGCGCGGGTGCCGGTGCTGGCCCACCTTGACGGGATCAACCACACCTATGTCCATGCCGCCGCCGATCCGGCCAAGGCGGTGGAAATCACTCTCAATGCCAAGCTGCGCCGCACGGGGATTTGCGGGGCGATGGAAACCCTGCTGCTTGATGCGCAGTTCCCCGCTTCGCAGGCCGTGGTTGCGGCCTTGCTTGATCGCGGCTGCGAACTGCGCGGCGATGCGCGGGCCATGGCGCTCGATCCGCGAATCGTTGCCGCTTCGGAAGAGGACTGGGATACCGAATATCTCGATTCGATTCTCGCCGTGGCCGTGGTTGACGGGCTGGATGATGCGCTGCGTCACATCGCCGCCCATGGCTCGCAGCATACCGAGGCCATCGTTTCCGAAGATCCGGCGGCGGTCGAACGCTTCCTCGCCGAAGTCGACAGCGCCATCGTCATGGCCAATGCCTCCACCCAGTTTGCCGATGGCGGTGAATTTGGCCTTGGCGCGGAAATCGGCATCGCCACGGGCCGCCTGCACGCGCGCGGTCCGGTCGCGCTGGAGGGGCTGACGACGTACAAGTGGGTCGTGCGCGGCTCTGGCCAGGTTCGGCCCTGAAAAAGGTCGGACTTCTGGGCGGGAGCTTCAATCCCGCGCATGGCGGCCACCGCCGCATCAGCCTGTTTGCGCGCCGGGCGCTGGGTCTGGACGAGGTGTGGTGGCTGGTCTCGCCGGGCAATCCGCTCAAGCCCACGGCGGGCATGGCACCGCTCGCCGCGCGGCTGGGTTCGGCCCGGCAGCAGGCGCGGGGCGCACCCATTGTGCCCACCCAGATCGAGCGCGAACTGGGCACGCGCTATACCGTCGATACGCTCCATCGCCTTGGCCAGCGCTATCCCAAACACCAGTTCGTCTGGTTGATGGGCAGCGATAATCTGGCCCAGTTTCACCGCTGGAAAGACTGGCGCAAACTGGCCTGCGCCATGCCGATTGCGGTTATCCTCCGTCCGGGCTATGATGCAACTGCCCGGGCGAGCCCCGCCGGGGCCTGGCTCGGCCGATACCGGCGGTCCGCTGCCAGCCTGAAACACCGGGCAGGATGGAGCGCACCAGCGCTGATACACTTGCGTTTTGATCCCGATCCGCGTTCGGCGACTGCCATTCGCCGCGCCGATCCAGACTGGGCCCTCCGGTTTACCGGAAAGCGGCTGCGGGATCCTCTGACGCACCATCCCGTCGATCCAGACATCGCATGATTACCCGCGAAGCCCGCCCAGAGGAGCCGTTCCCGCTTAAATGACATCTGCCGAATCCGCGCCTGCCCCTGCTGGCGGCACTCCCACCCCGCTCCCTCCGTCGGAGCCGGGATCTCTTCACGAACTGGTGCTGAAGTCGCTCGACGACGATCAGGCCCAGGAAATCGTCTCCATTCCGCTGGAAGGCAAAAGCTCGATTGCCGATCACATGGTGATCGCTTCGGGTCGCTCGACGCGTCAGGTCGCCGCCATGGCGCAAAAACTGGCCGAGCGAGTCAAGCAGGGCGGTTTCGGCCATGTCCGGATCGAAGGCCTGCCGGCTGCCGACTGGGTGCTGATCGATGCTGGTGACATTGTCGTCCACCTGTTCCGTCCCGAAGTGCGCAGCTTCTACAATCTGGAGCGGATGTGGGCCTTCGGAGATTCGGGTAGCGCCTGATCGCCTGAAATGCGCCTGCACATCATTGCCCGGGGCAAGATCGGGCGCTCTCCCGAGGCCGAACTGGTCGCGCGCTATTGCAAGCGCGTTACCTGGCCACTGACCCTGACCGAGCTGCCCGATGTGGGCGGCACGATTCCCCCGTCGCAGACCCCCTGCCGCGAAGTTCTGCTGGACGAGCATGGCAAGCAGATGAGCTCGGAAGAGTTCGCTGCCCTGCTGGGCCGGTGGCGGGATGACGGGGTGCGCGAAACCCGCTTCCTGATCGGCGCCGCCGATGGCCACGGACAGGAAGCGCGCGACAAGGCCGACGTTCTGCTCGGCTTTGGTGCGATGACCTGGCCGCACCTGATGGTGCGGGCCATGCTGGCCGAACAATTGTGGCGCGCGACCAGCATTCTTGCTGGCCATCCCTATCACCGTTCGGGATAAGCCGCGCCATGCTGGCTCGCCTTGCCCTGATCTGCGCCGCTGGTCTGACCGTGCTGGTCGGATACCAGATCACGCAGGCGCAGGGCCCGGTTCAGGCCATCGATACCCGGCAGGATGCGCAGACCGCCCTGCGCCAGGCCGAAGCACAGCGGCGCGAGGCCCGGATTCGCGCCGAAGCTTTTGAACAGCAGGCGGCCCGTGCCACCGCTGCTGCCGACAAGACCGCGCAGGAAAGCGCGGCTCTGGCCGCCCGGGTCCAGCAGGCCGAGGCCCAGATTGCCGAAAACGAGGCAAAGATCCGCCTGATCGCGCAGCAGCAACTTGCCCTGCGGGCCGAACTGGCTCAGCGGCAGAAGCCGGTGGTGGAATTGACCGCTGCGCTGCAACGCCTGTCGCGTCGTCCGGCGGTCTTCTCGCTCTTGCGGCCCGGTTCGCTGCAGGATGCGGTTTACCTGCGCGCCGTGCTGGAAACCATGCTGCCCGAGATCGGTCGGCGTACGGCGAGCCTGCGCGCCGCGCTGGAGCGCAGCAAGCAGCTTCAGGCCGCTGCCGCACAGGCCAGTGCAAACCTGCGTACCAGTCAGGGCGAACTCAACCAGCGTCGCCAGCAACTCGCCGCATTGGAAGCGCGGCAGCGGCTCGAATCGCGCAGCGCCAGCGGCAGCGCCGACCGCGAGGCGGAACGGGCGCTTGGCCTGGCCGAACAGGCCCGCGATCTATCCGCGCTGATGAACGAACTCGACAAGGCCGGCCGCCTGCGGGCGCAGCTGGCTGCGCTGCCCGGTCCCGTCCTGCGTCCGGCCCAGCCACAAAATGCAGCCGCTCCCGCTGCGGCCGAACCCGCACCGGGCGCGGCAAATGCTCCTGCGCCTTACCAGTTGCCGGTCGCCGGGCGGCTGGTGGCCGGCTTTGGCAATGGCGGCGCGGGGCGGGCGGAATCGCGCGGCCTGTCGATTGCGGCGCGGGGCGGCGCGCAAGCCGTTGCCCCCGGTGCGGGCCGCGTGGCCTTTGCTGGCCCCTATCAAGGTTATGGCACCATCGTGATTGTCGAACACGGCGGAGGCTGGACCTCGCTGGTGACGGGTCTGGCCTCGCTGAATGTGCGGGTGGGGCAGACGGTAATTGCCGGATCACCGCTGGGTCTGGCCGGGCCGGGGCGTCCGGTCCTGACGCTGGAATTGCGCAAGGATGGAACCCCGCTCAACCCGCTGGACTTCTTGAGGCGGTGACACCATCTCCACCCCATATCTGCAACCCATGTCCGATACGCCATCTGGCGTTCACCCGGTCCGCGCGATAAGACGTGCAGGCAAATTGCAACAAGGCCCACAGCCCGATGAAGTTATCGTCCCTGTTCCGCGCTGCTGCCATGGTTTCGGCAGTGGCTCTGATTCCGGCCACCACGGCAGGTCTTGCCGCCGTTGATGGCCGTGCCTCGGCCCAGTTCGCGCGCCTCGCCACGGTCTATGAACTGGTCAAGCTGCGCTACGTGGAAAAGGTTGAGGACGACAAGCTGGAGGAAGGCGCGATCGAGGGGATGCTCGCCTCGCTCGATCCACATTCCTCGTTCCTCTCGGGCGCGTCGATGCAGCGGCTCAACACCATGATCGACGGGAACTATTCGGGTCTGGGCCTGTCGGTCATCATGGATGATGGCGCGGTCAAGGTCATCGCCCCGATGAAGGGCAGCCCGGCCGAGGCCGCAGGGGTCAAGGCGGGCGATTACATCACGCACCTTGATGGCAAGCTGATCTATGGCGGCGAACTGGACGATGCCGTGGCGCAGATGCGCGGCGAGGCGGGCACGACGATCCGCCTGACCATCTTCCGTTCGGGCCGTGACCAGCCGTTTGACGTGACTGTCACCCGCGGCGTGATCAAGCTGGAGCCGGTGACCTGGGAACTGCAGGATGGCATCGGCGTCATCTCGGTCAACGAATTCAGCGCCGATGTCGGCACCGACGTGGCCAAGGGGCTCAACGATCTGAAAAAGCAGGCCGGCGGCAAGCTGACCGGCGTGGTCCTGGACCTGCGCCAGAATCCGGGCGGCGCGCTGGAAGAGGCCGTGGCCCTGTCCGACATTTTCCTGACCAAGGGCGATATCGTTTCGCAGCGCGGCCGCAATGTGCGGGAGGACGAATATTTCCGCGCCGAAAGCATGGTGCCGGGCGATCTGGCCAAGGGCCTGCCGGTGATCGTGCTGATCGACGCCGGTTCGGCCTCTGCTTCCGAAATCGTCGCCGGGGCGCTGCAGGATCAGCGCCGCGCGGTGATCATGGGCGAGCGCAGCTTTGGCAAGGGTTCGGTCCAGTCACTGTTCTTCCTCGACAATACGCGGACCAGCGCGGTGAAGATCACCACGGCGCGTTATTACACGCCGCTGGGCCGCTCGGTGCAGGAAGGTGGGATCGTTCCCGATATTTCCGTGCCGCAGCTGTCCGATCCGGATGCGCGCCGCCGTTCCGAAATGTCGATCCGTGAAAGCGATCTGCGCCGCCATCTCGTCAACGAAGTGGCGCTGGACGACAAGAAGCTGGAGGCCGACCGCCAGCAGGACCCGCGCTTCAAGATGACGGCGGAAGAACTGCAGGCCAAGGGCATCAAGGACTTCCAGCTCTACTACGCGATCCAGACCCTGCGCCGCACCGCTACTCTGGCCAAGAAGCGCTGATCATGGCTGCGGCGAAGGATAACTGGCTGGCCCGCACGATTACGCTGGGCGTTCCGTTGGCTCTGCTCGGCGGGGCCTACATCAGCCAGTATGTTTTCGGGCTGTACCCCTGTGAAATGTGCTGGTGGCAGCGCTATGCCCTGTTCGCCGCGCTGCCCTTTGCCGTGCTGGCGTGGATCAAGCCGCAGGCGAAGGTGCTGTCTGTGCTGGCCCTGATCGGCATTCTGATCGGTGGACTGATCGGCGGCTATCACGCCGGGGTGGAATATGGCTGGTGGCAGGGCGTGACCGCTTGCACCACGCTTGCCGGGACCGGTTCGGGCAATGCGCTGGATGCGATCCTCGATGCGCCGGTGGTGCGCTGCGATGTCGCGCCGTGGGACCTGTTCGGCATTTCGCTGGCCGGGTGGAATTTCCTGATTTCCGTTCCGCTGGCCTTGATCGGCCTGGCCAGCCTGCGCAAGGGAGCATGACGTCATGACCAATCCTGCCTTTGCCCGGATGCTGCGTGTGGATCAGGCGGGCGAATATGGTGCCACGCGAATCTATGCGGGCCAGCTCGCCGTCCTGGGTGATCGCACCCCGATTTCGGCTGAAATCCAGCACATGGCGGAACAGGAAGCGGCGCACCGGGAAAAGTTCGACGCCCTGCTGGTCGAACGCGGTGTGCGCCCCACGATCTTGCAGCCGTTCTGGGACGTGGCCGGTTTTGCGCTGGGCGCGGCGACGGCCCTGATTGGCCCAAAGGCGGCCATGGCTTGCACGGCTGCGGTCGAGACCGAGATCGACCGCCACTATACCCAGCAGCTTGAGGAACTGGGTGAGGACGATCCCGAACTGTCGGCCATGATCGAACAGTTTCGCGATGATGAACGCGCCCACCGTGATGCGGCGATTGCCGCTGGGGCCGAGGAGGCACCGGGCTATCCCCTGTTGTCCGGAGTAATCCGGCTGGGTTGCCGCGTCGCGATCCGGCTGGCCGAACGGATCTGACGCCAGCCGTTTTTGATGCGCGGCAAGGCACCGATGCGCTTAAGGTATTATTCACGGCGCAAAGTCCCTATAAGGGATCAGTACCATTCAGGAGTTTCCGTGATGCGCCAGCTGTTCGCCGCCGTTCCCTTTGTCCTTGGGCTTGCCCTGGCTGCGCCCGCCGCTGCGCAGGATGCCGCGCCAGAGCCGAAGATGAACATGGTCATCATCTATGGCGACGACAAATGCCCGGAATCGGGCGACGACACGATCACCGTCTGCGCGCGCAAGGCTGAAAGCGAGCGTTATCGCATTCCGCAGACCCTGCGCGAAAGTATCAGCCCCTCGAACGAGGCGTGGAACAACAAGGTCATTGCCTACGAAACCGTGGGCCGCACTGGCACCAACAGCTGTTCGCCGGTTGGTGCCGGCGGCTGGACCGGTTGCACCGGGCAGATGCTGAAGCAGGCTGCCGGCGACAAGGCGACCGATCCCAATGTGAAGTTTGGCCAGCTGATCGCTGAAGAACGCGCCAAGCGTATGTCGACCATCGACACCGAAGCTGCCGAAACCCAGTCGCGGGTCGAGGAAGTGGAAAAGCAGATGGAAGAAAAGCGCAAGGCTGACGAGGCCGCCGCTGCTGCGCCGGCCCCGTCAAAGCCCTGAAATTAAATCAGCTCAGCGCGATATCCGGCGCGTCTTCCTGCTTCATCCCGACCAGATGGTAACCTGCGTCGACGTGGTGCGTTTCACCCGTCACGCCCGATGCCAGGTCTGACAGCAGATAGAGCGCCGAACCGCCCACGTCTTCGATCGTGACATTGCGGCGCAGCGGCGAATTCAGTTCATTCCACTTCAGGATGTAGCGGAAATCACCGATGCCGCTGGCGGCGAGGGTGCGGATCGGACCGGCCGAGATCGCGTTGACGCGGATATTATCCGGGCCAAGGTCGTTGGCGAGGTACTTCACGCTGGTTTCCAGCGCCGCCTTGGCCACGCCCATCACGTTGTAATGGGGCACGACCTTTTCCGCGCCATAGTAGGACAGGGTCAGGATCGAACCGCCTTCCGGCATCATCGCCGCTGCGCGCTTGGTCACGGCGACCAGCGAATAGGCCGAGATGTTCATGGTCAGCAGGAAATTGTCGAGGCTGGTGTCGCAATAGCGGCCGCGCAGCTCGTTCTTGTCGGAAAAGCCGATGGCGTGAACCACAAAGTCGATGGTCGGCCACTTTGCCGCCAGCTGGGCAAAGGCGGTGTCCAGCGCATCCATGCTGGATACGTCGCAGTCGATCAGGAAATCGCTGCCCAGGCTTTCGGCCAGCGGGCGCACCCGCTTTTCCAGTGCCTCGCCCTGATAGGAAAAGGCCAGTTCGGCGCCTGCTTCATGCAGCTTTTGCGCAATGCCCCAGGCCAGCGACTTGTCGTTCGCCAGGCCCATGATCAAGCCGCGCTTTCCCTTCATCAATCCGGTCATATCAGTTTCCCGTCGTCCCTTTCCGGGTAGTCAGTTTCTGCCGTTCCTCTTCCCGCCAGCGGCCAAGCAGGTCCTGTTCCTCAGGACTTTCGGCGAGGGCGGCATTGAGTTCGGCACCCACGACCATCCCTAAGCCGACCAGCCAGAAAAAGAAAAGCGCGATCATCACTCCGGCCAGACTGCCATAGGTCAGATCATAGGTGAAAAAGCGGTGCAGCACGGCGGGCAGGGCGGCGCTGACCACGGCCCACCACACCGTAACCAGCAGGGCACCGGGCCATTTCGGATAGCGCCGAGCGCGATAGGCGCTGGGGGTCAGAGTGAAGAATAGCAGGTAAAGCGCGCCATAGATGATCACCGTCGTCACCAGCCGCGAAGTGTCCAGTGTGCTGATCCAGTCATAAAGGCGGGGGAACGAGGACTGGATCACTTCCTGCGCGGTGCCGATGGCGACCTGCGCCAACAGGGCAAAGAGCAGCGCGATCACGGCCAGCACGATCACTCCGGTCGAAATCAGGCGGTAGCGCCAATAGGCCAGCGCTTCTCGCGTACCATAGGCGCGGCGCAGAATGTCGCGGATCGTTTCGATCAGGCTACCGACCGTCCACAGGCCAACCAGCCCGCCGATCCACAGCAGCGTGCCGGTGCGGGCGACGATTACGTCCATGGCCACCGGTTCCAGCGCCGTGGCGACCACCGGCGGCATGGTGGCCAGAAAGGCGTGGACCGAAGCCTCGCGCTGGGCCTGTTCGCCAATCAGGCTGAAGATCGCGCCGACCGTTATGAAGAACGGGAACAGTGCCAGGATCGCCATATAGGCAAGGTTTCCGGCGTGGATGAAGCCATCGTGATAGGCCCCGGTCCAGATCCGGGCGACAACCTTGAAAAAGCGCGACTGCCAGAAGCGCCCCTCTGGCCCGACATGTTCATCCACCTTTTCGCGCAGGCTTTCGCGCGCACGCGTGCGCCGCGCCTCGGGCGAAAGGTCGGGCATGGTCAGCGGCGGTAGATGAGAATCGTCGAGCGGGCGTTCTTCCATGCCCTAGACGCCAAGCCTTGCCCGCAGATCACGGGTGTCGCGCCAGCCTTGCAGGCGCTTGACCAGATCTTCGTCGCCTTCGGGCAATTGCACCTCGATGGTCACCAGTTGGTCGCCGCGGGTGCCGTCCTTGCGGGTGAAGCCCTTGCCTTTCAGGCGCAGCGTCTTGCCCGAACTGGTGCCGGGAGCGACCGTCAGCATCACCGCGCCTTCGGCGGTCGGCACCTTGACCTTGGCCCCGTTCACCGCTTCGTCCAGCGAGATCGGCAGGTCGAGCCGCAGGTTGTCGCCATCGCGGCGGAAGAAGGCGTGCGGTTGCAGTTCGATCACGACAATCGCGTCGCCATTGCCGCCCGGCCCCGACTCGCCCTTGCCGGCAAGGCGCATCTGCGTGCCATCTTCAACCCCGGCGGGGAGCTTCAGGTCAATCGTCTTGCCGTCCGACAGGGTGATGCGTTGCGGTGCTTGCGTTGCTGCATCGGTCAGCGAGACGCGCAGGCGGTATTGCACGTTGGCGCCGCGCGGTGCCGGACCGCGCCGCTGGCCGCCGCCCATTCCTCCACCCATGCCGCCGCGCCCGCCGAACAGGCCGTCGAAGATGTCACCCAGATCGATGCCGCCTTCAAAGCCGTCAGCGCGGAAGCCACGATGGTCGCCGCCAAAGCCGCCACCCATACCGCCAAAGCCCATGGTGGGGTTGCCGTCGATGTCGATTTCCCCGCGGTCAAAGCGCGCGCGCTTGTCCTTGTCGGACAGCAGGTCATAGGCGCGGGTCACTTCGGAAAAGCGCTCCGCCGCCTTCGGATTGTCTTTGTTGCGGTCCGGATGCAGTTCCTTCGCCAACTTGCGATAGGCGGACTTGATGTCCTTTTCGTTTGCCCTGCGGGCCACACCAAGGATCGAATAAGGATCAGCCATAGCCGCTAGCTAGGTGCGGAATGTCGATCCGGCAAGGTTTCGCGGCTTATTGCGAGACGCTTGCGCTTCCTTCGCGCTGCCGGGCGGGTTATGCAGCAGGCATTATGGACGAGACCCAGGCCGAAAACGCCATTCCCGACGCGGCTCCGTTCGAGCTGTTCGATGAATGGTTTGCCGAAGCGCAGAAAAGCGAGCTCAACGATCCCGAGGCGGTGGCGGTGGCCACGGCCACGCCCGATGCCGCGCCTTCGGTGCGCATGGTGTTGTTGAAGGATCACGGTCCGCATCTGCTCGGCCCGCTCGGCGGCTTTGTGTTTTACACCAACAGCCACAGCCGCAAGGGCGGGGAACTGCTGGCCAACCCGCAGGCGGCCATGCTGTTCCACTGGAAATCGCTGCGCCGCCAGATCCGCATCGAAGGAGCCATTGCCCCGGTGCCGGATGCCATGGCCGACGCCTATTTCGCCAGCCGCAGTCGCGATTCGCAGCTGGGCGCCCATGCTTCGGAGCAGTCTGCCCCGTTGAGCTCGCGCACTCATTTTCTCGCCCAGATCGCCAAGACCACGGCCAAGCATCTGATCGGCACGGTCCCGCGTCCGCCGCACTGGACCGGCTTTTGCCTGACGCCGAGTGCCTTCGAATTCTGGATGGACCGTCCCTTTCGCCTGCATGAGCGTCGCCGCTTTACCCGGTTGCCCGATGGTGGCTGGACCAGCACGTTGCTCTATCCATGAGCAGCGCCGCATCCCTTAACCGCAGCGCGGCCCTCGCCTCGATCGCAGTCGCCCTTCTGCTGGTTGGCTTGAAGGTCTGGGCCGTCTTCTCGACAGGCTCCACCGCCATGCTGGGCAGCTTGGCCGATACGGCGCTGGATCTGGTCGCCAGCCTGGCCACTCTTGCCGGGGTCTGGGTTGCGGCCCAGCCGGATGACGAGAATCACCGCTTTGGTCATGGCAAGGCCGAGGCCCTGGCCGCCATGTTCCAGGTGGTGCTGATTTCGATCTCCGCGCTCAGCCTTGCCTTTCGCGCGGTGGATCAGTGGATCGCCGGGGCGCGCCCCGAGGCAGCCGAGGGCGGTATCATCGTCTCAGGCATTGCCATGCTGGCGACCGTCGCCCTGCTGGCTTGGCAGCGTTACGTGATCCGCAAGACCAAGAGCCTGGCGATCAGCACCGACCATGTCCACTATCAGTCGGACATCCTGCTCAACCTTGCGGTTATCGCGGCGCTGGCGCTGGATCAGTATGCCGGGATTGCCGGGGCGGACACGTTCTTCGGTCTCGCCATCGCAATCTGGCTGGGCTGGGGGGCCTGGGGCGCGTCGCAGCAGGCGATCGAGCAGTTGATGGACCACGAATGGCCGGAGGAACGGCGCAAGGCATTCCTTGAGGCCGTTGCGCGTCACCCCGAAATCAAGGGCCTGCATGACCTGCGCACCCGCACTTCGGGCAACCGCGATTTCGTGCAGTTCCATCTGGCGATCAATGGCGACATGACGGTTCGTCAGGCGCACGTGATCATGGACGAGGTTGAGGCGATCCTGAATCAGGAGTTTCCCGGCGTGGAGATCCTGATTCACCCGGACCCGGAAGGCCACATCGATCCGACCGATCTGTCCTCGCAGGACCTGCTCCCTAAGGTTTAGAGGTTGCGCCCTTCGCCACGCTGGAATGCGGCATAGGCGCGGGCGATCCCGTTGCGCAACGCGACCTTGGGCGTCCAGCCCAGCGCCTTGAGCCGCGATGAATCCAGCAGCTTGCGTGGGGTGCCGTCGGGCTTGCCGGCATCGACAACAATCTCGCCGCTATGGCCGACTACTTCCATGATCAGCCGGGTGAGGTCGAGGATCGACAGTTCCTCGCCCGAACCGACGTTGATTGGCAGGTCGCCCGAATAGTGCTGCATCAGGTGGACACAGGCATCGGCGCAGTCATCGACATAGAGGAATTCGCGCAGTGGGCTGCCCGTACCCCATATCTCGACAGCACTGCCGCTTAGTTTGGCTTCATGTACCTTGCGGATCAGGGCGGGCAGGACATGACCGCCGGACAGGTCGAAATTGTCGCCCGGCCCATAAAGGTTGGTCGGCATGGCGCTGATGAAATCGCAGCCGAATTGCTTGCGGTAGGCCTGGGCCAGCTTCACCCCGGCGATCTTGGCCAGGGCATACCATTCGTTGGTCGGCTCCAGCGGCCCGGTCAGCAATGCTTCTTCCTGCAGCGGTTGCGGCGCGTGCTTGGGATAGATGCAGGACGAACCCAGAAACAGCAGCTTTTCGACCCCGATCGATTCCGCGCCCGTAAACACAGCCGTTTCGATCAATAGGTTGTCGCGCAGGAAATCGACCGGGCGGCTGTCATTGGCGTGAATCCCGCCGACGCATCCGGCAGCATGGAAAACCGCCTGCGGGCGTTGATTGTGCATCCAGCCCAGCACCGCGCGCTGATCGGTCAGGTCCAGTTCGGATCGCGTGACGGTCAGGACTTCGCAATCCTCGCTTTCCAGCCGGCGGACCAGCGCACTGCCCACCATACCACGATGGCCTGTGACCCAGACCCGCTTGCCGGCAAGGGAATAGGGCAGGTTCTGTGTGATCATGGCGCGGCTCCTCGATTTTTACATTGACGTGTAGCCTTAAGGTCAGTGGGGGGAGGGTATCGCCGATTGGCGCCTTGGTTTCGCAACGCAGGAAAGGGTGCCAATTGGCTCCCATCGTTTCAACGGCAACGATTGGTGCTTGATCCCGCGCACGCAGCAGCCGAGCCAGATAGGCTCCGTCCTGTCCGGTTATTCCTGTTACCAAAGCTGTTTTGCGACCCAACCTGGTTTCACTCCCTGGGGAAAAGCGTGACGATTTTCGCTAGTGCGGCGCGCACCGGTTCGTGCGCTTCGTCTGGCGTCTTGCCGAGCCGGACAACGACCACGCCGTTGCTGCGGTTCACGATGACGTACTGGCCAAGGTGGCCGTTCATTGAGAAGGTGCTGGACGGTGCGCCGGGCCATTGCACAGTGCCGTCCGGTTGCTTGCGGTTGAGCCACAGCTGTCCGCCATAGCCAGGATTCCTGGGGCTGGGGCTGGTCATGAAGTCGATCCAGCTGGACGGTACCAGCTGTGCCCCGTTCACTGCGCCGCGATTGCGGAGAAATTCGCCGAAACGGGCATAGTCCTGCGCGGTGCCGTGCATCAGGCTGCCGCCGACAAGTGTGCCCGCCGCATCAAACTCCGGCACCATGCTTTTCATGCCCAACGGATCGAAGAGCCGGGTGCGCAGATAATCGCGCACCACGTTCATCCGCTCGACCGGGTTGGTGCTGGCGGTCAGTGCCCGGGCGGCAAGGTCGGCCAGGATCACCGTGGTGGCGCTGGAATACTCCCACTTGCTGCCTGGGTTCGCTTCCAGCGGCTGCGCCTCGGCATAGGCGGACATGTCATCGCGCCCGTCGAGGAACAGCATCCGCACTTCGTCGCTCTCGTAGGGCGGGTTTCCCGCCTCGGTATGGCGCAGGCCGGAGCGCATTTGCAGAAGGTGGCGCAGGGTAATTTCCCCACGTGGATCGCCGGGGCGCCGCCAGGCCGGGATCGGCACGCTTTCGTCGAGCTTCAGACGGCCATCGGCCACCAGCTGCCCGATCATCACTGCGGTGATCGTCTTGGCCATCGACCACGAGATGAAGCGTGTATTCTGGTGATAACCCGGAGCGTAGCGCTCTACCACGGTGCGTCCGTTGTAAAGCACTATCAGTGCGCGGGTTTCGGCATTGCGGGTGTCGGTGAACAGCGCATCGGCCGTGCGCACGAGCCGGTCGCGATTGACCCCCGGCTTCTCCACGACTGCCGCCTTTGCGGCGTCATCCGGCGGCGGTAGTTCCACAGGTGTGGGACTGCTGCAACCGAACAGGGCTGGCACAGCAAGCAGTGGGAGGATAAAGAACTTCGCGCGCGGCATCGTGCCGGCATCACTCGCCCAAAGGCCCGTAAATGGCAACCGTGAAACAGAATCCTGCAATTCGCTCGCCATGGCGCGGCCGAATCCTGTTGCTGGGGCTGGCGCTGATTGCCGGACTGCTGGGTTTTTTCTGGAAGCCGCTGAATGGCTATGCCGAAACCGGCGCGGCCTATGGCGCACGGGTGGCCTGTTCGTGCCGATTTGTGGGTGGACGCAGTCTGGACGATTGCAAAAAGGACTTCGAACCGGGCATGGAGCTGATCACGCTGAGCGAGGATGCCCTAAGCAAGAGTGTGACGGCGCGGTTTCCGTTGCTGGCAAAGGAGACCGCGACCTATCGCGAAGGTCCGGGGTGCCAATTAGGTCCAGTCTAAAAAAATACCTATCAGGAATTACACGCGTTTGCCTTTCCCTGGAATTGAACTAAGCGACCAAATATGAACGAGTTCGTGATCCATCCGGTGATCTTGTGTGGAGGAAACGGCACACGTTTGTGGCCGCGTAGCCGCGCTGTCATGCCAAAACCGTTCCTCCCCTTGGTCGGCGAAGGCACTTTGTTTGAAGCGACTTTGGCCCGCTGTCCGCTGGATGCGGGATTTGCCGATCCGATAGTGGTTACTGGCGCGGCCCATCTGCCCCATGTCGAGGCGCAGTGGCCGGGTGGTGCGGGTGGAGAGGTGATTGTCGAGCCCTGCGCGCGCAATACGGCAGCGGCGATTGCCCTGGCGGCGCTGCGCCTGCCGGAAGAGGCCATCATGTTGGTCTGCCCCAGCGATCATCACATTGCCGATAGCGCTGCGTTTCAGGGCGCGGCAATGGCTGCTGCGGCGCTGGCCCAGCAGGGTTGGCTGGTTTCGTTCGGGATCGCCGCTACTGCCCCGGAAACGGGCTTTGGCTATCTTCAGCGGGGGGGGGCGATTGGCGATACCGGCTTCAAGGTCGCCCGCTTCGTTGAAAAGCCGGATCTGGAGCGGGCCAAGGCCTTTCTGGCCGATGGCGGCTATGCCTGGAATGGCGGGATCTTCGCCTTCCGGGTCGGCACGTTCCTTAACGAACTGGCGGCGTACCGCCCCGACATTGCGGCCAAGGCGCGCGAAGCAGTGGCGAAGGGCAAGGCAGAAGGCAGCCGTTTCCACCCCGATGCAGAGGTTTTTTCCGCGATCGAAAGTGAGTCGGTCGACTATGCGGTGATGGAAAATACCAGCCGCGCGGCCATGGTTCCGGCCCAGATGGGCTGGTCCGATATTGGTAACTGGGATGCCTTGCTTGAAGCGCGGGAACGCGACGCTCAGGGCAATTCGATCCATGGTACGGCGGAACTGGTCGACTGCCGCAATGTGCTGGTGGAAAGCGACGGACCGCGGGTTTCGGCAATTGGCCTTGATGACATCATCATCGTGGTCGACGGCGACGAGGTACTCGTCACGATCCGGGCCGGAGCGCAAAAGGTCGGCAAATTGGGCGGTGCGGTTAACCAGTGAGCCTTTGTCTTCCCACCCGGATGGTTGATCGGCCATGGGGGCGGGAACGCCTGCCCGAACCGTTTGCCATGCCCGTGGAAGGCAAGATCGGCGAGGTCTGGTTCGAACCGCCGCCGCAGCTTGATGCGCTGCTGGTCAAATATATCTTCACCAGCGAAGCCCTGTCCGTGCAGGTCCATCCGTCGGACGATCAGGCTCCGGCGGGCAAGCGGGGCAAGGAAGAGTGCTGGTTGATCCTTGATGCCCAACCCGGGGCTAACCTGGGCATCGGTTTCCGGCAGGATCTTTCTGCCGATGCGATGCGGGCTGCGGCGCTGGATGGATCGATCGAACAATTGCTGGAATGGCACCCGGTTCAGGCTGGCGATTTCTTCTACATTCCAGCTGGCACGGTTCACGCGATTGGCGCGGGCGTAACCCTTATCGAAGTTCAGCAGAACAGCGACGTGACCTATCGTCTCTATGACTATGGCCGTCCGCGCGAACTGCATCTGGATGCGGGCATGGCGGTTGCGCGGGGCGGTGCTTATGATCGCACGCTGGCGCAGCGGGTTGGCGTCGATGGCGCGGCTGCTCTGGTGAACGGGCCGCATTTCCGACTGGACCGGGTCGACGGCACGCCTGATGCAGAAACCCTGGCGCGTTATTCCGGGCCGGTGCTGGTCATACCCCTGGATGGCTCTGCGCAGATTGCGGGTGAGATCATCGCTGGCGGCCAATGCGCCTGCGCGCCTGCCCTTTCGGAAGTAACCTTTACCGGTCGCAGCTTGATCGCCCAGTCCTGTTAGGCAGGTTCGGTCGCTTCAATCCAGCCGCCACCGACTACGCGATCCCCGGCATAGATCACTGCTGCCTGTCCGGGCGCTACGCCATATTCCGGCTGGGCAAAATGGATTGTCGCTTCGCCGCCTTCGCCAAAATTGCCTTCCAGAGTGACCGGAACCGGCTTGGCCAGCGAGCGGACCTTGGCGGTGAGCGGTCCGGCGGGAAGTGGACCAATCCGGTTGGTCTCTGAAATCCGCGCCGACTTGACCGCCAGCAGCCGCTTTGGCCCGACCAGCACCTTGCGGCCCGGCGCATCCAGAACGGTCACGTAGAGCGGTTCAGCCTGTCCGCCGATCTCCAGCCCGCGGCGCTGGCCGACGGTATAGTGGATGATGCCCTTGTGCAGGCCCAGCACTTCGCCGGTTTCGGCATGGACGATTTCGCCCGGTTCGCCGCCCTCGGGGCGGACTGAGCGCACGATCTTGGCATAGTCGCCATCGGGGACGAAGCAGATGTCCTGGCTGTCCGGCTTGGCTGCGACGCGCAGTCCTTCGGCTTCGGCTATGGCGCGGACCTCCGGCTTGGGCAGGCCGCCCAGCGGGAAGCGCAGGAATTCCAGCTGGGCTTCGGTCGTCCCATACAGGAAATAGGACTGATCCCGCGCCGGATCGAGCGCGCGGTGCAGTTCCGGCCCGGCCGCGCCAATCTCGCGGCGCACGTAATGGCCGGTGGCAAGGCAATCGGCGCCCAGTTCGCGCGCCATGGCGAACAGGTCGGTAAACTTTGGCCCCATGTTGCAGCGGATGCAGGGGATCGGGGTGCGTCCGGCCAGGTAATCGTCGGCAAAACGCTTGACCACTTCCTCGCGGAACTGGCTTTCATGATCGAAGACGTAGTGTGCGATGCCCAGACGGTCGGCCACGGCGCGGGCATCGCGGATATCGTCACCGGCACAGCAGGCACCCTTGCGCCCGGTGGCCGCGCCGTAATCGTAAAGCTGAAGCGTTACCCCGATGGTTTCCGCCCCGCTGCGCGCCGCCAGGGCGGCAACGACGGAACTGTCCACCCCGCCCGACATGGCCACAACGATCCGTTTACCCGTTAGCGGGCCGGAAAGCTGGAACAGAGCGGCAGGATCGAGAGTGGCGGGCGCGGAATGCATGATCCGCGCGCCATACACGCCCACGCGGCCCATGGCAAAAAAGACCTAGGGGGCAGGTGTATTCCCGGTAATCAACGTCAACGTAAAGTAAACATGGCTTTTACGGGTTCTTGACCTTGTGGCCCTAATGACGGTGCCCATGGACATTGCAAACGACCTTATGGCCAATCTGCGTAGCCGGGTTTCCCCGGCTGAACAGAGGGGGGCAAGCAAGCCGCCTTGCTGGGCGGAATTGCACGCTCGCCTGAGCGCGGCGCATGCCGCTGCAGGCGAATTGCTGCACAAGACGGCAGTGCCGGTCGGGGGCTTTGTCCAGTGGCAGAGCACGGGACGCAACAATCCCTCCGGCTGCGTTAACCTAACTGATTTAGCAGATGGAAAAGCGGACATCGGCAATCAGGTGGTCACCGCCGGAGCAATCAAGACCGGTGGTCGAGGATAACGATGATCGAAAACCAGAAGATCCGACCTGCGATGGTAATTGGGCCGCTTGGCGAGCCGTTGACCATTGAATCCTTGCCCGCGCCGAACACCACCCGCTGGGTCGTGCGACGCAAGGCAGAGGTTGTGGCGGCGGTCAACGGCGGGCTTTTGACCATCGACGAGGTCTGCGAACGCTATAACCTGACGCTGGAGGAATTTGCCTCGTGGCAGCGTGCGGTTGACCGGTCTGGCATGCAGGGTCTGCGGGTCACGCGAATCCAGCATTACCGCGACCTGTACGAGCGCCAGCTCAAGTACTGACAGCCACCACGTCAGCCATGACAAGCAGCCGGAGTGGGCACCAGGCCCGCTTCGGCTGCTGCGCATTTGGGCCATGCGAATCACGCGCCATGCAATTGGCCGAACCAGCTTTGCCGTCTGCCGAGGCATCGATTGCTCATGGCTCCCAACCAGCCTAAGGCGAGCATGACCATTTTGCCTGCAATGCGCAGGCTTGCCGATGGTGACTTATAATAGTAACACAGCGGACCGGACATGGGCCAAAACCTGGCGATTCATGCTGCCGATCCGGGGGCGAAGGCGAAGCGGTAATGAATTACGAGACGGGAATCGAAGCCGACCAGAACAACCCTCTGCTCCAAGGGGGTGAAGAAGATCGCCGCTCCCGCCGCAACCTGATCCTCATGGCGCTGGGCGTTCTGCTGGTCGTTGTGGTGATCGCCTATTTCGTGAATCGCTCTGGTGCACCCGCAGACGGTGCGAATGCCAAGAAGGATCAGGCCCCGACCGTGACAGTCGTGGTGCCGGGCCGTACCACGGTTGAAGGGACCATCTCCGCCACTGGTACGCTGGCAGCGCGCCGCGAAATGCCGGTCGGTGTGGCTGGTGAAGGCGGACAGGTCGTCTCGGTTCTGGTCGAGCCGGGCCAGTGGGTCGGGGCCGGACAGGTGCTGGCCGTGATCGATCGTTCGGTTCAGGTCCAGCAGGCCGCCAGTCAGTCGGCCCAGATTCAGGTCGCCCGCGCCAATGCCGATCTGGCCGAAGCCAACTATCAGCGCGCCCTGAAGCTGGTCGACAAGGGCTTCGTTTCCAAGGCTGATGTCGATCGCCTGCGCGCAACCCGCGATGCCCAGCTGGCCCAGGTCCGTGTGGCCAGTGCCCAGGCTGGCGTACTGGGCGCGCAGATCCGGCGCCTGAACATCGTGGCTCCGGCAGCCGGTCTGGTGCTCGAGCGCCGGATCGAGCCCGGTCAGGTGGTCGGCGCCGGTTCCGGCGTGCTGTTCCGCCTTGCCAAGGGCGGCGAAATGGAAGTGAAGGCGCTGCTGGGTGAAACCGATCTGGCCGTTCTCAGCACGGGTGTTTCGGCAGAGGTTGTTCCCGTCGGCACGAAGAAGGCCTTTACCGGTCAGGTCTGGCAGATTTCCCCGGTGATCGACCCCGCCTCGCGGCAGGGCACGGCGCGTATTGCCCTGGCCTATGCGCCAGAACTGCGCCCGGGCGGCTTTGCCTCGGTCACGATCAAGTCCGGCACAGTGGTTGCGCCGGTCCTGCCGGAATCCGCGATCCTGTCAGACATGCAGGGCAGCTACGTCTATGTCGTGGGGCCAGACAACAAGGTGCAGCGCCGCCCGGTCAAGTCGGGCCGCGTCACGCCGCAGGGGATCATCGTGAACGAAGGTCTGTCCGGCACCGAACGGATCGTGCTGCGCGCAGGCGGGTTCCTGCAGCCGGGTGAGACGATCAAGCCCGTCTCGCCCCGCGGCTGATGGCTGACGCGGCAGGAGCGCGATCATGAATCTGAACAACATTTCCGCCTGGTCCATTCGCAACCCGGTGGTTCCGATCATCCTGTTTATCGGCCTGATGCTGGCCGGGATGGTGTCCTTCTCGCAGATGAAGGTCCAGAACGATCCGGACATCGAATTTCCGGTCATTCAGGTGATCATCAGCCAGCCGGGTGCCGCTCCGTCGGAAATCGAAAACCAGATCACCCAAAAGATCGAATCGTCGCTGCGCACGGTGCAGGGCGTGAAGAGCCTGCAGTCCGAAGCGCGCGAAGGGACCAGCATTACCGGGGTCGAGTTTGAAATCGGCACCGACATCATCGAGGCCCTGAACGACGTAAAGAACGCGGTCGACCAGTCGCGCGGCAGCCTGCCCGACGGGATTCTGGAACCGCAGGTGTTCAAGCTGGAAACCTCGGCCGAACCGATCGGTTATTTCTCCGTTTCAGCGAACGACATGACGCTGGAGCAATTGTCGTGGTTCGTTGACGATACCGTGACCAAGCGGCTGCTGAGCGTGCCGGGCATGGCGCAGGTCGAACGGGCCGGGGGTGTCAGCCGCGAAATTCTGGTCGTGCTCGATCCGGGCAAGATGCAGTCGCTGGGCGTTACGGCAACGCAGATCAACGCCGTGCTGCGCCAGTTCAACGTCAATGCGGCTGGTGGTCGTTCGGAAATCGCCGGTTCACGCCAATCGGTCCGCGTCTTGGGCAATGCCCCCAATGCCTTTGAGCTGTCCCAGATCGACATTCCGCTGGGGGGCGGGCGCACGGTCAAGCTGGCCGAAGTCGCCAAGGTTTCGGACAGCTATGGCGAGATGACCTCGATCGGCAAGACCAACGGCAAGCCGGTTGTCACCTTCTCAATCGCGCGTGCGCGCGGCGAATCCGACGTGTCGGTCTATGACGGAGCCGTGGCCAAGCTGCAGCAGCTGGAAAACCAGACGCCGGGGATCAAGTTCAACCGCCTGTTCACCTCGGTCGACTATGTGAAGTCGCAATACGAAAGCTCGATTGCGGCGATGGTCGAAGGGGCGATCCTGGCGGTGATCGTGGTGTTCTTCTTCCTGCGGGATTGGCGCGCAACGATCATCTCGGCCATCGCGATTCCGCTGTCTGCCATTCCCAGTTTCTGGTTCATGGACCTGCTTGGCTTCACGCTGAACCAGATGTCGCTGCTCGCCCTTGGCCTCGTTGCCGGGGTGCTGGTCGACGATGCGATCGTGGAAGTCGAGAATATCGTCAGACACATGCGCATGGGCAAAAGCGCCTATCAGGCGGCCATCGATGCGGCAGACGAAATCGGCCTGGCCGTGGTGGCGACGACTTTCTCGATCGTTGCGGTGTTCCTGCCGGTTGGCCTGATGCCCGGCATTCCGGGCCAGTTCTTCAAGAACTTCGGCTGGACCGTCGTGGCCTCGGTACTGATGAGCCTTGCCGTCGCGCGTATGATCACGCCGATGATCGCGGCCTATTTCCTGAAAGCGCACGGCTCTGAAGAGCACGGCAGCGGGCCATGGATGGACCGTTATCTGCGCGTGCTGCACTGGTCGCTGGATGACAGCAAGGCCAAGGCGCGTCGCGCCCTGATCGCCCGCGTTCCCGGCCATCCGGCCTATATGGCGCTGGGCTTTGCTTTTGCTGCCGCCACTTTCTACTTCCTGCTGTTTGGCAGCCCGCCACCAGCCGAAGGCGAAGTGGCCAAGGGGCCGAACCCGCTACTCGTTACGTTTGGCCTGCTGTTCGGCCTGCCGATCAGCTTCATTCTGGGCTGCTCCATCACTGCGCTGGTCGGGGCGATCATCGGCAAGTTCAAGGCTGCGCCGGATGACGCCGGCTTCTTCGGCTGGTCGCTGTTCTGGGTGCGCCGTTTCTGGGCGCGGATGTTCGATCACCGCATCTGGATGATGGGCATCGGCCTTGGTGCATTCGCCGTATCGGCAGTTCTGTTCGCGACCATTCCGGCCCAGCTGTTCCCCGAAGTGAACGAGGATACCACCCGGATTTCCGTGGAAATGGTGCCCGGCACGACCTTGGAACAGACCGACAAAGTGGTCGACGAAGTCGCCGCCATCGTCTCCAAGCGGCCTGAGGTTGAACGAATCCAGCAGCGCGTGAGCGAAGGCAATGGCCGCCTGTTCATCTCGCTGAAGGAAGACCGTGAAAAGACCAGCCAGGAATTCCAGCGCGAACTGACCCCGGTCCTGCAACGCATTCCCGATGCGCGCATTACCTTCCTGCAATCGAATCAGGTCGGTCCGGGCGGGATTGGCCGTCCGATCTCGGTCATGTTGACGGGCGCGGATTCGGTCCAATTGGAAAAGGCTGCGACCGAGCTGGTCGAGCAGATGAAGGGTATTCCTGGCATCGTCGCGCCGCGCGTCGCGGCTGATACGCGCCGCCCGGAACTGATCATCACTCCGCGTCAGGAACTGGCTGCCAGCATGGGCGTGACCACCGCCGCGCTGAGCCAGACGATCCGCATCGCGACCATTGGCGACATCGATCAGAATGCGGCGAAGTTCTCGCTCTCTGATCGCCAGATTCCGATTCGCGTTCGCCTGTCGGAAAACGCGCGCCGCGACATCAGCGTGATCGAAAACCTGCCGGTGCAGACCACGTCGGGCGGTTCGGTTCCGCTCGCCCGCGTGGCCGACATCAGCTTTGGCTCCGGTCCGGTCTCGATCCGCCGCTACAACCAGGAACGCCGCGTCTTCATCGGTGCCGACCTTGCCCAGGGCGCGCTGAAGGGGGACGTGATGAAGGAGATCAACAAGCTCCCCATCATGACCAACCTGCCGCAGGGCGTCAGCAACAAGCCGTTCGGCGAAGACGAGGTGTTCGAGGAACTGACCAACAGCTTTGCCATCGCGCTTGGCTCGGCGGTCATGCTGGTCTTCGGCGTGCTGGTGCTGCTCTACCACCGCTTCGTTTCGCCGCTGGTCAATATGGGCTCGCTGCTGCTGGCGCCGCTGGGCGGTCTCTTGCTGCTGTTCATCTTCGGCCAGCCGATTTCCATGCCGGTGTTCATCGGCATCCTGATGCTGTTCGGCATCGTGGCGAAAAACTCGATCCTGCTGATCGACTTTGCGATCGAGGAAATGGCGCGCGGCGCATCCCGGTTTGAAGCGATCATCGAAGCCGGGCACAAGCGTGCGCAGCCGATCGTGATGACCACGGTGGCCATGACCGCCGGGATGGTGCCGACAGCCCTGTCGCTGGGTGGCGACAGCGCCTGGCGCGCGCCGATGGGTACAGTGGTGATCGGCGGTCTGACCCTGTCGACCCTGCTGACCCTGCTGATCGTGCCGGCAGGCTTCAGTCTCGCCAACGGTCTGGAAAGCCGGCTTGGTCCGCGCCTGCGCAAGGCATTCCTGACCTATCATCCAGAACGGGACCGGGAGTCGGAACCGGGCAAATCCGCCCCTGACGGAGCTTTCCCGGCAGAGTGAGTGCGCAGCGCATCCGTCGGCACCGGTTAGCCCCGGTGCCCCTGCCGCCTGACAAGGCGCGGCGGATGCGGATGTTTGCAACCGGTCTGCTGGTCCTGATGGCTGGCGTATTCCTGACCGCGCGGCACTTTCAGGGCCTGCATCCGGCCTGGGGCTATGTCCTGGCGTTCAGCGAAGCGGCCATGGTGGGCGGGCTGGCGGACTGGTTTGCCGTAACTGCCCTGTTTCGCCATCCGCTTGGCCTGCCAATTCCGCACACGGCGATCATTCCGGAAAACAAGGGTCGCATCGCCGATTCGATGGCCCAGTTCCTGCGGGAGAATTTCCTCACCCCGCAGGTCGTCGCCCGGCGTCTGTCGAACATGAACCTCGCTGCATCGGCGGGTGACTGGCTGGCCGATCCGGCACGCGGAGGCAGCACGCGGCTGCGTGACGGAGCGGCGGAACTGCTGGCTCAGGTGCTCGAATCGCTCGATCCGGAACGGCTTGGTACGCAGGTGCGCGGCGGCCTGTTCCGCCAGCTGGAAAAGCTCGAAGTCGCACCCTTGATCGGCCAGATGCTGGGCACGATGATTGCTGATCGGCGCCACTTGCCGGTAATCGAATCGCTGGTTCGCTGGGCTGGTCTGACGCTGGAAGACAACGAGGCGCTGGTCCGCGATCTGGTCCACCGCCGCGCGAATGCCGTGCTGCGCTGGACCGGTCTGGACGAACGCCTCGCCAACTCGGTGATTGACGGGCTCTACAAGTTGCTGGCTGAAGTGGTCGTTGATCCCGACCATCCCTTGCGCGGGAAGATCGAGGAAGGGCTGGAGAAACTCGCCCATGATCTGCAGCACGATCCCGAGCTGCGCGAAAAGGTGGAGCGGATGAAGCGCGATCTGATCGCCAATCCGGCGGTCTCCACCTGGTGGCAGGGCGTGTGGGAGCGGCTGCGCACGGCCATGCTCACCCGTCTGCGGCGACCGGCGGGTGAATCGAGCGGGCAGATGAGCGAAGCCTTGGCCGAACTTGGTCGTCACCTGCGCGACGATCCGGCGCTGCAATTGCAGATCAACCGCTATGCCCGCCGCACTCTTGTCGGCATCGCGGTGCGCTATGGCGACCAGATCGTGCGACTGGTTTCCGAAACGGTGAAGCGCTGGGATGCGGCAACCGTGACCGACCGGATCGAAGGTGCGGTGGGCCGCGACCTGCAATTTATTCGCATCAACGGCACGCTGGTGGGCGGATTGGTTGGCGTGTTGATCCACCTGATCGATCAGGTGCTATGACCGGCCCCCTGCTAACCACCGAACGCTTCGAACTGTGGCAACCGCAGCCGGGTGATCTGGCAGACCTGTTCGAACTGACCCGCGACGACGAAACGCGGCGCTTCCTTGGTACCTTTGTGCCCAGCGAGATGGATTCCTTCACGCGTCTGCTGCGCAATGCTGGGTCGTGGGCGCTGTGGGGCTATGGCACCTTCATGGTCCGTCTCAAGGGGCAGGAGCGGATCGTGGCCAACTGCGGCGTGTTCCGCAGCCATCGTGGTTTCGGCGCGGCGCAGGGCATGGATAACGTGCCGGAAGCCGGCTGGATCGTGCATCGCGACCATTGGGGTGTCAGGCGAAGTGAGAAACTGACCCCCTGTCGAAATTGAGAACTGACCCCTTCTGATTTCGATAGGAAGGGACAAACGATGATAGAAGTTTCAGAAATCCCAGCACATGCAATTGGTTTGCGGGGAGAAGAGATGCTTCCACCGGACGAAGTATCTGCGATGGTTCGGCTACATGAGCTTGGCTGGGGTGCGAAGCGATTGGCCAAGGAGTTTGGCTGCGCGCGCAACACAGTGCGTCGCTACCTTCGCGCTGGCGGCGTGGTACACTTCGCTAAGCCGAAGCGTAAGACAGCCTTTGATGGTCTGGACGACTGGCTTCGGGAGAGATTTTTCCGTCACGGCGGCAATGCGGATGTCATCCGCCAGGAACTTGCCAGTGAGCACGGGATCATCATTGGCCTGCGTTCAGTCGAGTTGCGCGTTCAGCCTTGGCGCCGGGAATTACGCGCGCACAAGAAAGCGACGGTCCGCTTTGAGACACGCCCCGGCCAGCAGTTGCAGATTGATTTTGGAGACACGAAGGTCTGGATCGACGATGAGCGCGTTCGCGTGCATCTGTTTGTGGCAACCTTGGGTTACTCACGTAGGATGCATATCCGCCCATCGCTACGTGAGCGCCAAACCGACTGGTTTGAAGGGATGGAAGGGGCATTTCTGAGGTTCGGCGGGGTGCCATCGGAGGTCCTGCTCGATAACGCACGGGCCTTGGTGGAGCATCATGATGCATCCACACGCGAAGTTCGCTTTAATAGCCGCTTTCATGCTTTTGCCCGATACTGGGGGTTTAACCCGCGTGCATGCGCCCCGTATCGTGCGCGCACCAAGGGGAGGGACGAGCGCGGGGTCGGCTATGTTAAGCGCAACGCCATAGCAGGCCGTCGTTTTGCGAGTTGGGGGGAGTTTGTTGCCCATCTCGATCAATGGAACCGTGAAATCGCTGATGTGCGAATACACGGAACTACGGGCGAGCTTCCCATCGTACGTTTTGCCGACGAGGCAAGCGCGCTACGCCCGCTTGGGGGACGCGCGCCTTTTGGTCAGCTTCGCGATCTTGTTCGCAAGGTGGGGTCCGACTGCGCGATTGATCTCGATACCAACAGTTACTCGGTTCCCTGGCGCCTTGTCGGAGAGACCGTCCAGGTTGTTGTTCTGGGTGGCCGTGTCATTGTCCGTCATGCTGGTAATGTTGTGGCCGATCATCCCCAATGCGATGGCCGCCGGCAGCGGATCATGGACAAAGCCCATCTATCGGGTCTGGTCGGCACATCTGCCGCGCGCAGCTTGCCCAACTGCGACCCTCCACCAGCGCTGCTAAGGCCTCTTGCCGAATATGAAGCGGTAGCGGGAGGTGCCTGGTAATGGCGCCCGATCACGATGCCCTTGTGGCAATGCTGGACAGGCTGAAGCTCACGGCAATCCGCGACCAGCTGGATACCCTTCTCGACGAAGCTGCACGTTCGGAAATGACTTTGCGTGAAGCTGTCGCCTTCCTCGTCGGGCGGGAAATTGCTCGCCGCGACGAGCGGCGCATCCAGATGGCGAGCAAGATGGCGCAGTTCCCGTATGTGCGTGAACTGGACGGCTTCGAGTTTGATGCACAACCCTCACTCGATCCCCGCCAGATCCGGGAGCTGGCAACTTGCCGCTGGATTGCGCACGGCGATACGGCGCTGTTCATGGGGCCGCCCGGCACTGGGAAAACCCACCTCGCGGTGGCACTAGGCCGAGAGGCGATCCGGCAGAACTACTCAGTCCAGTTTATTACAGCGGCGAACCTGGTGGCATTGCTCGCCAAGGCACACTTGGAAGGAAATCTGGAAAAGCAGTTGGTCCTGCTGAGCCGTCCCAAGTTACTGATAGTGGACGAACTTGGCTATTTACCGTTCGAGGCCGATGCCGCGCATTTGTTCTTCCAGCTGGTATCGCGACGCTACGAAAAAGGCTCTATCCTGATTACGTCCAACCGCTCCGTAGGAGAGTGGGGCAGCGTCTTTGGAGACCCTGTGGTGGCGACGGCAATCTTGGACCGCCTGCTTCACCACTCAACGGTAATCACAATCCGGGGAGACAGTTACCGACTTCGCGAAAAACGCAGATCCGGCCTTCTGCAGAAGGCCGGATCTGCGTT
>CAZLPK010000017.1:0-38044 GCA_964561375.1 uncultured Novosphingobium sp.
CCTGATACGGGTTGTGGCTGGCCGAAATCATCACGCCCACATCGGCGCGCAGTTCGCGGGTCAGCATGGCGATGGCCGGGGTGGGCAGGGGGCCTGTCAGCACCACGTCCATGCCGACGCTGGTGAAGCCCGCAACCAGCGCGTTTTCCAGCATGTAGCCGGACAGGCGCGTATCCTTGCCGATGACTACCCGATGGCGGTGCTTGCCGCGCAGGAACCGGGTGCCTGCCGCCTGGCCCACCTTCATTGCAACAGCGGCGGTCATTACGCCGGAATTGGTTAGCCCGCGAATGCCGTCAGTGCCGAAATAGTTGCGTGCCATCGGTGTTCTCTTGCAGCCAGACCTACAAAAATTGCTATGTCGATTTGGCGCGCTAAAGTCACGCAATCAATATCGCCCGGGGAGCATCCATGACCGCCGTTTCAACTGACGCCAATCGCGCCAGCAGCTTCATTCCCGACTTGCGGGTACCGGTAGGCTGGACCCTCAGCGCGCTGGCGGCGGGCCTGATCCTGGGCATCCTGCTGGAAGGTAATGATCTGGCGGCGCGCGTGCTGCCAGTTGCCGACGTAGTTGGCACCCTGTGGCTGCGCGGCCTGCAGATGACCATCGTTCCACTGGTCGCCGCGCTGCTGGTGATCGGGATTGTCCAGACTGTTGCGGCGGCCAGTGCCGGACGGGTGGCGGCCACTTCGCTGGCGCTGTTTGCGGCGATTCTGACCATGGGCACGGTCTTTGCCGCCTTTGCCATGCCAGCCTTGCTGGATGCCTTTCCGATCCCGGCTGCTGCAGCCGAGGCGCTGCGGCAGGGGCTGACGGCCGATCAGGCGGGCGAAGTGCCGTCGATTGCCGAATTCTTCAAATCGATGATCCCGTCCAACATCTTTGCCGCAGCGGCAGAGACGGCGATGATCGCGATCATCGTGTTCTTCAGCCTGTTGGCCTTGGCGATTGTCCGCTTGCCGACCGTGCATCGGCAACTGATGGTGACTTTTTTCGAGGCAGTGACCGGGACCATGCTGGTGATCATCGGCTGGGTGCTGTGGCTTTCGCCGCTGGGCGTATTTGCCCTGTCGCTTTCGGTTGCGGGGCAAAGCGGCGTGGCGGCTTTAGGCGCTTTGGCCCACTACATTCTTAGCGTCGTGGTGATGGGCTCAGCCGTGCTGCTGTTTGCCTATATCGTGGCCGTATTCGCCGCGCGGCAGCCCTTGGCCCGGTTCTTTCGCGCGGTCCTGCCGGTTCAGGCCATGGCGATTTCGACCCAGTCCTCGCTTGCCAGCCTCCCTGCCATGCTCGCCGCCTGCCGCAGTCTAGGGCTGAAGGAAACGACTGGGGAATTTGTTCTGCCGCTGGCTGTCGCCCTGTTCCGCGCGACCGGGCCGGTGATGAATCTTGCGGTCGCGATCTATATTGCGCGCTTGGTCGGGGTGGAACTGACCCCGCTGGTTCTGGCAACCGGGGTGCTGGTGGCTCTGGCTACCACCATCGGCTCGGTCTCACTGCCCGGCGCGATCAGCTTTGTCACCGCAATCGGCCCGATTGCGATTGCCATGGGCGTGCCGATTGGACCGCTGGCACTGCTGGTAGCCGTCGAAGTGCTGCCGGACATCATGCGCACGCTGGGCAATGTGACGATGGACGTTGCCGTTGCCGCCACTGTAGATCGCCGCGCGGGTGAGGAGGAGCGTGAGGCCGCCTAGGCGGCCCGCTTACAGCGCCTTTTCGTAGATCGTGTATTCCTTATTGACGTGGCTATCGATGGCGTCGGCAATCGCGTTCATGCCCTGGTTGTCATCCAGCACCCAGCCGATTTCGCCGCGGGTGGCACCGTAATTGGCCACGGCATTGCGGCGGATCGCCTCGATCATCATGAAGGCCAGCTGGCTGGCCAGACGGCTGCCCTGATGCTTTTGCAGCACGCCCATCAGCGGCACGCGCATGGTGCGGGACTTGGGCTTGCGCAGCCACCACAGCAGCTTGGCCCAGTTGAACGGCCACAGCGTGCCGCCCATCGGCTGCAGCTTTTCGTTAAGGTCGGGCAGGGTCATCATGAAGGCGACAGGTTCGCCTTCATATTCCGCGATCATGATCAGGTCTTCGCGGACGATCGGTTTGAACTTCTTGCCGGCATAGGCGATCTCGCGGTCGGTAAAGGGCACAAAGCCCCAGTTTTCCGACCAGGCATCGTTCAGGATGTGGAGGATGATCCCGGCTTCCGCATCGAACTTTGACTTGTCGACATTGCGGATGCGGATCTTGGCATTGCGCTCACCCGACTGGACGATGCGCTGGATCAGCGGCGGAAAGTCCTTGGTGATGTCCAGCTCGTAGGTGCGCAGCAGCTTGGCCGGGGTATAGTTCAGCGCCTCGATATAATGCTGATAGCGTTCCGGCTGGTGGCCCATCATGACTGTCGGCGGATGGTCAAAGCCCTTGGTCAGCTGGCCCGGCTCTTCCCAGATCGACATCGACAGCGGGGCGAGGACGCGGTTCATGCCCTTGTCCTTCAGCCACTGTTCGGCGCGAGCGATCAGGGCGGCGGCAACGGCTTCGTCCTCGGCTTCCAGCAGGCCCCAGTTGCCCGTGCCGGGGCCCATGCCTTGAATGGGGTCCATCGCCGTGGCGAGATGATCGATATGGGCGGAAATCCGCCCCACAACCAGGCCATCGCGGCGGGCGAGGAACAATTGCACGTCGGCATGGTCGAAAAACGGGTTCTTGCCCTTGGTCAGCAATTCGACCACTTCGTTGCGAAGCGGCGGGACCCAGTTGGGATCGGATCGATTCAGCCGATAAGCCAGATCGATAAAAGCATTCAGGTCACCCTTGCCGGTTACGGGTGCGACATTTATTTCGGTTTGTGCCACGATGCTGCCTTCGTTCAGGATCAATAAGCCTGTCTATGGTTAGCGGCGGTTGTCAAGCATCGGGCAGGGGCGCTGCATACGGATCAGAGTGTAAATGACTGTTCAGGAAAAGATCACTGCTGCTGTGCCAAAGTCCCAGATTCCGGACGATATGGCCATGCTGCGCGCCGCTGTTGAGCTGACGCGCGACATTTCCGTGGCGCGGCCGGAAATCTACTGGCCGGACATGCTGGGCTCTGCCCTGATCGGCTATGCCGGGATCGCTGGGGCGATCCTGCTGAACGGCTGGGCCGCGGTGCTGTGCGGGGTGATCGCTGTCGTCACGCTCTATCGCGCGCTGCTGTTCATTCATGAACTCACCCATATCCACAAGAATGCGCTGCCCGGCTTTCGCTTTGCGTGGAACCTGCTGGTCGGCATTCCGATGCTGATGCCCTCCTTCATGTATGAAGGGGTGCATACGCTGCACCATGCGCGCACCCGCTATGGCACGGCGGAAGATCCGGAATATCTGCCGCTAGCCCTGATGAAGCCGTGGAGCCTGCCGCTGTTCATCGTGATCGCTGTGGTACTGCCGATTGGCTTGCTGCTGCGTTCCGCCATCCTCGTCCCGCTGGGCGCGGTGATCCCGCCGCTGCGCAAGCTGGTGTGGGAACGGGTTTCCTCGCTCTCGATCAATCCCGATTTCCGCCGCCGCGCTCCGGAAGGGGCCTTTGCACGGATGGTCTGGTGGCAGGAACTGGGCGCAAGCGTCTGGGCGATTGCCGTGCTGGCCAGCACCCAGGTCTGGGGCTGGCGTCCGCTGCTGATCGCGATTGCGGTCGTTTCTGTCGTGGCTGTGCTCAACCAGATTCGCACGCTGGTTGCCCACCTGTGGGAAAACGATGGCGAGGCGATGACCGTTACCGCGCAGTATCTGGACTCGGTCAACGTGCCGCCGCCGGAATTGCTCACGCCGCTGTGGGCGCCGGTTGGTCTGCGCTATCATGCGCTGCACCATCTGCTGCCGTCGATGCCGTATCATTCGCTGGGTGAGGCCCACCGCCGCATCACCGCGCACCTTGGCGCGGGGTCGACTTATGAGCAGGCCAGCTACACCGGCTTCATGCCGCTGCTGGGCAAGATTGCGCGGTCCACGATGGGGCGGCGTTAAACCGGCTTATTCCTCGGTTCTGACCAGAACGGTCTCACCCACCAGATAGAATAGCAGAAACGGCGCCCAGGCCGCGATCAACGCCGGGTATCCCCCGAAATTGCCCATCGCCAACGCGGCATTGTCGACCACGAAGTAGGCAAAGCCCAGGGCCATGCCGGCAATTGCACGAACCAGCAGTTGGCCCGAACGGGCCAGACCGAACGCCGCAACCGAGCCGAGCAGCGGCATCAGCAGGACGGAAAGCGGGCCAGAGAACTTGTGCCACCACTTGCCTTCCAGTTCGCTGGTGCGGCGACCGGCAGCTTTCATCGCCTGGATCGAGCGGTGCAGTTCAAAGATGTTCTGTCCGTCCGGATCGACCTTGCCAATGGTCACCTGAACCGGAGTAATCCCCGGCGCGACGACCGGATTGCCGGCCGGTTCCTGGACTGTGGTGCGCACGTCAAAACGGCGGGCATTGTCCAGACGCCAACCGGGATTGGCATAGGTTGCCCGGTCGCTGCGGATTTGCTCGGTCACCATGCCGCCCGCATCGCGGCGGTAAAGGGTGACGCCGTTCATCACGATCCCGTTGCCGCTGCCGGTTACGGTGCTGGCGGCCAGAATGTCGCCCCCGTCGCGCAGATAGACGTTGGCCTTGATCCCGGTGTCCTTGGGGATCGGCGCATATTTCAGATTGCTCCACTGCTTCAGCGTGCCAACCGCCCTGGATACGACTGTTTCGTTGAAGGCGAAGCTGGCCATCGAGATCACCCCGGCAGTCAGCAGCAGGGGTGCTAGCACCTGATGGGCGGAGAGGCCTGCGGCGCGCATGGCGATTACTTCGCTGTTCTGGTTGAGCGGCCAGAAGGTGAAGAGCGTTGCCAGCAGCACGGAATAGGGCAGGAACCGTGCAATCAGCTGCGGGGTGCGCAGCGAAACGTAATAGAGAATCTCGGCCTGGCCATTGCCCGGCACGGCCAGAATGTTGCCGCTTTCCGACAACAGGTCGAGCATTTGCAGGACTAGCACCAGCAGGATCAGCACGCCAAGGATGCGGGTGATGAAAGTCTTGGCAAGGTACAGCGTCAGCGTGCGCGAAGGGAACATGGCGGCAAACATCACGCGGTCCTCGTCTTGCGCATCTGCCGCTTCCACAGGCTGGTCAGCTTCTTGCCCGCCGTGCTGAAGAACTTCTCCAGCGCGCCGATCGGTTGCCCACCGGGGACATAGGCGACGCGCCAGTACATCCACACGATCAGTGCCGCGAAGAGGAAGAACGGCCCCCACAGGATCAGTTCGGGTGGAAAGCGGCCCTGCGCCCCGGCTGCCTGCCCATATTCGTTGACCTTGTGATAGGCGACGACCAGCACAATCGAAACGAATACGCCGAGCGGCGAGGTGGAGCGTTTGGGCGGAACGGCCAGCGCCACGGCCAGCAGCGGCAGCAAGAGCATCATCACTACCTCGACCAGACGGAAGTTCAGGCTGGCCCGGGTTTCATTGCGTAGTTCCCGCGTGGCGGAATCGCTCCAGCCGATCCGCATCAGTTCGGGCAGGATATATTCGCGTTCCTTGCCGCCGCGTTCGCGGAAGCGTTCGATTGCGGGCAGGTCGATCGGCAAGTCGTGGCGCGAGAAGCTGAGGACGCGGGGGCTGGCGCCGGGTTCGTCCTGGATCAGCTGGCCATCGGTCAGACGCAGCACGATGGTGTCGGGGCTGCCCTTCAGGGCAAGGAACTGGCCTTCGCGGGCCGAGATGGTAACGACCTGCCCCTCGGGAGAGGAGAAGCGGGCGAAGATGCCGCTCAACTGGCGGCCATTGTCCTTGCTCTGCTCGATCCGCAGGGCAACACGGTCTTGCAGGGTGGTGAATTCCCCGACCTTGATCGAAGCGCCCAGCGCGCCCGAACGCAGTTCGAAATCGAGCTGTTCGTACCAATAGCGCGCCATCGGCTGGAGATAGCCGACGATCAGCAGGTTCACCGCCGCCAGCACAATCGTGATCGCATAGGGGACGCGCAACAGCCGGGTGTAGCTGAGGCCCACCGCGCGCATCACGTCCAGTTCGCTGGTGGTGGCCAGTTTGCGGAAGGCCATCAGGATGCCCAGCATCAGGCCCAGCGGGATCGCCAGACTGGCATATTCCGGCATGAGATTGGCCAGCATCCGGAACACGACCGAGATCGGCCCGCCTTCATTGCCGACGAATTCGAACAGCTTGAGCATCTTGTCGAGCACCAGCAGCGAAGCGGCAACGACAAAGACGGCCAGCATGGGGCCAAGCACCAGCCGGAAAATATAGCGGTCGATGGCGGGGATCGACTTCACTGGGGATCTGATGCCCGGAATTGCCTCATGCGCGATCCATAGCCAGCAAGCGGGCGGCGGCAAAGGACAAATGCGGGCATGACGCGGCCCTTTCGCCGTTCAGGTCAGGCTTTTTCCAGCGTGCATTGCAGCGGGTGCTGGTTCTGACGGGCGAAATCCATCACCTGATTCACCTTGGTTTCGGCAATTTCATAGGGATAGATGCCGCAAACGCCGACGCCGCGCTGGTGGACATGAAGCATGACCCGCGTGGCCTGTTCCAGATCCATGCCGAAAAAGCGCTTCAGCACCATGACGACGAATTCCATCGGGGTGTAATCGTCATTCAGCATCAGCACCTTGAACTGGCTGGGCTTCTTCGGCTTGGCCCGAGTTTTGGTGGCAATGCCGATCTGCCCCTGGCCGCCCGATTCATCATCGCCATCGGCATCGTCGGCAGCGCGGATCGGGTTCAATTCAAGGGCAGGTGGAAGGTGCATGACAATGAAATATCGCATTGCAGGGGGGCAGGACAAGGGCTGACGCGATAAAGCGAAAGGCCGGACAGCGCAAAATGCACCATCCGACCTTTGGCTTGGATCTCGCGGTCTGGCGGGGAGAGGAGACGCCGGGCCGCGAGGAGAGGCTGCCCTCAGGCGGCCTGCTTGACCTTTTCGATTGCCAGGCTGACGCGGTTCTGGATCGGCGCGAAGGCTTCGTTGGCCAGCTTCACGGCCTTTTCCGAATTCTTCGAACCGCTGGCGACAACAGCGTCAAAGTTGCGGCGCAGGATTTCGCCCTGCAGCTTGAAGAAGTCAGCCGGGCTTTTCACGGCGGCCAGTTCGCGTAAATCGGCCTGGACGGTTTCGAAAGCCGACTTGGCTTCGGCAACGTAGTCCTTGCCCATGTCCTGCATGGCAGCGGCCAGAACCTTGCCCGATTCGACTACGGCTTCGACATTGCCCTTGGTGAATTCACTGGCTTCGCCCGCCAGCACCTGGCTCTTTTCGAATGCCAGCTTGGCGCGCTCTTGCGCTTCGGTCATGGCTTCCTGAACCTTGGCGGTCAGTTCTTCAGCGACGTTCTGGGTCTTGGCCATGATGCTATCCTTGAAAGTGGGGGCGGGATTCTTCGCCGCAATCTTGGGTTCGGCGCGCTTGGCCGCCTTGCGCGGGGCAGGCTTGGCCGCAGCCTTTTTCTTCACGGTGCGCACAGGCTTGGCAGCAACGACAGCAGCAGCCGGTTCGGCCGTTACTTCAGCCATTGCGGCGTCAATCTTGGCTTCGGTGGCATCGGCCATGGTTCGGATTCCTTGCGCGACTTATGTTGCACTGCACAAAATAAGTGTTGCAACTGCGAAGTCAAGAAATCTTTGTGCGGTGCAGCATGAGGCGATGGCTGGCCCGCCGAAGTTGACACAGTGGACTCATCGTCCACTTCATCCAACAGGTTCAAAGCGGCAGAAGTGCTGGGCTTGCAGGGTGGTCTGGGGGTTATCGCGCAGGCACGGAAATAAAAAACTGGTGCCGCGCACAAGCGGCTCCATGGAGTAACGGGATCGACGAATGCAAAGAGCCGCACCGACTCTAGCTGGCGGCGGTGATGTAGGAAATCCGCAGGCGGGATCGCTGATGTACGTCCGCCGCAGCCCCGCCGTCCGCACTGGGCTCCGGCCTGCGCCGGAGTGACGGATGAGGGGGTTACCGCGCCTTTACATAGCGGCCCGGCGCATCCTCGATCACCTTGTCACCCCTGCCGCCGGGGCGGCGCTTGCCCTTGGCTGGCACTTCGGCCTGATCCTGACTGCGAATCCATTCGATCCAGTGCGGCCACCAGCTGCCGGGGGTCTCGGTCGCGCCTGCGACGAATTCGGCAAAGCTTTCGACCGGGTTCGGGTTGGTCCAGTACTGGTATTTCTTGGCCGAGGGCGGATTGACCACCCCGGCAATGTGGCCCGATCCGGCCAGCAGGAAAGTCCTGGGTCCGCGAAGATGGTGCATCAGCTGCCACACGCTGACGGCGGGGGCGATGTGGTCTTCGCGCCCGGCCTGAATGAAGCTGGGCGTTTCAATCCGCGTCAGGTCGATCGGCGTACCATCGGCGTGCAAGGCATCGGGCACGACCAGCTTGTTGTCGCGGTAGAGGTCTTTCAGATAGCTCATGTGCCACTTGACCGGCAGGTTGGTTACGTCGCCATTCCAGTGGAGCAGGTCGAAGGCCGGATAGTCGCCGCCGAGCAGGTAATTGTTGACCACATAGTTCCAGATCAGGTCATTGCCGCGCAGCAGGTTGAAGGTCGCGGCCATGTAGCGCCCGTCCAGATAGCCGGTTTCCGCCGAAAGCTTTTCCAGCCCTTCGATTTGCTGGTCGTCGATGAACACCTTGAGTTCGCCAGCCTGTTCGAAATCGACCTGCGCGGTGAAGAAGGTCGCGCTCTTCACCTTGTCCGCCTGACCGCGCCGGGCAAGGATTGCCAGCGTTGCGGCCAGGGTGGTGCCGGCCACGCAATAACCGATGGCGTGCACGGCCTTCACGCCCAGCCGGGTGCGGATCGTGTCGATCGCGTCGATCTGGGCGCGGATGTAATCGTCCCACACGACGTCTGCCATGCTCTCGTCCGCGGACTTCCACGATACGACGAAGACGGTCAGCCCCTGTTCCATCGCCCAGCGGATGAAGCTTTTCTGCGGCGAGAGGTCGAGGATGTAGAAGCGGTTGATCCACGGCGGGAAGATCACCAGCGGCACTTCCAGCACGCTCTCGGTCAAGGGGCTGTACTGGATCAGCTGGTAGAGCGGGGTTTCATGCACCACCTTGCCCGGCGTGGTCGCGATATTCTCGCCCAGGCGGAAAGCCGTTGAATCGACATGGTTCAGCTGCCCGCGCTTCAGATCGGCCAGCAGGTGCTCGAACCCTTTGACCAGGCTTTCGCCTTTGGTCTCCCGCGCCCGCTCCATCACCAGCGGATTGAGCATCGGGAAATGCGCCGGGCTGAGCGCCTCGACCAGAGTGCGGGCGGCGAATTTCAGTTGTTCGTGCTTGGCCGGATCGCCGGGGTCGGCAGCGTCGGCCATGGCCATCACCTGTTCCGCCAGCAGCAGGTAGGTCTGGTGGATCAGCGCATAGAACGGCTGGTCGCGCCATTTGGGATCGGCAAAGCGGCGGTCCTTGCGCGGCAGTTGCGGTTCTGCCGATTCGGCCTGCGCGGTCTTTGGCCCGATGCCATATTGGCCGAGCACCGTTTCCCACAGGGCGAGGCTATCCTCCCACAGCTTTTTCTGGGTATCGGGATTGGCCAGCGGCAGCGCCTTCAGCCAGCCTTGCATTATCCCGGCAAAACCGCCCGGATCGGATAGGATGGCGGGCAGCCTGGTCATGGCGGCGGCGGCCTGTTCGGCCTGGAATTCCAGCCACAGCGCCTGCAGTTTCTGCGAAACTTCGGCCCACTGGGCCAGGTCTGCCGCGGGGATGACTTCGGCAGCAGGGGCGAACTGCGTGAACAGTTGCTGCGGCGCCAGAAACAGGCTGCCGAGCAAATCCATCGGGTTCTTGGGCTGGGTCATGTCATCCTGCAAAGCGGTGAGGGGCGATAGTATCAGGAAAACCGCCACTTGAAAGGGGCGAGGCGAGATTCGCCAGCGTCCTGCCTATGGCCCGAATGTTACACTTTGCCGCGTAAGCGCGCCCATTTGCTGCGCGAAACGGCTTTTTATGCAAAGATACTGGCGCAAACGCGCGCAATCCACGATAAGGCCCCGCTGCGCCGCCCGTTACGGGCCCGTGCGCATAATCAGGAAAGGTACCATGTCCGAGGAATTCTACCGCATCAAGCGACTGCCGCCCTATGTCATCGCCGAAGTAAACGGCATGCGGGCAGCGGCGCGAGCGGCCGGAAGGGACATTATCGACCTTGGCATGGGCAACCCCGATCTGCCCCCTCCGCAGCATGTGATCGATAAACTGTGCGAAGTGGCGCAAAAGCCTGATGCTCATGGCTATTCCGCCTCGTCGGGCATCCCCGGCCTGCGCAAGGCCCAGGCGAATTATTACGGTCGCCGCTTTGGCGTGGATCTCGATCCCGAAACCGAAGTGGTGATGACCATGGGCAGCAAGGAAGGGCTGGCCAGCCTTGCCACCGCGATCACTGCGCCGGGCGATGTCGTGCTGGCGCCGAATCCCAGCTATCCGATTCACACCTTCGGCTTCATCATTGCCGGGGCAACGATCCGCTCGGTCCCGACCACGCCGGACGAAGCCTATTTCGCCTCGCTGGAACGCGCCATGGCCTTTACCGTGCCGCGCCCGTCGATCCTGATCGTCAACTATCCGTCGAACCCGACGGCAGAGACGGTGGACCTGGCGTTCTATGAACGGCTGGTCGCCTGGGCGAAGGAGAACAAGGTCTGGATCCTGTCTGACCTCGCCTATTCGGAACTCTATTTCGACGGCAACCCGACTCCGTCGATCCTGCAGGTGCCGGGGGCCAAGGACGTGGCGGTGGAATTCACCTCGATGTCCAAGACCTTCTCGATGGCGGGCTGGCGCGTTGGCTTTGCCGTGGGCAATCCGCGTCTGATCGCCGCGCTGAAGCGGGTGAAGAGCTATCTGGACTATGGCGCGTTCACCCCGATCCAGGCCGCTGCCTGTGCGGCACTGAACGGGCCGCAGGACATCGTTGAGGCCAACCGCATGCTCTATCAAAAGCGCCGCGACGTGATGGTCGAAAGCTTTGGCCGCGCCGGGTGGGAAATCCCCAGCCCCAAGGCATCCATGTTCGCCTGGGCCCCGCTGCCCCCGGCGCTCAAGGAAATGGGCAGCCTGGAGTTTTCCAAGCAGTTGCTGACCCACGCTGAAGTCGCGGTTGCTCCGGGCGTCGGCTATGGCGAGGACGGCGAAGGTTACGTCCGCATCGCCATGGTCGAAAACGAGCAGCGCCTGCGTCAGGCAGCGCGCAATATCCGCCGTTATCTCCAGTCGATGGGCGTCAATACCTCGGCTGCCTGAGGGGGCAAGTGCCTGTTAGTTAAAGGTTTACCCCTTGCGCTCTTGCTGCTTACCGTGCAGCGAGCGCAAGTGGGATAGGCCTTTAAGAGGGCATCAGTGCGGCAGTTTCGCTGGTTTTCGGCGGGACCGGTTCCCGTCGCCTATGATTTGCGCCGGCTGGGCTGGCAATTGCTGGGCGATCTCTCGGCCGCCCGGAACGCTGCCCATGATCCGGCTCATGTCTTGCTGGGCCTGCCCCGGCAGTTGCCCCTGCCGCAATGGTTGCACCTTGCCAGCGGCAATCTGTGCCAGCGCAAATGGATCATGCTGCTGGAAGTGTCAGATTCTGCGGAACGGGCGCGGATGCTGCAGATGGGGTTTGGCGATGCGCTGGATTTCGGCGCGTCGCTGGAAGAACTGGAATCCCGCGTCCTGCGCCTGACCCAATTTGCCCAGTCCCTGCCGCGCTATCGCTTTTGCGGGGCGCTGAAGATCGACCTGTTGGTGCGCGATGCCTTTGTTGCCGGACGCGCGCTTGGCCTGCACCCGCGCGAATTCGCCCTGCTGTGGCGGCTGGCCGATACGCCGGGCGAGGCCGTGTCGCGGCACGAATTGCTGAACGATGTCTGGCGCTTGTCGTTCCGGCCCGAAACCAACAGTCTGGCCGTCCATATCAGCCGCCTGCGGTCCAAGCTGCGTCTGGGCGGGATCGACGGCCTGATCGAAACCCTGCCGGACGGTGCCTATCGCTTGGTCACGGCTCAGCGTGGCCTAATGGGCAGCGAGTATGATTTGGGTCTGGACGGATACCTGCGGATGGGCAAGGAATACCGCATTGCGGCATCAAGCCTATAAGGAGCGGAGAGAATGGCACTGGAAGTGAACCCGGCTGGGCGGGTCAGCATTACGCTGGGTGATGATGGAGTGGCGCAGGTCCGGCTGATCCGGGCTGACAAGATGAATGCGCTCGATCCCGATATGTTTGCAGCGCTGCTGGATGCAGGCCGGGTGCTGCACGACCTGAAAGGTCTGCGCGCGGTTGTGCTGTCCGGCGAAGGACGCAGCTTTTGCGCCGGTCTGGACCTGACCTCGATGGCCGATACCGGACGGCATGACCGCACCCCGCTGACCGAGCGAACCCACGGCAGCGCCAACCATGCCCAGCAGGTTGCCCTGCAGTGGCGCAAGCTGCCGGTGCCGGTGATCGCGGCCGTTCACGGCGTCTGCTTTGGCGGCGGCCTGCAAGTGGCCAGCGGTGCGGATATTCGCGTGATTGATCCCGCCGCACGCATGGCGGTGATGGAGCTGAAGTGGGGTCTGGTGCCCGACATGGGCGGCTATGCCCTGTGGAAGGGGCTGGTGCGCGACGACGTGCTGCGCGAACTGACCTATACCAACCGCGAATTCACCGGGGCCGAGGCCAAGGAACTGGGCTTTGCCACCTATGTCGACAGCGACCCGCTGGCCCGCGCCACGGCGATCGCGGCGGATATCGCCAACCGCAACCCGCACGCCCAGCGCGCGGCCAAGCGCCTGTTCAACCGCTATCTGGAAGTCAGCGCGGACGAGATCCTGATGGCTGAAAGCGTTGAGCAGCAGGCCCTGATCGGTTCGAAGAACCAGATCGAAGCGGTGATGAGCCAGATGCAAAAGCGCAAGGCCGAGTTCGTCGATCCCTGAGCCTGTTCGGCTCCCGAAACAGTTGCGCCCGGAACCACATGGTCCGGGCGCAAGTTATTGAACCGATCAGGTCAGATTAGCCCAACTGGCAGAAGGCGCAGATCTTGTTGCCGTCGGGATCGCGCAGATAAGCGCCATAAGCATTGCCCGGAGCGCCCGGACGCGGCCCCGGCGCGCCTTCGCAGGTGCCGCCATTCGCCAGGCCCGCCGCGTGCCAGGCATCGACCTGTTCCTTGTTGGCAGCGGCAAAGCCGATCGTCCCGCCATTGGCAAAAGTGGCCGGCTCGCCATTGGCCGGAGCGCCAACGCCAAAGTTGCCGCCGTTGTGGCTGTAGAAGGCGCGGCCATTGAATTCGGCGCCCGGATTGCCGCCAAGGGCCTGAACCGTTGCGTCATAGAACGCCTTGGCCTTGGTCACGTCGTTGGTGCCTACCATGATATGGGTAAACATTGCTGGGGTCCTCTCCTAGAATACGATGACGCTGCGGATCGACTTGCCCGCATGCATCAGGTCAAACGCGGTATTGATCTCTTCCAGACCCATGACGTGGGTAATCATCGGGTCGATCTCGATCTTGCCTTGCATATACATGTCGACAATCTTCGGCACGTCGGTGCGGCCCTTGGCCCCGCCGAATGCCGTGCCGCGCCAGTTGCGGCCCGTGACCAGCTGGAACGGTCGTGTGGCGATTTCCTTGCCCGCCTCGGCCACGCCGATGATGATGCTGGTGCCCCAGCCGCGATGGCAGGCTTCCAGCGCGGTGCGCATCACTTCGGTATTGCCGGTGGCGTCAAAGGTATAGTCGGCCCCGCCGTCGGTCATCAGCACGATCTTGGCGACGATTTCCTCGCGGCTCATGCCCTTGCTGTTGAGGAAGTCGGTCATGCCGAACTTGCGACCCCATTCCTCGCGGTCGGGGTTGATGTCGACGCCGATGATCTTGTTCGCACCGGCCAGCCGCGCGCCCTGAATCACGTTCAGGCCAATGCCGCCCAGGCCAAAGACCACGACATTGTCGCCGACCTGAACCTTGGCCGTGTTGATGACTGCGCCAACGCCGGTCGTCACGCCGCAGCCGATGTAGCAGCTGGTCTGGAACGGGGCGTCCTCGCGAATCTTGGCGACCGCGATTTCGGGCAGGACCGTGAAGTTCGAAAAGGTCGAGCAGCCCATGTAGTGATAGATCGTCTGCCCCTTGTAGCTGAAGCGGCTGGTGCCGTCCGGCATCAGGCCCTGGCCCTGGGTGGCGCGGATCGCGGTGCAGAGGTTGGTCTTGCCCGACAGGCACGATTTACATTGGCGGCATTCCGGGGTGTAGAGCGGGATCACGTGATCGCCCGGCTTTACGCTGGTCACGCCTGCGCCCACTTCGCGCACGATCCCGGCGCCTTCGTGGCCCAGGACCGAGGGGAAGATGCCTTCGCTGTCGAACCCGTCCAGCGTATAGGCATCGGTGTGGCACACGCCGGTCGCCATGATTTCGACCAGGACTTCGCCCGCCTTGGGGCCTTCCAGATCAAGCTCGACGATCTCAAGCGGCTGCTTTGGCGCAAAGGCGACTGCGGCGCGGGTCTTCATGAAACTGGCTCTCCTTACCGGCGCGGGCCGGAATCTGCATCTGCGCGCTTCGTGCCGCCAGAAGCCGCGCTTGGCAAGCGCCTGTCAGCGCGGTAGCCTGATGGAATGAGAGCGCTACGCGACCCCGATCGCCTGCTGGCCGATGGGCTGGCCGCCATCCGCGCCCAGTTTCGCGTGCCTGCCGGTTTTCCTGCCGAGGTGGAAGCGGCAGCCGAAGCGGCAGCGGGCCGGGCGCTGAGCGATCACGCCGACCGCACGCAAATGCCGTTCGTCACGCTCGATCCGGCCAGCGCGACCGATCTGGATCAGGCCTTTGCACTGGAACCGGCCGGTGCGGACTGGCTGCTGCACTATGCGATTGCCGATGTGGACTGGTTCGTCCGCGACGGCGACCCGCTTGATCGCGAGGCGTGGAGCCGGGGCGAAACGATCTACCTGCCGGATGGCAAGGCGGGGCTTTACCCCCGCCCCATTAGCGAAGGGGCGGCCAGCCTGCTGCCGGATGGGCCGCGCCCCGCAGTGATCTTCACCAGCCGAATCGACCCATCGGGCGAGGCGACCTTGCAGGGGGCAGAGCGCGCCGTGATTCGCAGCCGGGCCAAGCTGGCCTATGATTCCGTCCGACCCGATGAACTGCCTGCGGGCTTTGCCGAAGTCGCCCGGCGACTCGCCGCGGCTGACAATGCGCGCGGTGCGGCCCGCGTCGATCCGCCGGAACAGGAAGTGGAACGCGATGCCGGCGGCCACTTCATCTTGCGCCTGCGCCCGATGGCATTGGTAGAGCGGCAGAACGCGGCCCTGTCATTGGCCACGAATCTTGCCGTTGCTCAGGCGCTCTATGCCGCCGGGACCGGGCTGTTCCGGGTGATGGAGCGGCCCAGCGCCGAAGCGGAAGGGCGCCTGCGCCATACTGCCCGTGCCTTTGATCTGGCGTGGCCGGATGAGGCGAGCCTCGAACAGTTCGAGCGGATGATCGACCCCGCCGAACCACGCGCCGCAGCCTTCATGCTGGCCGTGCGCCGCGCCGGAAACGGGGCGAGCTATGTTTCATATCGTCCCGGCGTGATTCCGTGGCATGCCGCCATGGCCGCGACCTATTGCCACATGACTGCGCCGCTACGCCGCCTTGGCGATCGTTACGTCATCCGGGCGGCTCTGGCCGTCGCCAATGGCAAAGCTGTTCCGGCAGAGGTTGAGGCGGCCTTTCAGCAGCTCGGCCCGGTCATGGACCGCGCGGACAATCGCAGCGGGCAGGTAGAGCGTGCCGTGGTCGACTTGGCCGAAGCTGCCATCCTGTCAGGCCGCGAGGGCGAAACCTTCGCCGCCGTCGTTACCGATCAGGGTGAAAGCGGCGCGCGCTTTCAGCTGTGCGAACTGCCGGTTGTCGCCCGGACCAAGGCCCACCGCATCAAGCCCGGAGAACGTATCCACGTCCGCGTGGAATCCGCCGATCCCAGCCGCCGCGAAGTTCGCTTTGCGCGCCAAGCATGAATCGAGTTGCACGGCGGCGCAGGCTCGGCTAGTGGGCCTCCCTCTTGAGAGGCCCGATGGCGGAGTGGTTACGCGCCGGACTGCAAATCCGTTTACGCCGGTTCGATTCCGGCTCGGGCCTCCAAGGAAAAAGCATGGTTCGCCGCTTTAGCTCAGTTGGTAGAGCACATCATTCGTAATGATGGGGTCACGTGTTCGAGTCACGTAAGCGGCACCACCTTCTCCTTCCGATCGGCATCACCCCACCAGCCGTCCACTGCGTATTTTCGCGGCGTTGACATCTGTCTGCAAAGTGCCTCCAGTCAGGTCGATTTTTCGGGCTGAAGATGGGGGTTTTGCCGCGTGGACTTGCATAAGAACTTGTCGGTTGTTGCGGGCTTGGGAGCGCTGGGCCTGGTTTTCGCTGCCGCGCCTTCCGATGCGGCGGCGCCTTCGCCGGTTTTTGCCTGCAAGACAGTCAGTGGAAAGCTGGTGCGCTTTGCCCGTGAAGGGAAGGTGCTGCGCTATTCCTATGGCCAGCCGGGTCTTGCTCCTGAATTGACCTTCACCGTGCCGCTGGCCTCGGTCGTATATGGCGGCAGCGGGCCGGCGGGGTCGGGGACCTGGTGGGTCTCGCGTGAGGTTTCGGTCGTGTTCAACGGCACCCGCTATACCGGGCATTGGGCGTTCCACCGCGCCGAAGGGAGCGAGGAGGCCGGGGTGACTGTCGCGCGCGGCGCGAAGACCTTGGCGGAAACCGCCTGCAAGTCTGACATCGAAATCGACATTCCTGAAGTGGAGGAATGAGCTGCGGCGGGTCCGGCCCGGATAATTGCTCTTCCGGCGAGGCCGATTTCATGGTGATAGGGCGGGGTGACTGAAGCATCCAAGCGGCATTGGTTCCGCACCGCCCTGTTCTGCTCTCTCGCTCCGCTGGCCATGCCGGTGATCGCTGCGCCAGCCTTGGCGCAGGACGAATCGGCCAAGGCTGAGGAAATTGTCGTGACCGGGCGCGGGCTTGATCCTTCGCCGATGTTGCAGGCCTATTCCGTCGTCATGCTGGATGCGGAGCGCAGTGCGCTGGCCGCTTCGGGGCGGCTGGAGGATGTGCTGACCGGCGCGGCCGGGTTCCAGCAGTTCCGCCGCTCGGACAGTCGCTCGGCCAATCCCACCGCACAGGGAGTGACGCAGCGGGGGCTGGGCGGCAATGCCTCAAGCCGGACGCTGGTGCTGCTCGATGGCGTGCCGGTGACCGATCCGTTCTTTGGCCACGTCCCGTTTTCCGCCCTGCCGGTCGAGCGGCTGGGCCGGATCAGCGTGATCCGCGGCGGCGGCACGGGAGCATTCGGTGCTGGCGCGGTGGCCGGTACGGTCGACCTGACCAGTGCCAACCCGGCAGGCCTGCCCGTGGCCGAAGCCAGCCTGCTGGCCAATGACCGGGGCGAGAGCGAGCTTTCCGCCACCATCGCGCCGCAGTTGGGCGCGGGCTATGCCGTGGTCAGCGGGCGCTGGGACCGGGGCAAGGGCTTCTGGACGACGCCGGTCGAGCAGCGCGTTCCGGCCAGCGTGCGGGCGCGGTTTGATAGCTGGTCCACCTCGCTGCGGGCAGTTGCTCCGATTGCTTCTGATGTCGAACTGCAGGCCCGTGCTCTGGTGTTCGAGGATCACCGCACCTTGCGGTTTGCCGGGGCGGACAGTTTCCAGGGCGGGCAGGATGCCTCGCTACGGCTGGTCGGGCGCGGGGCGTGGCAGTTTGACGTGCTGGGCTATGTCCAGGCGCGCGACTATTCGAATATCGTGATCTCCTCGACCAGCTATCGCAAGACGCTGGACCAGCAGGCAACGCCGTCCACTGGCCTTGGCGGCAAGATCGAATTGCGCCCGCCGGTCGATGCGCAGCATTCGCTGCGCCTCGGCGTGGACTGGCGCCGGGCCAGCGGTGAGATGCGCGAAGTGGCCTATAATGCCGGGACTGGTGCGGTGAACGCGCGGCGCAAGGCGGGCGGGACCAATGACGATCTGGGTTTCTATGCCGAGCATGACCGCCAGCTTGGGCCGCTGCGCCTGACCGGGTCGGCACGGCTGGATCGCTGGTCGGTGCGCGACGGGCGGTTCTTTGAAACGGACGGCAGCGACGCGGTTACGGTCAACAACACCTATGCCGATCGGTCGGGCTGGGACCTGTCGCTGCGCGGCGGGGCGGTGATCGACCTGAAGCCCGGCGTGGCCCTGCGCGGCTCGGTCTACAACGGAATGCGCCAGCCGACGCTGAACGAGCTTTACCGGCCCTTCGTGGTCTTCCCGATCACGACCAATGCCAATGCGGCGCTGGAGAACGAAGACCTGTTCGGCTTTGAAGGCGGGTTCGATCTGAACTTCGACAAGTTCAACCTTTCGCTCACTGCCTTTGACAACAAGGTGAAGGGCGCGATTGCCAATGTCACCCTGCGCCGCAATGTGCGTGAGCGGCGCAATGTCGATGCAGTCCATTCGCGCGGGGTGGAACTGGTTGGCAAGATGGCGCTGGGCCAGTTCGACTGGGACTGGGCGGTATCCTTCATCGATGCCGAAGTGCAGGGCAGCGGCGTTTCCGTGGGCCTGAACGGCAAGCGTCCGGCGCAGGTGCCTGAGCTTGCAGCCAGCACGACGTTGGCCTGGCGTCCGACGCAGGGCTGGGTACTGGCGGCCACGCTGCGCCATGTTGGCAATCAGTTCGAGGACGATCTGGAAACTGACCTGCTTCCTGCGGTGACCACACTGGACGCGATTGCGCAGGTGCCATTGGGTGAGCGCGCCAGCCTGGTCCTGCGGGCCGAGAACCTGACCGATGCGCGGATCGTGACGCGCAATCAGGCCGGCTCGCTCGACCTTGCCGCGCCGCGCACTTTCTGGGCGGGATTGCGGATTTCCCTCGGGCGCTGACTTGCCTAAGGTAGGCGGTGAAACAGAATATTCGGAGAGCGCCATGGCCACCAGTCTTAGCAACCACAGCCGCAACATCGATTGCAGTGAAGAGGAATGGCAGGTCCGCCAGCAACTGGCCGCGTGCTACCGCGTGTTCGATCATCTGGGCTGGTCGGAATCGATCTACAACCACATCTCGGTCAAGGTTCCGGGGGAAGAAGGTGCGTTCCTGATCAACCCGTTCGGGCTGCTCTATTCCGAAGTCTGCGCCAGCAATCTGGTGAAGATCGACATTGACGGGAATACGCTGGATGGCAGCCCGTTCCCGGTGAACAAGGCGGGCTTTGTCCAGCATTCCTATTTCCACCGCCACGTGCCCTGGGCCCACGCGATCTGCCACACCCATACGACGGCGACCATGGCGGTCAGCAGTCTGGAAGGCGGCCTGCAACCGACCAATTTCTATGCCTGCAATTTCGTTGGCCGGATTGGCTATCACGATTTCGAAGGGATCACGGTTCGCGAGGAGGAGGGTGAGCGCCTGCTCAAGAACCTGGGCGACAAGCGCATCCTGATGCTGCGCAATCATGGCCCGGTGATTCTGGGCCGGTCGATCCCGGAAATCTTCATCATGCACTGGTCGCTGCAGCGCGCTTGCGAGATCCAGCTGGCGACCATGGCCGCGGGCAAGCCGATTGTCATTCCGGATGAAGTGATCGCCGTGCACCAGCGTGACCTGGGTCAGGCGGCCGTGCCGGGGACCATGCCGGGTGCGGCAGACTTTGACGCCTGGGTTCGCGCGATCGACCGCGTCGACCGCTCGTGGCGCGACTGACCCTGCGCTGATCCGTGCCGCGCCTGACTGTCAATGACCGTCCGGTCGAGTTCAAGCTCGATGGCCAGACGCCCCTGCTTTGGGCGCTGCGCGATGCGGCGAACCTGACCGGCACGAAATACGGCTGCGGCGCGGGCGATTGCGGGGCCTGCATGGTCCTGATCGATGGCGAGGCGCTGCGTTCGTGCCTCGTCACTCTGGCCGAAGTTGAGGGGCGCAGCGTCACCACCATCGAAGGCCTGTCGGCAGACCGCTCCCACCCGGTGCAGCAGGCGCTGGTGGCAGAGCAGGCGATCCAGTGCGGGTTCTGCACGCCGGGAATCGCGATTGCCGCCGCCGCCTTGCTGGCGCGCAATGCCGACCCCACGGCAGAGGATATTGCGGCGGCGGTGCCGAACCTGTGCCGCTGCGGGGTCTATCCGCGGCTGGTCAGCGCGATCCAGCGGGCCGGGCGGGTCATGCGCCGGATCGAAACGATCAGCGCCGCGCCTGCGCCGGGAATTTCCCCGCAGGACGCGGCGCAGGCCGTGCCCGCGATCAAGGCGGACTAGTTGCGGCTGGGCAGGGTGCTGGCCAATCCGCCTTCATCAGGCTCAGGCTGAGCGGGGTTTTTGGCGCTAATCGCAAACCGCTCCGGCTGAGCTTGTCGAAGCCCATGCCGGAGCTGTCACGGTGCTTCAGAACTTCATCCGCAGCGTCAGCTTGGCATTGAGCGGACGGCCGGTGGAGATGTTGTTGTCGGTATGGGCTGCCGGGAAATAGTCGGTGTCGGTCAGGTTCTCGACATTCAGCTGCAGGGTCACGTCATCGGTTAGATCGTAATAGGCCGCCGCGTCGATCCGGGTGAAGGCGGGCAGGCGCACCGCATTGCTGATCGTGGCGAACTGGCTCGACTGGTGGATCAGGCCAAGGCCCAGGCCAAACCGCTTCGAGAAGTTGTAGCGCCCCCAGGCCGAGGCCTGATGTCGGGGCAACTGTGCCAGCGGACGACCGGCCGGAGCCGCCGTGGTCGTGGCGCGAATCTCGCCGTCCTGCAGCGCATAGCCCAGCGAGATGTCGAGGCTATCGGTCACGCGGCCAACCAGCGACAGTTCGATGCCTTGGGTCCGGCTCTTGCCGCTCAGCATGGCATTGCCCGTGATCGGATCGGTTGCGCGGGTGTTGTTGCGGTCCAGCCGATAGACTGCGCCGGTCAGGGCGAGGGCATCGGTCACGTCCCACTTGATCCCGGCTTCCAGGTTCTGGAACTCTTCCGGAGCCAGGGCTTCGCTCGTTGCATCCAGCACGGCAAACTGGTCGCCCGACTGCGGCAGGAAGCTCTTGGCATAGCTGGTGTAGAGCGAGAGGTTTTCCTGCGGCTTGACGATCAGGCCCACGCGCGGCGACCACTTGCTGTCTCTGCGCTTGCCAGCAAAGTTCGACACCAGATTGGTTGAGCTGATGGTGAAGCGGTCAAAACGCAGGCCGCCGACGATCTTCACATAGTTGCCCAGATCGATCTGATCCTGCGCATAGACCGACCAGAAGGTTACGTCCGACTGGCTGGCGGTGCTTGCCGTGGCGGGGAAAGTGACGGTCGGAACCATGATCCGCTCGGCCAGAGTTACGGTCGCGCCTGATGGGAACGCGGCATTGCGGCGATCTGCCAGCGTTGACTGGTCGCCAGCTTCAAAACCGACCAGCAGGGTGTGGCCGATGGTGCCGGTCTGGCCGGTCCAGATCATGTTGCCCTGAGCGATCAGGTTCTGGCGGTCGGTGCTGCTGTCATAGCTGCTGAGCGTGACCGTGTTCGCCGCACTGACCGCGCTGCCTGCAAAAACGTTGCCGTAGAACTTGTTGTAGTCGGCAAATTGCAGGCTGAGATTGGCCTTTAGGTTGTCAGTAAATGCGTGGTCGATCCGGCCGTGGACCAGATGGGCGGTCACTTCCGAACGGTTGATTTCGGACGAGCCGAAGAAGGTATCGTCAAAGCCGGTCAGCGGCAGGCCACCCTTTGACGGCACCCCGCGATCGGTGGTGCGCTGGTCTTCGACATATTCATAGGTCAGGGTCAGGCTGGTGGCATCGCCCAGATGCGCGCCGATGGTGGGGGTGAAGCCAAGGAAGTGGCCGTCATAGTCCTGACGGTGGTTGGCAAAGGTTTCGTAAGCGGCGTTGAAGCGCGTGCCGACCGTGTCGGACAGCGGGGCGCCGATATCGGCCGAGACGCTCAACCCGCCAAAGCTGTCGATGCTGCTGGCCAGCCCGGCGCGGGTGCGGTCATATTCCGGGGCCTTGGACACGCGGTTGATTACGCCGCCGCCGCCGCCACGGCCAAAGATCATGGCGTTCGCGCCCTTCAGCACTTCGATCCGCTCCACATTGTAAAGCGGGCGATAGTACTGGGCATCATCGCGGATGCCGTCGACGAAGAAGTCGGCACTGGAGTTCTGGCCGCGCAGGGTGATCTGGTCGCGGTGGCCTTCGCCCTGGCCCAGGCTGACCCCGGCCACGTGGCGCAGCGCCTCGCCCAGCGAAGTCACGCCCTGATCGTCAAGCAGTTCGCGGCTGATCACGCTGATCGTCTGCGGCACGTCGATCAGCGGAGTATCGGTCTTGGTTGCGGTGGGGGTCTTGTTCAGATCGTAACCGTCCGGGCGGCCATAAACGATGATCGCAGGCGCATCGCTTGCCGCCTCTTCGGCCATCGCCGGTCCCGCCCAGCCAAAGACGCACGCGGCGACAGAGGCTGAAAGGGCAATGCGAAGGCGGTTGGAAGCGGTCATGTCGATCCTTATTGAGAATGATTTGCAAGAACGAGAGTGCCGATAATGCGAATGACTCGCATTGACAAGGATCAAAATCGGTCGGCAGTCACTTTTCAGCCGGGGGCAGAGCGGCTAGGCCGCGCGCAAGACAGGAGACGGCAATGAAAGCAACGATCTGGCACAATCCGGCCTGCGGCACCTCGCGCAAGACTCTGGCGATCCTGCAGGAGGCACCGGGCGTTGAAGTGATGGTGGTGGAGTATCTGGTGAACCCGCCCAGCGCCGAAAAGCTGGCGCAGCTTTACCGCGACGCGGGAATCACCCCGCAGCAGGGCCTGCGCCTGCGCGGCACCGATGCGGAAGAACGCGGCCTGCCCGATGCCAGCGATGCGGAAGTGCTGGCCGCCATGGCCGCCGAGCCGAAGCTGATTGAACGTCCGCTGGTGGAAACGGACAAGGGCGTGCGCCTGTGTCGCCCACAGGACAAGGTGCTGGAAATCCTCTAGCCGTCAGCCTGCTGATCAGATCCGCCGCCGAACCAGGGCTTCGTCCGGGGTCATGCCTTTGAGGCCCAGCACGATAACGGCGACGCACAGCAGCTCGATCACGCCAAAGCCGATCCACGGGCTATGGCCATAGAGCCAGACCCCGAGGGCCGGTGCGACGATATAGGCCGCGCCGTTGACCGAGGCGACTATCCCGGCGGATTGCCCTTGCTCGGCGCGGCTGACCGCCAGTGATGCTCCGGCAGTGAAGCCGGGGCGGAACAGGCCAAAACCCATCGACGCGATGGCGAGGCCAAGCGTGATCGTATGCAGGTCGCTCGCCACCGAGAGCAGGGCGACGCCGACCAGGGCAAGGCCCATGCCGCCCAGGCACGAGGCGCGCGGACCAAGCTGCAGGAACGGGATCAGGCCCCATTGGGCGAGCAGCGTGGCCAAGGCGCCAGCCATCAGCACCAGCCCGGTCGGGCCGGCCCCGGCCGTCGGATCGCTGCGCAGGCCCAGCCGGTCGAGCACGAGAAAGCCGATGATGCCCATGACGGCAGCCTGGGCATGGCCCCCGGTCAGACCGGCAATCAGCCAGGGCCGCAGGCGCGGATCGCGCCATGAGAGCTTGGCGACTTCGCCGGGCAGCTTTTCTTCGTCGTCGCTTTCTTCGTGGCGCGAGCGGGAATCGGAATTGGCGCTGAACGGTGCGGCCATGACATCGCCCTTGGCCGCGTAGGCCGGAGTATCGTCAGGCAGGCGCATCCGCAGCGCGATCAGTACGACCAGCGCGATCAGGGCAAAGGCGATGAAGGGGCTGACCAGACCGAGGCCGGGGAAGATCAGCAGCGGGGCCAGCGCCGGACCCAGCACCGTGCCAAGGCCAAAGCTGGAGGAAATCAGCGAAAGCGCCTGCGTGCGCTGTTCGCGGCTGGTGCGGCTAGCAACATAGGCCTGCACCGCTGGCGGCGCAGCAGAGCCGAACCAGCCATAAAGCGAGCGGAACAGGGCAAAGACCAGCAGCGTCACCAGTCCGCTGATCCAGCCGTGCATTCCCAGATAGAGCGCCAGCCCGCACAGGCTGAAACTGGAAATGAAGCCCAGCAGGCCAATCCCCATCATCGCCTTGCGCCCACGCTTGTCAGACCGGCGCGCCCACATCGGTGCGCAGATCATCCACAACAGGGCCGACCAAGTGTAGGCCAGGCTGATCCAGAAATCCTCAACCTTCAGCGCCGTACCGATCGAGGGCATGACCGATTGCATGGCCGTATTGCCTGCTGCCGTGACCAGCATGACCATGAACAGCAACAGCACCCGCCCGCGTGGAAGGCTGGATGTGGTGCCGATTGCGGCCACTTCCGGCGCGGCTGGAGCAGGGGGATCGGAACGGTTCATCGCTTATGAGCTAGTCCGGTCGCTCTTGCCTTGCAATGGCTGGGCAAATTTGTGATTGCGGCGAAGTCGACCCTGCGCACAACAACGGATTGTCTGCCCACATGAATTCCTCTGAGCTTGCTCAAGAACCGCTGTCGCATAGCCTTAAGCACCGGTTCAAGCGATGGATGGGGCCGTGGGGTGTGTTCCTGCAGGGCTTTATCGAGCATCCGGTGATGGTCGGATCGATCATCCCGTCCTCGCGTTTCACGATCGAGAAGATGCTGACGCCGGTCAACTGGCCGGAATGCAAGCTGTTTGTCGAATATGGCCCGGGTGTCGGCACTTTCTGCCGTCCGGTGCTGGAACGGCTGCCGCGCGATGGCACCCTGATCGTGATCGACACGAACCCGCTCTACATCGACTACCTGAAAGCGACGATCGCCGATTCGCGCTTCATTCCGGTGCTTGGCTCTGCCGCCGATGTGGAAGCGATCATTCGCGCCCACGGCCATGACCATGCGGACTATGTCCTGTCGGGTCTGCCGTTTTCCACGCTGCCCGATGGGGTCGGTCCGGCGATTGCCGCCGCGACTCACCGGGTGCTGCGTCCGGGCGGGGCCTTTCTGGTCTATCAGTACAGTGCCAAGGCGCGCGACTTCATGGCGCGGCACTTCACCCGGATCGATCGCGGCCTTGAACTGCTGAACGTGCCGCCATGCAAGCTGTTCTGGGGCTGGAAGGACTGATCCTTCACCCGCACCGGTGCGGCGTCGATGCGCCGCCCGAGGTAGATCAACCCGCGCCCAGCTGGCGATAGCTGGCGACCATCGCGGCCGACAGATAAACCGCCATTGCCGCCTGAACCATGCTGGCGATCAGCGCGCCGGTGATCGTTCCGGCATGCGGCCCCGCAACCAGCTGCACCAGCAGGGCCATGGCCAGTTGCAGCACTTCGCCCGCAATGATGAAGGCCAGAGCCAGCAGGAACAGGAACAGCAGCAGGCGGCCACCATTGCCCTTGGTCATATTGAAGGAGCGCTGCACGGCGGCCAGCGGGTTGCGGACGCCCTCTGCCGCAATGATCGGGGTGGTCAGGCTGGTGCGAATCCAGAACCAGCCGCCAATCATGATGCCGATGACCAGGCCGACAGTGCCCAGTGTTTTCGAGCCACCCGCCCCAAGCGCCAGCGGGGCCAGGATCAGGCCGGTCATCACAAAGCCGACGATCATCTGGGCGAGGATCGCGATGGGCGTGGCGATCAGGCCCTTGCGGATCGCGTCGCCCACGGTCGGGCGGCTGGCATGGCCGAACAGGGTGAGCATGGCCATGGTGCCAATGGTCGAAAGCAGGCCGAGCACCAACAGGGGCAGCCAGTTATCCTGAAAATAGAGCGAGGCCAGTTCCATTGCCGCGTCCATGTCGGTCCCGGGCTGCGGCTCGGGCTGGGGCAGCAGCACGGCCAGGGCAAAGGCGGGCAGGGCAAGGAACACCCCGGCCAGCGCGATCAGCGCGTCGCGGTTGGCGTTGACTGCCGCTGAGGCGTCTTGCCAGGCGCGGTTGCTGTCAAATCGGGGCGAAGGGGGGAAGGTGCCGTTCATGCCCTCTTGATAACCACAGCATTTGCCGCCACGCAACCAACAGCGATGACAGATATTTTGCCCGCCTCGATCGAACTGCGCCGCGACGTGGAGCAGGTGCCCTATCGTACCGCGCTGGAATTCATGACCGCACGCAATGCCGCCATTGCCGAAGGGACCGAGCGCGAGCTGATCTGGCTGCTGGAACATCCGCCGGTTTACACCGCCGGGACCAGTGCCGCAGCCGACGAACTGCTCGATCCCCGGTTCGAAGTGGTCGAGGCCGGGCGCGGTGGGCGCTATACCTATCACGGGCCGGGCCAGCGGGTTGGCTATGTCCTGCTCGATCTGAAGCGCCGGGCGCGCGACGTGCGCGGCTTTGTTCATGCGATCGAGGGCTGGGTGATTGATACCCTGTCCGACTTTGGCGTTGAAAGCTGGCGCGCACCGGGCCGGATCGGCATCTGGACCCGCGACATTGACGGGCGCGAGGCCAAGATCGGCGCCATCGGCGTGCGGGTGCGGCGCTGGGTGACGATGCACGGCTTTTCGGTCAACATTGCGCCAGACCTGTCGCATTTCGGCGGGATCGTGCCCTGCGGGATCGAGGAATTCGGCGTTACCAGTCTGGAACGGCTGGGCGTTGCAGTTGATTTCGAGGCGTGGGATGCGGCATTGCTGAAGCGCGCGGGTGATTTCCTCGCCGCGCTGGAGCGACCCTGCCCGCCGGAGAGTGGAAAATGAACAAGGCGATTCCCGCAGCACTGCTTGCGCTGGCTCTGGCCGGTTGCGGTGAAAAGGGCGGCAAGGAACAGGGCGGCAAGGCCGAAGGGCAGATTCTGCCCGCCTCGGTCAGCGATGCAATGATCCCGGTCGATCAGTTCCGTTCGCAGGCTCCGCTGGCCCCGCAGACCGGCAGCGGCAAGAAAGCCGAAAAGGCGGACGAGGCTGACGCCGCCGCGACCGATGCGCCCGCAGCGGAAGAACCGGCCAAGCCCGCTCCTTCCGCTACGCCAACTGCCTAAGGCTTATTCGGCAATCCCTAGCAGGCGCTGGGCCAGCTTGAGGTGGGGGCGGTCGATCATCCGCCCTTCGATCTGCAAGGCTCCTGCGTTTGGATTGGCCGTGAAGGCATCCACAATTGCGCGCGCCTCTGCCATTTCGGCATCGGTCGGCGTGAAGGCGGCATTGATCACCGGCACCTGCGCCGGATGGATCGCCAGCATCCCGGAAAAGCCGTCAGCCCGCGCCGCCTCTGCCGCGCGCTTAAGGCCGTCCGTGTCGGAAAAGTCGGCGTGCAGGGTGTCGATGGCAAACACTTCGCAGGCGTGCGCGGTCAGCAGGGTCTGCATCCGGGCAAAGCGGAAGGCGTCGGTCCATTCGCCATTGGCATCGCGCTTGCGGGTGGCGCCAATCGCGGCGGACAGGTCTTCCGCCCCCCAGGTCAGCCCGACCAGCCGCGGCATCGGCACCGTGGCATAGGCCGGGATGGTGATTGCCGCCGCTGCCGTTTCGCTGACCAGCGGCAGGATTTTGGTGCTGCCGTTGGCAATGCCATTGCGGCCTTCCAGCTCATAGATTTCTGCCGCCAGTTGCTGGACCGATTCCGGCCCCGCGCTTTTCGGCAGCATGATCCCGTCCGGCGCGCCGGGCATGACGGCGCTCAGGTCGTCGCGCCACATGTCGCTGTCCAGCGCGTTGATCCGCACCCAGCGGCCTTGGCTTGCGGCGTCGCTGCGGGTGGCCTGAAGCCAGCCGAGCGCCAGTTCCCGCGCCCGCGGCTTGTTGGCCAGGGTGACCGAATCCTCAAGATCGAGGATGATCGCATCGGCCCCGGTATCGGCGGCCTTGGAAAGTTTTTTCTCGCTGTCGCCGGGAACGAACAGCCACGAACGCAGTGCCATGAATTATCCTTTTGAAACGGTGTCAGCTGGTTTGGAAGGCTCTGGATTGCTTCGTCGCAAGGCTCCTCGCAACGACGAGGTCACTTACCCCTTCGTCATTGCGAGGGGCGCAGCCCCGCGGCAATCCAGTGAGCTCAGGCCGTGGCCGATTCCAGCGTGGGATAGTCGATGTAGCCTTCGGGTCCGGGCAGGTACCAGGTCTTCGGCACATCAACGTTCGGAGCCCATTCCGCGCCCAGACGGATACGGGTCGCAAGGTCCGGGTTGGAGATATAGGCGCGGCCAAAGCTGATCGCATCGCAGCGGCCAGAGGCTACATCGGCTGCGGCCTGTTCAGCCGTATAGTCCGAATTCAGCACCAGCGGACCGGTGTAGATCGCGCGGATCACGGCGTCCTGCTTGGGCACTTCGGTCGCGCCGAAGGTGCCGTCCGGCCCGGGCTGGCGCAATTCGACAAAGCCCAGCTTGAGGTCCTGACAGACCTTGGCCGCAGCGGCGAACAGGGTGGCCGGATCGGGATCGTCGCAGCCCTGGGTTTCGCCATTGGGGGAAAGGCGCACAGAAACGCGGTCCGCGCCCCAGACGCCGACCAGCGCTTCCAGCACTTCGCGCAGCAGGCGGGTGCGGTTTTCCGCGCTGCCGCCATATTCGTCGGTGCGCAGGTTGGTGCTGGCGCGCAGGAACTGGTCGATCAGGTAGCCGTTTGCGCCGTGCAGCTGGACCCCGTCAAACCCGGCATCCTTGGCGCGCTGGGCGGCGGCGGCATAGTCCCCGATGATGCGGGCGATATCGGCCTTGGTTGCTTCGCGGGCCTGCTGGTGCGGCTTGCGCCCGGTCGGGGTGTGGGCGTGATCCGGTGCGGTGGTGGCGCTGGCCGAAACCGGCGCTTCGCCGCCGAGGAAGTCCGGGTGGACCAGACGGCCCATGTGCCACAGCTGCATCACGATCTTGCCGCCGGCCTTGTGCACGGCATCGGTGGTCAGCTTCCAGCCTTCGGTCTGCGCATCGTTCCACACGCCCGGAGCGGCGGGCCAGCCCAGACCTTCGACGCTGATCCCGGTCGCTTCGGAAATGATCAGGCCGGCATCGCTGCGCTGGCGGTAATATTCGGCGATCATCGCATTCGGGACCGAGCCTGCATCGGTGCGGCCACGGGTCAGCGGTGCCATCAGGATGCGGTTCTTGGCTTCAATCGCGCCCAGGTTGATTGGCTGGAACAAGGCGTCGTGCACAGGGTCTCTCCATCGATTTCGTTTTGCAATTCGTTTCGCAGCGCTAAGGCAAGCCCATGACCTTGGCAACCGGGGAGCGTGACTGGAGCGGCTGGCACTTTGCCGCACTGCTGGGCGGCAATGCCGCGCTGGCACTGGGGCCGCTATGGGTGCGGCTGGCCGATACCGGGCCGGTCTCTGCGGGCTTTTGGCGGTTGCTGCTGGCCATGCCGGTATTCATCCTGCTGGCCCGGATGAATGGCCAGCGCCTGCTGGGCCATGGCAAGCTGGCGATTGCCGCGATCCTTGGCGCGGGCCTGTTCTTCTCGCTCGACCTGGCCTCATGGCATCTGGGGATTGAGCGAACCCGGCTGGGCAATGCCACGCTGTTCGGCAATTCCGGCTCGATCCTGCTGGTCGCGGTCGGCCTGATCGCGCTGCGCCGCGCGCCGCGGGCGATGGAGTGGGCCGCATTCATTGCCGCGATTGCCGGTTCCGCAATCCTGCTGGGGCGCAGTCTGGAGATCGGGCAGGAAACCCTGATCGGCGACCTGCTCTGCCTGCTCGCCGGGTTTCTCTATACCTTCTACATCCTGCTGGCCCAGCGCGCGCGGGCCGATCTGGGGGGCTGGACCGTGCTGGTCTATGCCACCATGGCAGGGCTGCCGATCCTGCTTGGCACGGCGCTGGCCATGGGTGAGCCGGTCTGGCCGACCAACTGGCTGCCAGTCATTGCCCTTGCGATTACCAGTCAGGTCATCGGGCAGGGGCTGCTTGTCTATGCCCTGCGCCATTTCAGTGCCTTCATCGTCGGGCTGGCGCTGATGACCCAGCCCGCGATTGCGGTCACGGTCGGCTGGGCGGTCTTTGGCGAAGTGCTGAGCCCGCTCGATTTTCTGGGCATGGCGCTGGTTGGCGCGGGCCTGGTTCTGGCCCGCTCAACCCAGGACTGAGCCGCGCCGCTCAGCGCGCGCCCAGATCGCCCTTGCCCACGGTGCCGCCAGCCATTTCCAGCATCTTGTCGAGGCTCTTCTTGGCTTGCAGGCGCAGGCCTTCCTCGATGTGGACCTGCGGCTTGAGGTCGCGCAGGGCAAGGTAGAGCTTTTCCAGCGTGTTGAGCGCCATGTAGGGGCAGATGTTGCAGGCGCACTGGCCGTCTGCACCCGGCGCACCGATGAAGTTCTTGCCCGGCAGGGCCAGTTCCATCTGGTGAATGATGTGCGGCTCGGTCGCGACGATCAGGGTGTCGCCATCAAACGCCTTGGCATAGTTCAGGATGCCGCTGGTCGAACCGACATAGTCGGCATGGTCGATGATGTGGGGCGGGCATTCCGGATGGGCCGCAACCGGCGCGTCGGGGTGCTGGGCCTTGAGCTTGAGCAGCTCGGTTTCCGAAAAGGCTTCATGAACGATGCAGACGCCCGGCCACAGCAGCATTTCCCGGTTGAACTTGCGCGAGAGGTAACCGCCAAGGTGCCGGTCGGGGCCAAAGATGATCTTCTGCTCGGGCGGGATCTGCGACAGGATCAGTTCCGCGCTGGAGGAAGTGACGATGATGTCGGACAGCGCCTTCACCTCGGTCGAGCAGTTGATGTAGGTCAGCGCGATATGGTCCGGATGGGCGGCGCGAAACGCGGCGAACTTTTCCGGCGGGCAGGAATCTTCCAGACTGCACCCGGCATCCAGATCGGGCAGGATCACGGTCTTTTGCGGGGCGAGGATCTTGGCCGTTTCCGCCATGAACTTGACGCCGCAGAAAGCGATCACTTCGGCATCGGTTTCCGCCGCCTTGCGCGACAGTTCCAGACTGTCGCCGATGTAATCGGCCAGGTCCTGGATTTCCGGCTTCTGGTAATAGTGCGCCAGAATCACGGCATTGCGCTCTTTGCGCAGGCGTTCGATCTCGGCGCGGATGTCGATGCCGGAAAGGTTTTCGGTCTGGACGGTCATCTGGAAGGCCCTCTTTAAGTGCCCCCCAGATGGCCCGTCAGACCGCACTAATCAAGGCGCTGCGGATCAGGTGCGCAGACTTTCTGCCATGGCCACCCACGGCGGCAGGTGGCTGAGGCCGAAGACTAGCCCGTGAAAGCCGATCAGGACCACCGCCCCCAGCCAGAAGGCCGGGTGTATGGCGCCGCGGTGCCGCTGGTCGTGGCCCATGGCAATGGCTAGGAACAGCAACTGGAAGGCCAGTTCCCACCACTGGGCATAGGGCTGCAGCAGCGGCATCGGCAGGATGCGGCCCAAGGCAGGCTCCAGAATGAAGATCAGCGCCACCAGCATCAGGCGGCGGTGCCATTCCGTATCGCGCCGCAGTTTTACGGCGGCCACGATCAGGCCGGCAAAGATCACCATGCCGAGATTGGTCAGCGCCAGGAAATAGCCGGGCGCAAAGAACGGCGGCATTGTACCGCGCACGACGGCCATGATTCCGGTAAAGGCACCGAGCAGGGCAATGCCCATGGCCAGGGCAAAGCCGATCTTGCCAAGGCGGCGGTGCTGCGCGATCGAGCCGCCGTGCGCCAGTTGCGCCTGAAACACGTTCAGCCCCAGCCATGCCAGCATGGCCAGTCCATGTACGTGGACCCACCACGGCGCGCGCATCGGATCGACGAAGCCGCGCAGCGCGAACTGCGCAAAGCCGAAAACGACCAGAACCGAACAGACGATGTTCATGGTCACGAAGAATTGCTGATCGCTCCGCCACGCTGCGCGTGGAGGGGCGACATTCTCAAAGTTTAGATTTGTTGCCATCGCGGCTCTCCCCATCTGGACCGCGACCCGTTATAGGTAAGTAATACACCTTAGGTGTGGGGAGGGCAATGTCGCTCGTCAGGGTGGAGTCGGCTCTCCGTCGAAGTGGACGGTGACGCGCACGTCGCCATAGCCTGCCACTTGCAGCGGGACAGACAGGTTCTGCGCCACGGCCTGCTTCGCCGCCGTGCGGGCCAGATCGAGCAGGGCCGGATTGGCCGCCTGCTTCGTCGCTTCACGCTCGGCAACGATGGTGTTGCTGCGGGTCAGCTTGGCCTGGGCATCGCCGGTGATCCACACCCCTTCGCGCAGATACTGGGCGTTCGCTTCGTCCATGTTCGGTTTCGACACCTGCAACGGGGGCAGGGTAACGTCGAGCCGCTTGCCTTCCTTGTCCCAGCCGAGCCGCCCGGCATCGAGCCGCGAGAGGTCCAGCGTGTAATCGACCCGCGCGGGGATCACTGCGACCTGCCGGCTTTTTAGCAGGCCGAACATTCGTTCATCATCCGAAGTGACAACCGGCACCAGCTGGGCGGAAAAGACGGTCAGGCGGTTGGCTTTTTCAAAGGCGGCCAGGCTGGTGGTGATCGGATCGCCGTGATCCTCCGGGCCATAGGCGACCCAACCCAGATAGCCTGCCCCGGCCAGCGCTGCCGCCGCAACCAGCCATGGCAGGCCATTGCCGCGACGCGGCTGGGTCAGTTCAGCCGCCATGTCTCGTTGTCCTCTGTCACCTTGCCCTGGTTCCTCAGGTCATAGAGGTGGGCCAGTACCGAGCGCCCCGCCGCCCCGGTCAGGCGCGAATCGAGGCCCTTGTACATGGCTGCAACCATGTCCGGGATGGTCTGCGGTGCTTCGCCCAGCAGGCGCAGGATCTGGCTCTCGCGCTGGCGGCGATGGCCCAGCATGCCGCGCACCAGCTGCTTCGGCTTTTCGACTGCCGGGCCGTGGGCGGGATAGAACACCGTGTCCTCACGCTCATACAGTTTGGCGAGGCTGGCCATATAGGCGCTCATATCGCCGTCCGGGGGCGAGACTACGCTGGTCGACCAGGCCATGACATGATCGCCGGTGAACAGTGCGCCGCTTTCCACCAGCGAATAGCACAGGTGATTGCTGGTATGGCCGGGGGTGGCGACGGCCTCGATCGTCCAGTCCGTGCCGCTGATCCGTTCGCCATCGGCCAGCACCCGGTCGGGCGCATAGGTCTGGTCAAAGGCGCTATCGGCGCGCGGGCCATCGTCGTTCAGTACCAGCGGCGCACAGCCGATGATCGGTGCGCCGGTCCGCGCCTTCAGCACGGCGGCGGCGGGGGAGTGATCGCGGTGGGTGTGGGTGCAGAGGATGGCTGCAATCCGCGCATCGCCGACTGCGGCCAGAATCGCCTCGACATGGCCCTGGCCATTGGTGTCCGCGCCCTTGAACGGGGAGGGATCGCCCTCGGCCCCCGTATCTGCCGGGCCGGGGTCGATCACGGCGACTTCGCTGCCTGCGCCGACGATATAGGTCTGGGTGCCGGTATAGGTATAGTGCGAGGCATTGGGCGCCAGGACGCGCCGCACCAGCGGTTCGCATTGCTCGGAAAGGCCGGTCGGCCAGGGTTGAGGCGGTATGTTCATCGTGGCGCAGATATGGGGAGCGCTGCGGCCAGTGTCGAGAGAAAGCTAGCCGTGGGCGCGCATGCCCAGTCGGCGTTGCAGGGAAAAGATGTCGTCCTGTTCCTGCACTTCCTCGGCTCGCCAGCACTGTTCCAGCCGCATCAGGCGCTCATGCAGCAGCTCGGTTGCGCGGATCAGCTCGCACAGGGCGGGATCAAGTAGGGCCAGCCGCTCTGGATCGCCTGCCGGGCTGGGCTGCAGCCTGCCATAGCGGCGCAGCTGCAGTTCGCTGAGGTTTCCGGCCAGATAGGCGCGGTGATTGAGCAGCCATGCGGCTGCCTGCATCATCCGGGTCGTGGCGCGCAGTCCCTCGCACGAAAGCGCCAGAGCCTCTTCCTCGGTCGCGGTTGAAACGCGGCTCTCTGGCGAAGGAGCGAAAGCTGCGCGCACCTCGTCCGAAAGGACCAGTGCTTCGCAATAGAGCGCTTCGATGATGCGGGGATTGATGCTTGCCGGTGCTGCCATGTGCCGGCGTTAGGCGCACAGATTTCCCGTTGCCAATCGGATTAAGGGTGATTTGGCGGGTTATTTCCTGCCTGTCCCGTTCCGGGACAATTCCTGATCAGGCGATAATATCCGGGATCAGGTAATCCTCGATCATCGCCATCTGGTCTTTCAGCTTGAGCTTGCGTTTCTTCAGGCGGGCGATCTGAAGCTGGTCGATCGAGCCGGCAGCGGTCAGCGCGTCGATCGCGGCATCGAGGTCGCGATGCTCGATCCGCAGCATTTCCAGCCGCTTTTTCAGCTCTTCCTCGTTCACGCCCTGGCCTCCATCTGCCGGTCCATCGCAATCTGCCTGCGGGTCCCCGCATAACCGTTTTGCAGGATAGGCTTAATGTGTTTTCATGACAATCGCAGTGACTCGCCGGATGCCGAGTCGGGTACCGGTTGGTCCTTGCAGCCCGCGGGTAAATTGTAACCCTGGGGCTAAAACTAGGAGGAAGCCGCATGGAACAAGCGCATGTCAGTGCATTGCAGCTCAAGCACGCTGGTCTGGAACGCAAGATCCAGGAGGAATTGAGCCGACCCATGCCTGATCTCGCGGCTGTCCAGCTGATGAAGAAGCGAAAGCTCCGCATCAAGGAAGAGATAGCCCTTTTCTGACCGGCGCGGGGGAGGGGTCTAGCGCCCCTTCCCGGCCCTAAAGCATAAATTCGTATCCAAACTGGATCGGCCGCGTTTGCACTTGGCAAGGTTTGGTCTAGGCTCCCCCCATGCCAGTGACCAGCGCAGTCTCCGCCGCCCGCACGATCCTGACCCGTCTGCACGACGTGATGGCTTCGCGCAGCCATGCGCAGGCCAAGCTGAACACCGTGGTAGAAGTGATCGGCGAAGGGCTGGATAGCGAAGTCTGCTCGATCTATCTGCTGCGCGAAGGGATGCTGGAACTCTTCGCTACCAAGGGGCTGGCGCAAGAGGCGGTCCACGTAACCCGCATGGGCGTGGGCGAAGGTCTGGTCGGCACGATTGCCGCCAATATCGAAACCCTGAACCTGGCTGAGGCGACCGCCCACCCGGACTTTTCCTATCGTCCGGAAACGGGTGAAGAAAAGTACCGCTCGTTTGCCGGGGTGCCGATTGTCCGGCGCGAACGGGCCGTGGGCGTGCTCTGCGTCCAGCACGCGGAATCGCGCCGCTATGAAGAAGTGGAGATCGAGGCGCTCCAGACCGTGGCGATGGTCCTGTCCGAGCTGATTTCCAACGCGGGGCTGGTTGATGACGAGCAGGCGGCGCTCAGCCCGCAGCAGACCGGGCCGGTGCGCCTGCCGGGGCTGACGCTGGTCAAGGGGCTGGCCATGGGCACGGCAGTTTATCACCAGCCGCGCATTACCATCGAACACGTCATGGCCGAGGACCGCGATGCCGAACTGCAGCGCGTGTACCTTGCCTTTGACAAGATGCGCGAACAGATCGACCGGATGGCCAGCCAGGCCGAATTCGGCGTGGGGGGCGAGCATGAGGAGGTGCTCCAGACCTACAAGATGTTCGCCTATGACGAAGGCTGGAGCCGCCGGATTATCGAGGCGATCGATTCCGGCCTGACGGCCGAGGCGGCAATTGAACGGGTCCAGCAGCGCACCCGGATGCGGATGCGCCAGATTGACGATCCCCTGCTGGCCGACCGGATGCACGATCTGGAGGACCTCTCCAACCGCCTGCTGCGGATCGTCTCTGGCCAGATGGGCACGGCGGCCAGCCAGGGCCTGCGCGGTGATACTATACTGATCGCGCGCAATCTCGGTCCGGCAGAACTGCTGGAATATGACAAGCGCCGCCTGAAGGGCGTGATCCTTGAGGAAGGGTCGCTGACCGCTCACGTGGTCATCGTCGCCCGCGCCATGGGTATTCCGGTGCTGGGCCGGGTGCGTTCGCTGCGCGGCGTGGTCCGCGACGGCGATCTCCTGCTGCTCGATGCCGACCGGGGAGAGGCAACCGTTCGCCCGATCGACGCGATGATCGAGGCGTTCGAGGCCCGCTTCGCCAAGAGCAAGGAGCGCGCCGCTGCCTATGCCGCGCTGCGCGATGTCGAGCCGTTCACCCGCGATGGCACCCGCATCACGGTAATGATGAATGCCGGCCTGCGCGACGACATGCCCAATCTGGCCCTGACCGGGGCAGACGGGGTGGGCCTGTTCCGCACCGAATTCCAGTTCCTCGTTTCTGCAACCCTGCCCGCGCGTGAGCGGCAGACGCGGCTTTACCGTGACGTGCTGGAAGCGGCGGGGGACAAGCCGGTGGTATTCCGCACGGTCGATATCGGCGGAGACAAGGTGCTGCCCTACCTGCGCCATAACGATGGGGAGCATGAGGAGAACCCGGCGATGGGGTGGCGCGCGCTGCGCGTCGCGCTGGAGCGGGAAGGGCTGCTCAAGGTTCAGGCGCGTTCGCTACTGGAAGCGGCGGCGGGCCGGACATTGAATGTCATGTTCCCGATGGTGTCCGAACCGTGGGAATTTGATGCCGCGCGGCAGGTTTTCGAAAACCAGCTTCAGTATCTCAAGGCGCAGAAAAAGCTGCTGCCCGAAGCGATCCGTTATGGTGCCATGCTGGAAGTGCCGGCTCTGGCCGAACAGCTCGACCTGCTGGCCCCGCGCCTGTCGTTCCTGTCGATCGGGACCAACGACCTCACCCAGTTCCTGTTTGCCGCCGATCGCGCCAACCCGAAGCTGGCCGAACGCTATGACTGGCTCTCGCCCTCGATCATGCGCTTCCTCAAGCGCGTCCAGCTGGGCCTGGCTGGGCATCCGGTCGACATCACCGTCTGCGGCGAAATGGGCGGGCGGCGGCTGGAGGCCCTGGCCCTGCTGGGTATCGGCATCCGGCGGCTGTCCATCACGCCCGCCGCAGTCGGTCCGATCAAGGAACTGGTGCGCAAGATTGACCTGCCCGAAATTGCCGAGGCGATGAACGGCTGGCTTTCCAACCCGCCATCCAGCCTGCGCGATGCTCTGGCGCAGTGGGCTGCGGACCGCGGTATCGAAGCGGACTGAGCCGCGTCCGGAGTCGCGCTTTAACCAGCCCGTCACATTTGCGAGCCATCCTGTCGACTTGGTCCTTCAGCCCGGCGCGTTTACCGTTGACTTGACCCGGCTTTAAGGGATTGTCCGCACAAGCTGGAAAGCCAGCCGCTCTGGTCGCTTTGCTTGGGGTTGAAATGTCAGAAACAGAAGTTGCGGAGGCGCAATTGCCTCTGGATAGTGCAGGGGCAAGGTTGCAACGCGCGCGCGAAGCTGCGGGGATGAGCCGGGCCGATGCCTGCGGAATCCTGCGCATTCCCGAGCGGCATCTGATTGCTATCGAAGCCGGTGACTATGCGGCCTTGCCCGCGCGAACCTATGCGGTCGGTTTCTCGCGCTCCTATGCCAAAGTCGTCGGGCTTGATCCGGCGGAGATTGTCGCCGCCGTGCGCAGCGAACTGGATGCGCAGCAGCCAGTGGAGCAGCGCCGCGCGGTCCAGACCTTTGAGCCGGGCGATCCCGCGCGCGTGCCGGGCGGCGTGCTGCTGTGGCTGGGGGTGCTTGGCATCGCCGCCGTGCTGGTGGCCGTGTTCCTTTTCGCCCGGCCGATGATCGCGCCGGCGGTGGAACTGCCCTCGATTATCGAAACGCCCAGCCCTGCGCCGGTTGCTGCTGCTCCGGCCCCGGCCCCGGTTGCCGGCGTGGTCGTCTTCACCGCCACTGCGCCCAAGGTCTGGGTGAAGTTCACCGATGCGGCGGGCAACCAGTTGCTGCAAAAGGAGCTGGTCCAGGGCGAAAGCTGGACCGTTCCGGCGGACCAGCCTGACGTCCGCCTTGCCACGGTGCGCCCTGATGCGCTGGCCATTACCATCAACGGCCAGCCAGTGCCGAAGCTGTCGGAACAGCAGCAGTCGATCAATAACGTTTCGGTTACGGCTGCGGCCTTGCTGGCGCGTGGCGCTCCGGCGGCCACACCGGCACCGGCACAGACCCCGGCTGCCCGTCCGGCACCTGCCGCCAGGCCGCGCGCGTCGGCGCAGCCGGCCAGCCAGCCTGCGGCTGCTCCGGTGGCGGAACCGGTGCCTGCACCTGCCGCAACCTAG
>CAZLPK010000018.1:0-35722 GCA_964561375.1 uncultured Novosphingobium sp.
GCCCTGCCGCGCGCACTCCACGGGGTCCCGACGGCCCCGCCGCCACGTCTCCGCCCCAGGCCCCTCCCCCCCCGCCCCCGCACCGGAAGAGGGGCTGATGGCCGCCGAACGCGCGCGCGAACGCAAGATGCACGGCGACTTCCCGGTGCTGTGGGTTCAGGCTGACCGGCTGGAGACGCAAGTCCGCGATGGGGCGGACGGGTTCCTGTGGGACGTGCAGGGCTATTACGGCGGCACCACCAGCAAGTTCTGGTTCAAGAGCGAAGGCGAAGGGGCCTTCGGTGAAGAACTGGAACAGGCCGAAGTGCAGGCGCTGTGGTCCAGGGCAATCGGACCCTATTGGGACTTACAGGCCGGTGTCCGGCAGGATCTGGCTGGCCCCGCCACGACCCACGCGGTGATCGGCATTCAGGGCCTTGCGCCCTATATGTTCGAGGTCGACGCCGCCCTGTTCCTATCGCATCGCGGCGACGTGACGGCAAAGATCGAGGGCGAACTGGACCAGCGCATTACCCAGCGCCTGATCCTGCAACCGCGCGCGGAATTGAGCCTCTCGGCGCAGGACATTCCCGAACTCGGCATCGGTGCCGGGCTGGACAAGGCCGAACTGGGCCTGCGGCTGCGTTATGAGATCGTCCGCGAATTCGCCCCCTATGTCGGGATCGAGCAAAGCTGGAAGGCGGGCGGCAGCGCCGACTATGCCCGCGCCAAGGGTGAAGCGACCAGCGCCACCAGCCTGGTCGCCGGGATCCGTTTCTGGTTCTGAAGAAACAAGGACACGCACGATGAAGTTTGCCCCGCTGTTTGCCGCTGCCGCACTGGCCCTTGCCGGCACCGCCCTGCCCGCTTTGGCCAGCACCGAACATGTCGAAGTCGTCTCTGCCTCCCCGGCAGCAGGCAGCACGGTTGCCGGTCCGCGCACGGTAACGCTGACGTTCAATCAGGCCCTGCCGCCCAGCGCGGTCGGCGTGTCGATCGTGATGACCGCCATGCCAGGGATGGCCAACCACGGCGAAATGGTGATCCGCAACTTCACGCAGGGCTGGTCGGCCGATGGCCGCACCCTGACCCTCTCGCTGCGCCAGCCGCTGCGCGCCGGGACCTATGACGTCCGCTGGCAGGCCACGGCGCACGGCCACCGCATGAACGGCAAGGTCACTTTCGACGTAAAGTAGCCCAAACGCGCCACTTCCTCTTGCAAAGCGCTGTCCGGGCGGCTCAATGGAGCCAAACCAGACAGAAAGGGAAAAGAGGATGGCCGAACAGGCACAGGAACAGCCGATCATTATAGAAAACCGGGGCGCGGTGGAAATCGTCACGCTCAACCGCCCGGAACGGCTCAACACCATGAACGAGCCGCTGATTCAGGCGCTGCTCGACTATTTCACCGGGCTCAACCACCGGCATGAGGTCCGCGTGGTCGTGCTGCAGGCCAAGGGCCGCGCCTTCTGCGCCGGGTTGGACCTGACCGGCTGGCAGCGCGATGGCAATACCGGCGCGGTCCATGCCGGATGGCGCACCCAGCGCATGATCGCCTCGGTCATGCAGGCGATGCGCAAGTGCCCGCAGCCGATCATCGCCTGCGCACAAGGGCCGGCCTGTGGCGGCGGCTTCTCGCTGCTGCTGTCCAGCGACGTGCGCTATGCCGCGCCGGACCTGCGGATGAACGCGGCCTATATCAAGATCGGCCTGGGTGGCTGCGACATGGGCGCCAGCTATTTCCTGCCGCGCCTGGTCGGCAGCTCGGTCGCCAGCGAATACCTGCTGACCGGCAAGTTCATGCATGCCGACAAGGCTCTGGCCTGCGGTCTGGTCAGCGAAGTCGTCCCGCATGAGGAACTGCTGGGCAAGGCGCTAGCTCTGGCTGACGAAATGCTGCTGACCAGCCCGATGGGCCTGCGCCTGACCAAGGACGCGCTGAACCTGAACATCGACGCGGCCAGCATGGAACACGCCTTTGGCCTGGAAGACCGCCAGCAGATCCTGCTTTCGCAGACGGCGGATTCGGTCGAGGCGCGCAATGCCTTCATGGAAAAGCGCCCGCCGCAGTGGGGCAATCGCTAAAGTGGGTGAATTGGTCCTGTTCGAGCAGCGCGGCGGCATCGCCGTGCTGACGCTGAACCGCGCGGACAAGCGCAATGCCCTCAACATTGCGCTCTGGACCGAACTGGAAAGCCATATTGAGCAGATCAGGCAGGCTGGCGAAGCAATCGGCGCGGTCGTGCTGCGCGCGGCCGGGCCGGTGTTCTGTGCAGGCAATGACCTGAAGGAGCGCGGCGCACCAACGCCGCGCCCCAACTATCAGGCCAGCATTGTCACGCAATTGGCCGAACTGCCCCAGCCGGTTATCGTCGCGGTACAGGGCGGGTGCTTTACCGGCGGGCTGGAACTGGCCCTGGCAGGAGACATCATCCTTGCGGGGGAAAGCGCCAGCTTTGCCGATACCCACGGCCAGTTTGCGCTGGTTCCGATCTGGGGGATGAGCCAGCGCCTGCCGCGCCGGGTCGGTCAGGCCAAGGCGCGCGAGATCAGCTTTACCGGCCTGCCGGTCAGCGGCGCAGAAGCCGCGCGGATCGGCCTTGCCAACCATTGCCTGCCCGATGCCGAACTGGAAGCACGGACCATGGCCATGGCCGAAGCCATTGCCGCGCAGAGCCGCCATTCGGTCTTCGCCTACAAGGCGCTCTACCGCGAGGCGGAGGACCTGCCGCTGAAGGCAGGCCTCGCCCACGAGGTGTTCAACACCGCCGGGATCGGTCCCGACTTTGCCGAACGGGTCGGTCGCCGCTTCAGCTGACCGGCCTCAGACCTGGCTGCGCCCCCGCTCCATCACGGCGCGGCGGCGCTCTTCCACTTCGCCGCTGCTGACCTTGGCATTGCGGGCTGAGGAAGTGCTATGCTCCAGCGCCATGGCCTCGCCAAAGGCCACGGCGAAACCGTCATCGATCAGCGCCTTGTAGGCCTGGATCATCGCCGGATCGGCGCTGGCAATGTCGGCCGCCAGCTTCTTTGCCGCCGGAAGCAATTCCTCGGCAGAAACCACACGGTTGACCAGCCCCCAGGCGCAAGCGGTCTGCGCATCGAGGAAATTGCCGCTGAGCGACAGTTCCTTGGCCCGGCTGATCCCGATCAGGCGCGACAGCTTTTGCGACAGGCCCCAGCCCGGCATGATCCCGACGCGGGCATGGGTATCGGCAAAGCGGGCATTCTCGCTGGCGATCAGGATGTCGCAGGCCACGGCGACTTCGAAGCCGCCAGTGATGGCAACCCCGTTAATCGCGCCGATCACCGGCTTGCGGCACTGCTCGATCGCTTTCACCGGATTGGCCTGCGGGTCTTCGGCATTGGCCGCGCCAAGGCCCTGGGTGCCCAGTTCCTTGAGGTCCAGCCCCGCCGTGAAGGCGCGGGTTCCGGCCCCGGTCAGGACCACGGCATGGATGCTGTCATCGGCATCGACCGCGACCATCGCCTTGGCCAGATCCTCACGCAGCGCGCTGGACAGGGCATTCATCGCCTCGGGCCGGTTCATCGTCACTACCGCGACATTGCCGTCGCGTTCCACCGTTACGAGCATGGTTCGTTCCTTCGCTTTCCCTGCGTCATTGCGAGCGGAGCGAAGCAATCCAGAGCGGTTTAGGCGGCACTGGATTGCTTCGTCGCTTTGCTCCTCGCAATGACGAGAACCTGTACCTTACATCTTGGTCCGGGCGCTCTGGCCGTCGTCGATGCGGATCGTTGCGCCGGTCACGCATTCGCTGCTGGGCGCGACCAGATAGAGCAAGGTCGAATCCATCTGCGCCGGCACCGGCACGCGCTTGCGCGGCAGGTGTTCGCCCGGATTGCCGCCCATGCGGGCGAACATGCCGTCGGTCATTTCCGAAACGAACATACCCGGGGCAATGGCGTTGACGTTGATGTTGTAGTGCGCCCACTCGACCGCCAGCGCCTCGGTCATGCGGGCAATTGCGGTCTTGGTCACGGCATAGAGCGCCGCGCCGCCGCCGTCATAGCGGAAGTGCGCGACCGAGCTGATGTTGACGATCCGGCCCGGCTTGCCCGCAGCGATCAGGCGCCGCGCCACTTCGCAGGCCAGAATCCACGGGCCGCGCAGGTTCACGCCCAGCACCTGGTCAACCAGTTCCAGGCTCATCTTGTGGGCGCGCTGGGCGTCGGGCATCCCGGCATTGTTGACCAGAATGTCGATCGTGCCGAACTCTGCCTCGCCCGCAGCCACGGCGGCGATCATGCTGTCGGCATCGGTGGCGTCCATCTGCACGGCCAAAGCCTTGCCGCCCGCCGCACGAATCTTGTCAGCGAGAGCCTCAAGCCGGTCCTTGCGCCGCGCGGCGAGGATGACTGCTGCGCCCTGGCTGGCCAGCACTTCGGCAAAGCGCGCGCCAAGGCCCGACGATGCGCCGGTGACAAGGGCAACACGGCCGGAAAGGTCGGTCGAAGCATTGGGCAGGGGGTATTCGCTCATTTCAGGTCTCCCGGTACTGGCACAAATTCAATCGCGCGATTAAACGTTCACATGAACGGCCCGGACGGGCTTGGCAAGCAGGGGAATGAGGATGACAACGCAGCGCGCATTGGAAATCGGACAGCGGGTAGAGGCATTCGTCCGTTCGGTCGTGATCCCCTATGAAAGCGATCCCCGCCGCGACCATCACGGCGCGCCGCTGGACGAAATGGTCATGGAAATGCGGGAAAAGGCCCGTGCAGCCGGAGTGCTGACCCCGCACGTGCTGCCCGATGGCGGCCACCTGACCCAGCTGGAAACGGCCTATGTCCTGCAAAAGTCGGGCCTCTCTCCGCTGGGGCCGCTGGCGGTCAACACCATGGCTCCGGACGAAGGCAACATGTACCTGCTCGGCAAGGTTGGCAGCCCGGGAATCAAGGAACGGTTTCTGAAACCGCTGGTAGAAGGACGCGCCCGCAGCGCCTTCTTCATGACCGAACCGGCACTGGAAGGCGGTGCGGGCAGCGACCCGTCGATGATGCAGACCACCTGCAAGCTGGATGGCAACCACTGGGTGATCAACGGGCGCAAGGCCTTCATCACCGGGGCCGAAGGCGCGAAAGTGGGCATCGTCATGGCCAAGGCCGATGAAGGCGCCTGCATGTTCCTGGTCGACCTGCCCAACCCGGCAATCCGGATCGAACACGTGCCCAACACCATCGACAATTCGATGCCGGGCGGCCACGCCACCGTGGTGATCGACAATCTGCGCGTGCCCGCCGACCAGATGCTGGGCGAAGCGGGCGAAGGGTTCAAATATGCCCAGATCCGCCTGTCTCCGGCGCGGCTGTCACACTGCATGCGCTGGCACGGCTGCTGCGAGCGCGCCCACGAAATCGCCAGCGACTATGCCAACCGCCGCCACGCCTTTGGCAAGGCCCTGATCGACCATGAAGGCGTCGGCTTCATGCTGGCGGAAAACCTGATCGACCTGAAGCAGGCCGAACTGATGATCCAGTGGTGCGCCCAGGTGCTGGATACCGGCTCGCTTGGCACGGCGGAAAGCTCGATGGCCAAAGTCGCCGTATCCGAAGCCCTGATGCGGATTGCCGATCGCTGCGTTCAGGTGATGGGCGGCATGGGCGTGACCGATCACACCATCGTCGAGCAGGTGTTCCGCGAAGTGCGCGCCTTCCGCATCTATGACGGCCCGACCGAGGTTCACAAGTGGAGCCTGGCCAAGAAGATCAAGCGCGAGTGGAAGGCCGCGCAGGGCTGAGGGAAATCTCGTCATTGCGAGGGGCGTAGCCCCGCGGCAATCCAGAGCGTTTTGCGCGACCTTCTGGATTGCTTCGCTTCGCTCGCAATGACGAGTCAATTGGGGGCAGCTTATTCCGCCTCGGCTGCCTCGACCACGTCGCGCAGGCGGTCCTTGCCGAACCACATCTCGTTACCCAGGAAAAAGGTCGGCACGCCAAAGGCTCCACGCGCCACGGCGGCATCGGTATTGGCGACGAGTTCGGCCTTCACTTCCGGGTCTTCGACCAGAGCGCCCAGTGCGGCAGCATCCAGTCCGGCAGCGGCCACTGTTTCGGCCCAGACTGCCGGATCGTCCAGCTTCAGCCCGTCTTCCCACAGCCCCTTGAACATCGTCTCGCGATAGGCCTGGCCGCAGCCCAGCCGCTCTGCCGCAATCGCGCCGCGCATGGCGAGCAGGGTGTTAAGCGGGAAGTGCGGATTGAGCCTGAAGCCGGAAATGCCATGCCGCTCCATGAAGCGCTCCATCTCCAGCTGGTCGTAGGCGACTTTCGCCTCAACATGGCCATAGGTTAGAATCGGCGGGCGGTTGCCCGTCGCCTTGAACAGGCCGCCCAGCAGCACCGGGACATAGCGAAAGCGGACCCGGCCCTTGGCCTCGATCGCAGGCAGGGCGCGGTGGACGAACCACGAATTCGGCCCGCCGAAATCGTAGATGAATTCGATCTCGGCGGGCATGATCCTATTTCCGCTCCAACGGGATCACCGCCACGGTGAAGCGCGAGATGCAGACCAGCTTGCCCGCCTCATCCTCGATCCGGATCGTCCAGACCTGCGTCGTCCGGCCCAGCGATTCCGCCTTGGCCGTGGCATAGACATAGCCGTCAAAGGCCGGGCGGATGTGGTTGGCGTTGATTTCCATGCCGACGCCGACGAACTTGCTGCGATCGACGCACCAGCCCGCCGCCACCGAACCGACCGTCTCGGCAAAGGCAACCGAGGCCCCGCCGTGCAGGCGGCCAAAGGGTTGGCGGGTGCGTTCGTTGACTGGCATCCGCGCCTTGATCCAGTCATCGCCGCAATCGACGAATTCGATGCACAGCCAGCCGTTCATGGAATCGGCCCCGCCGGCAGTCATAGCCTGAAGATCGGGGCGCTGTCCGCCCCACCAGATTGTTTGGTTGCTCATTGAAACCTGCATAGAATCAAAACGGCGGCACTGGCAATGCAGCGCCGCCGCTTGATGGTTATGTCAGCCCGATCAGGCGGCTTCGGTCACTTTCCGGCCAGCGCGGACGCCGTCGTAGAGGAACTCGCTGCCTTCCAGGTCGGTGGCCGGAATCTGGTCCCGTTCGGCCCAGTAATCCTGGTTGTGGCGCCATTCCGGCTTGTCGCCGCGCTTCGGCAGCTCATTCAGCCCGCGCATCAGGTAGGTCGGGTTGAAGTTGTCGTTTTCGATCCAGTCGCCCAGCGTCATGTCGCGGTCCTCGTCGCGCAGAGCCACGTCGATCCGTTTCGCGCCCTTGGCATCCATGTGCTTGAGCAGGTTGCAGACGAAATCGCCCAGCATGTCGACACGCAGGGTCCAGCTGGCGCGGAAATAGCCCATGACCCAGACCATATTGGGGACGCCAGTGAACATCATCCCGCGATAGTTGACCGTTTCGTGCCAATCGACCTGCTGGCCATCGACGTAGAACGGGATACCGCCCATCATCAGCAGGTTGAAACCGGTGGCGGCAACGATGATGTCAGCCTCGATCTCTACCCCGCCCTTGGTGCGGACACCCTTTTCGGTGAAGGTCTCGATCTCGTCCGTCACCACGGTCAGCTTGCCATCGACCGCGGCGCGGAAGATGTCGCCGTCCGGACAAAAGGCCAGACGCTGCTGCCAGACGCGGTACTTCGGCGTAAAGTGCGGTTCGAATTCAAAGTCGGGCTTGCCGGTAAAGCCGCGCACCAGTTCCTTCAGTTCTTCGAACACCTGCTCCGGCTCTTCCTGGCAGCGCCGGGTCATAACGTCCTGATCGTGCATGATCTGCGCACGGACCACGCGGTGGATCGTCGGCTCGTCAATCCCGGCGGCGCGCAGCTTGTCGGCCAGTTCGTTGCGGTTTTCCGCGCAGAAGAAATAGGTCGGCGAACGCTGCAGCATGGTGACATGCTCGGCTTCCTTGGCGAATTCCGGGATCACCGTTGCCGCAGTTGCGCCGGAACCGATCACCAGAACCTTCTTGCCCTTGTAATCGGTCTTGGGGTCCCACAGCTGGGCGTGGACCAGCATGCCCCTGTAGTCTGACATGCCCGGCCAATCCGGCATGTAGGGCTTTTCGTGGTCGTAATAGCCCTGGCACATCCACAGGAAGTTGGCGGTGAAAACCACATTGGCCCCGTCGGACTTGCGGGTGGCCTCAACCGTCCAGAGGTTTGCCTTGCTGTCCCACGATGCCTTGGTGATGCGGTGGCCGTAATGGATATGCGGGCCGATGCCGTTCTCCTCGATCACTTCGCCCATATAGTTGAGGATCGCCTGGGCCGAGGCGATCGGGGTGCCGACCCACGGCTTGAAGCGATAGCCAAAGGTGTAAAGGTCCGAATCGGAACGGACGCCGGGGTACTTGTGGGTTTCCCAGGTCCCGCCAAACGTGTCCTTCATTTCGAGGATTGCATAGGACTTGCCGGGGCACTGGTCCTGCAAGTGATAGGCGGAACCGATCCCGGAAATCCCGGCACCTACGATCAGGACATCAACATGGGTAACGCCCTGTGCAGCTACGGCAGACGCGGCAGCGCTCATCATCGACTCTCCTCTTCCATTTTTTATTAATTGCTCGATTAAACCCTCATTCCGGCAAATTGCCAAGCGGGTAATTGACACCAGTCAAACCTCGGGTGCGGGTCGTCGCAAGCGGTACACAGACTGCACCATTCCGGGACGAAAGCGCGGCTGAACGGCATTGCCGTTGCATCGTGGCGTGCGGGCACTACAAGGCCCTGCATGGCCCGGCGCAAGACTAGTGAGCAGCCTGTAATTCCGGCACCGGCACAGTCCCGGGCCTGCGTCATCGGCGCGGGCATCGGCGGGCTGGCCCTGGCAATCCGGCTGCAAGCAGCAGGCCAGCCGACCGTGCTGGTCGAGGCAAAGCCCCAGCCCGGCGGCCTGATCCGCACCTGGCAGCAGGACGGCTTTATTTTCGAGGAAGGCCCTGCGGCCATTTCCGACCCCGCCGCTTTGCGCGAATTGTGGAGCCTGACCGGTGAGGATCTGGCCGATACGGTGAAGCTGCTGCCGGTCGCACCGGCCTGGCGCTGCAGCTGGCCGGATGGCGGCGTGCTGGACCTGCCGGCAGACCCGGCGCAGCTTGCCCGCCTTTCCCCGGAAGACGTGCCTGGTTACGAAGACTTTGCCGAATGGTGCGCCGCCAGCCGGGTCGATGGCTGGCAGCGGCTGGCCGAACAGCCGCAAGGGCGGATGCGGGCCATGCTTGACATGGTCGGGCCAATCTTCCGCCATCAGGGCTGGCGCAGCGCGGCGGGGCTGGCCGCCAGTCTGGTGAAATCGGACAAGCTGCGCGCCGCCCTGTCGTTCCAGACGCTGCTTGCTGGCGGCAATCCGCGCGCCACGTCCGCGTTCAACCTGCTTGGCCAGATTCCGGAAGGGCTTGGCCCGGTCTGGTGGCCGGAAGGCGGGATGGGCCGGCTGATCGCAGCCATGACCGAGCGGTTTGAAAAGCTGGGCGGCGAGGTCCGCCTGCACGATCCGGTGGTGCGCATCCACACCGTTGGCAACCGAGTGACCGAGATCGAATGTGCCAGCGGCTGGCGCAGCAAGGTTACGCTGGCCGCCAGCAATGCCGATGTGGTCCATACCTACCGCGACCTGATGCGCGACATTCAGCGCGGACCCGCAATGGCCCGCAAGCTGACGGACAAGAGCTTCTCGCCCTCGGCCTTCACTGTCCATTTCGCGCTGGAAGGAACCTGGCCCGGCATCCCGCACCGCATGGCCCTGTTCGGTCCGCGCTTTAAGGGCTTGCTGGACGATATCTTTGCCCACGGGGTGCTGCCGCAGGACATGATGATCCTGCTGTCCCACCCCAGCGTCACCGATCCCGGCCTTGCCCCGTCCGGGCGCAGCGTCTTTGCCGCGACGGTGCCCGTGGCCAATCTGGTCAAGCTGCCGATTGACTGGGACACGATCGGCCCCGTGCTGCAACGCCGGGTACTGGGCGAAATCGGGCGGAGGCTGGTCCCTGATATAGAGGACCGCATCGTCACCGCCTTCCACACGACCCCGCGCGATCTGGCGCTGGATTTCAACGCCTGGGCCGGCGCGGGATGGAGCCTTGAGCCAAGCCCGACCCAGTCCGGGCCGCTGCGCCCGCATCATCAGGATAGCAAATTGGCCAACCTCTATCTGGTCGGTGCCGGCACCCATCCGGGCGCAGGGCTTGCAGCCGTGCTGGCCGGTGCTAAGGCGACCGCCCGATTGATGGTGGAGACAAAACAGTGAAGCGTCTGGCGGTCTATTGTGGTTCGGCAAGTCCGGCCGACCCCCGTTATATCGAGCTGGCTCAACAGGTTGGCCGCAGCCTGGCCGAGCGCGGCATCGGCGTGGTCTATGGCGGCGGGCGCCTGGGCCTGATGGGCGCGGTCGCCTCTTCCGCTCTGGCAGCTGGCGGCGAAGTGATCGGGGTGATCCCCGAAGCCCTGGTCAGCAGCGAAGTGGCCAACCACGACTGCACCGAATTGATCGTGGTGCCCGACATGCACCAGCGCAAGGCCGCCTTTACCCGTCTGTCCGATGGCTTCGTCACCATCCCGGGCGGTGTCGGCACCATGGACGAGCTGTGGGAAGCAGTCAGCTGGGCGCAGCTGGGCTATCATTCCAAGCCGGTCGGCCTGCTCAACGCCATGGGCTTTTTCGATCACCTGATCGCGTTCAATCACCACATGATCGAAGTCGGCTTCATCCGCCCGACCCATCAGGGGATCATCATTGCCGAGCCGGAACTGGACCTGCTGCTGGAGCGCATGGCCACATACCAGCCGCACACCCCGATCTTCGCGATGAAAAGTTCCGAATTGTAACCACCGGCCTGGCCGCCTAGGGGCAGCTGTCATGAATTCCTATCCCGCTCCCGCTCTCGCCCGTGTTCAGGAAATGACCAAGGCCGCCGTGGCCGATCCCGCCCGCGCGATTGCCTTTCAGGGCGCGCCGGGCTGCAACGGCCACCGTGCGGCGATGGAATGGGATGCCAATGGCCTTCCGCTGCCCTGCTTCAGTTTCGAAGACGCGCTGGAAGCGGTGAAGGACGGCCGCGCCGACCGCGCGATCATTCCGATCGAAAATTCGCAGAATGGCCGCGTGGCCGACATTCACTTCCTGCTGCCGGAAAGCGGCCTGTCGATCGTGGGCGAGCATTTCATGTCGATCCACCACGACCTGATGGCGCTGGGCGACGGTCCTTTCACCAGCTGCTATTCCCACCCGCAGGCGCTGGGCCAGTCGCGCTTCTTCCTGCGCGAACGCAAGATCGTGCCGCTGGCCTATGCCGATACGGCAGGGGCCGCCGCCCATGTTGCAGAACTGGGCGATCCGACAATCTGCGCCATCGCGCCCAAGATTGCGGCCAATCTTTATGGTCTCAAGACCATTGCGGAAAACGTCGAGGACGCGGCGGACAACATGACCCGCTTCGTCGTCCTTGCGCGCGAGCCGCTGGACCCGGCGACCTTGCAGGGCCGCCCCGCGATGACCACGTTCGTGTTCGAAGTGAAGAACATCCCCGCCGCGCTGTACAAGGCGATGGGCGGCTTTGCCACGAACGGCGTCAACATGGTCAAGCTGGAAAGCTATCAAAAGGGTGCCAGCTTCGCCGCGACCATGTTCTATGCCGACATCGTCGGTTCACCGGGTGATCCGGCGGTGGATCGCGCGATGGAAGAACTGGCCTTCCACTGCAAGGAACTGCGCGTGCTGGGCACCTATCCGCAGGAACTGGCGCGGGGCTAAGGCTCCTTTTCAGCGCGAACACCCTTCGACAAGCTCAGGGTGAGCGGGCTTGAATAAACCTGCGCTCAGGCTGAGCCTGTCGAAGCCCGCCCCTCAATGCTTGGGATCGGGATTCGGCTCTGCATCCGGTGCGGCAATCTCCTTGGGCGGGGCAATGCCGCCGGGGCCGTCGTCGCGATAGATCGCCACTTCCTTCATCCCTTCCCAGTTCGCCCGCGCCCGGTACATACCCGGCGTGTTGAACGAGAAGACTGCATGTCCATCGGGTGACACCACGATCACCCCGCCATCGCCGCCCATCTCGCCGGTTTCCAGCATGACGGTATCCGCCGCGACCTGCGCGCTTTCACCGATCAGGCGCATCCGGGCGCATATCTCGTGCGCCACGCCTTCGCGGATGAAGAATTCACCCGTGCCTGTGGCCGAGACGGCGCAGGCTCGATCGTCGGCATAGGTTCCCGCGCCGATCACCGGCGCATCGCCCACCCGGTCCCAGCGCTTGCCAGTCATCCCTCCGGTCGAAGTCGCGGCTGCCAGATGGCCGTGACCATCGACTGCGACGGCGCCGACCGTGCCGTACTTGTGATCGACATCATAGGCGGTCAGCTTTTTCGCCTTCATCTTTTGCAGCTGTTCCCAGCGTTCCTGGGTGTAGAACCATGCCGGGTCGGTTTCTTCCACGCCCTTTTCCCGGGCGAATTCTTCTGCGCCATTGCCAATCAGGAAGACGTGCGGGCTTTTTTCCATCACCGCGCGGGCCAGCTTGATCGGGTTCTTGGTCCGGCTGAGACCAGCGACGGCCCCGGCCATGCGGGTGCGGCCATCCATGATCGCCGCGTCGAGCGAGTTCTTGCCTTCCCAGGTGAAGACCGCACCGCGCCCGGCGTTGAAATGCGGATCATCTTCCAGAGTGGTCACCACGGCTTCCACCGCATCGATCGCCAGACCGCCACGGTCGAGAATTGCCGTGCCAACCGCTAGCGCCCGTTCCAGCGCGGCGCGGAATTCGGCTTCCTTTTGGGGCGTCATCGCCTCACGCGTGATCGTTCCCGCCCCGCCATGGATCGCAAGCGACCAGCGCGGCGGCGGGGGGAGCGGCGCGGGCGGAGCAGCCTGCTGCGCCGCAGCGGGAAGAGCCAGAACAAGAGCGATACCGGTTAGCATCCGGCGCAACGGGCTTGAAATCATGGGCCGGACGATAGCAGAGAGCAGGCAGGGGGCAATTCCCCTGTTACCAGAGAGATGCCCGTGATCCTGCGTGAAGCCAGTGCTGCCGACATTCCCGCCATCTCGCGCCTGGCGACCGACGCCTTTATCGCCAAGTTCGGCCACCTGTACCGCGCGGAAGACCTGAACGCCTTTCTGGAAGAAAGCCTGTCCGAAGCGGCGATTGCAGCGGAACTGGCCAACCCGGCGCGGGTCTATCGCCTGGCCGAGGGCGAGGACGGGGCGCTGCTGGGCTATTGCAAGATCGGCCTGACCTGCGGCTTTCCCGAACACGCCCGCGGGCAGAAGGTGATGGAACTGAAGCAGCTCTACACTGCGCCCGACGCGACCGGGAAAGGCATCGGTGCGGCCCTGATGGACTGGGCCGAAGAGCAGTTTGCCCAGCGCGGCGCGGACGAAGTGCAGATCTCGGTCTATGCCTATAATGATGGCGCGCACCGGTTTTACCAGCGCTATGGCTATGGCAAGGTGGCCGATATTACCTTCAAGGTCGGGGATCACATCGATCCGGAATTTCTTTTCGCACGGATGCTTTAACGGCGCGCCGCTTATTTCACTGAAATTGATTTAGGCCGTTTACGCCGCGCACAAACGGGCCTAGCGGGCATGGCGAAATGAGCCTGCTGCGTCGTCTTCATCCGGCCTTTGCCCTGCTGTTGCTGGTCGCAACGCTGGCGCTGCGCATGGCGACGCCTGCCGGGTATATGCCCGTGGCCGACGAACACGGCATCCGCGTGGCGATCTGTTCGGGCAGCGGCTCCAGCGTTGTCGAGATTGATCCCGGCCTGCCAGGCAAGGAAGCCCCGCGCGATCCGTGCCCCTATGGCATAGCCATGGGCGGCGCGCTGGACCTGCCGCCAGCAATCAGCCTGCCGGATGCGCCGCAGTTCGCAGCGCCTGCCTATCCCGGCCTTGCCGCCGCCCGCCTGACCGCATGGCACGCCCTGCGTCCCCCGGCCAGAGGACCGCCCGCTTTCGCCTGATCATCCGTCTTCATTTGAATACCGATCAAGCGAGAGTACCTTAAAATGACTTACCGTCTGCTGTGCAGCGCCGCCGCGCTGCCGATGTTGTTCGCCATGCCCGCCATGGCGGAAGAGGCCGCACCTGCCCCCCTGACCGATACCATCGTCGTCACTGGCCAGCGCCAGTCCGGCGCGCTGGAAAGCGGGACCGATCCCGTCACCGGCCATGCCAGTGCTGCCGATGCCGCCGCCCTTGCCGCCCGCCTGCCCGGCGCAGCCCTGATCAACAACGGCGCGATTTCGGGCCAGGTCCAGTATCGCGGCCTGTTTTCCGACCGGCTGGCGATCCGCGTTGCCGGGCAAAGCTTTCAGTCCGGCGGCCCCAACGCGATGGACCCGCCGCTGCACTATGCCCCGGCGATCCTGCTCGACAGCATCAGCGTGACGCGCGGTGCCGCTCCGGTCAGCGAAGGACCGGGCATGGGCGCCATGGTCGATGCCCGCCTGAAGAGCGTGGACTTCACCGCCAGCGCGGCTCTGACCCCGGTCGCCAGCCTGGCCTCCAGCTATCGCAGCGCGGACAATGGCGTCGCGGTTGGCGGCGTGGCGGGCCTGGCCAGCGAACGGGTGCGCTTCAACGTGATTGCCGCCTGGGAACAGGGCGACGACTATCGCATTCCCGGCGGACGCGCGCGGGATACCGGCTATGAACGGCTGACCTATGGCCTGTCCGCCGGCTTTTCGACGGGTGACAGCCGCCTCTCGCTCGATTGGCGGCGGCAGGAAACCGGGAACAGCGGCAATCCGCCCTATGGGATGGATATCGACTTCTTCCACACCGACTTTGTCCGCGCCGGGTTTGAAGGCAAGCTGGGCACCCTGCCCTTCGACCTGACCCTGGGCTTCACCGATGTCAGCCACGGGATGGACAATTTCTCGCAGCGCCCCGCGCCAAGTGACCCGAGCAAATACCGCTATTCCTATGCCGAAGCGCAGACTTTGAGCGGCGCAGCACGGCTGGGTCTTGGTCCGGTGCGGATCGGGGTGGACGGGATGACGATCGACCGCATGGTCAACATCACCAATCCCAACACGCCCGGTTTCATCATCGGCTCGCTCGATCAGGTGCGGCAGGAACGGATCGGCGCCTTTGCTGAAGCCCGCTTTGCTCATGCCGGGTGGCAGGCCGATCTGGGGGTCCGGGTGGATGGCCACAACGCCCGGATGAACAATCCGCAGACCGGCAGTGCCGTGTCGGTGATGATTGCCAATCTGGCCAAGGCCACGGCCCTAACCAATGGCATGCGCAAGGACACCACCTGGGACGCCGTGATCCGCCTGTGGCGCGATGAAGGCACGGTGCGCCCGCGCCTGACCCTGTCGCGCAAGAGCCGGGTGCCCAATGCGGTCGAGCGGTTCTCGTGGCTGCCGACCGAGGCCAGCGGCGGTCTGGCCGATGGCAACATCTACATCGGCAGCCAGACGCTGAAGCCCGAAGCGGCATGGTCGGCAGAGGGCGGCGTCGATCTGGTCAGCGGTCCGGTCACCTTCCGGCCTTCGGTGTTCTACCGCCGGATCGATAACTATGTGCAGGGCACCCCGGTGCCGGCCAGCATGGTCCACCAGATCCACATTGCCACGATGAACGGCGATGCCACCCCGCTGCTTGCCACCAATGTCGAAGCGGAACTCTATGGCGCCGATGCCGACCTGACCTGGCAGGTGCTGGACCAGCTCAAGCTGGAAGGGACCGTCAGCTATGTGCGCGGCAAGCGGCGCGACATTGCCGACAACCTCTACCGCATTGCCCCGCTCAATGGCCGTCTGGCCCTGACCTGGCAGGCGCAGGGCTGGTCAGTCACCGGCGAAGCAGTAGGCGCGGCGCGGCAGAACAAGGTTTCGGCCACCAATGGCGAAGCGGCCAGCCCCGGCTGGGTCGCGGCGAACCTGTGGTTCGACGTGGCACTGGGCCAGTCGATCTCGCTCAGCGGCGGGGTCGAAAACCTGTTCGACCGGCGCTATTCCGACCATCTGGCGGGCCGCAACCGGGTGACCGGTTCGGATCTGGCCGTCGGTGAAAAGCTGACCGCACCGGCGCGTAGCCTGTTCGTGCGACTGGGCTTCACTTTGTAATGCCCATTGGGACGGGTGGGGTTTGCTCCACCCGTCCTTCGCCCTATAACGCGGCCATGTCTTCGATCAGACCCTGGCGCGATATCGCGCGGCGCACGTCCCGGCAGATCATGGTGGGCAAGGTCCCGGTGGGTGGCGGCGCGCCGATCACCGTCCAGACCATGACCAACACCCTGACCAGCGATGCCAAGGCAACGATCGACCAGATCCGCCGCTGCGAAGATGCCGGGGCGGACATTATCCGCGTCTCCTGCCCGGACGAGGCGAGCACGGCGGCCATGCCGGAAATCGTCCGCGCGGCGCAGGTGCCGATCGTGGCCGACATCCATTTCCATTACAAACGCGCACTGGAAGCCGCCGATGCCGGCGCCGCCTGCCTGCGCATCAATCCCGGCAACATCGGATCGAGCGAGCGCGTGGCCGAAGTGGTCCGCGCGGCCAAGGCCAATGGCTGTGCGATCCGCATTGGCGTCAATGCCGGCAGCCTGGAAAAGGACCTGCTGGAAAAATACGGCGAACCTTGCCCCGAAGCCCTGATCGAAAGCGCGCTGGATCACATCAAGCTGCTGCAGGATCATGACTTCCACGAATACAAGGTCGCGGTGAAGGCGAGCGACGTGTTCCTGGCGGTTGCTGCCTACATGGGTCTGGCCGAAGCGGTCGATTGCCCGCTGCACCTGGGCATTACCGAAGCGGGCGGCCTGATCGGCGGCACGGTGAAGTCCAGCATCGGCATCGGCAACCTGCTGTGGGCCGGGATCGGCGACACGATCCGCGTCTCGCTTTCCGCCGAACCGGAAGAGGAAGTGCGCGTCGGCTATGAAATCCTGAAGGCGCTGGGCCTGCGCACGCGCGGGGTGCGGATCGTTTCCTGCCCCAGCTGCGCGCGCCAGGGCTTTGACGTGATCCGCACGGTTGAGCGGCTGGAAGATGCCCTGCAGCACATCAAGACCCCGATGAGCCTGTCGGTGCTGGGCTGCGTCGTCAACGGCCCGGGCGAAGCGCGCGAAACCGACATCGGCATTACCGGTGGCGGCAATGGCAAGCACATGGTCTACCTTTCCGGCGTGACCGACCATCACGTGCAGGATGCCGACATGATCGCCCACATCGTCAAGCTGGTCGAAGCCAAGGCCGCCGAGATCGAGGCGGGCCGCGCAGTCAGCATGGACGTGGCCCACGGCAAGGCGGCCTAAGCAAACGGTAACCTCTCGGCGCTAGACTAGCGCCACGATGAACCGGCTTGTTTTCACCGCCCTGTCCGCCGTCGGCGTGATGAGCCTTGCGGCGGCCTTCCTTGCTCCCCAGCCGGAAGCCGCGCCCGCGCCGCTGCCCAGCGTCGCCGCCACCCGTGTGGACGATAACGGCGAGGACGCGCTGGCCCTTACCCGCGATTCCACCGGCCAGTTCCGGGTCCGCGCCAGTGTGAACGGTGGCAGCGAAGTCGAATTCATGGTCGATACCGGGGCCGACCTTGTCGCCCTGACCGAAGCCGAGGCGGAAAGCCTGGGCATCCTGCCCCCGGAACACGAATTCCAGCCCAACATGCGCACCGCATCGGGCATTGCCTATGGCGCGGCGGTGAAGCTCGACGAGATGGAGCTTGCCGGACAGCAGCTTCACGGCGTCGATGCCGTCGTCGTGCGCGGGCTTGCCACCAACCTGCTGGGCCAGTCGGTCCTGCGGCGGCTGGGCGGGGTTGAATTGCAGGGCGACCGCATGGTGATCCGCGCAAGGTAGCCTGCCCATTTCGGCAATTCCTATTTCAGGTTCAGCCCGCTAGAGCCGGACCCATGACCATTTCGATCCGCCCGGCCACGGCCGCAGACCTGCCCCTGATCGCCCAGTTGATCCGCGATCTGGCGGAATATGAACGCCTTGCCCATGAAGTCCGCTTTGACGACGCCGTGCTGGCAGCCAAGCTGTTCGGGCCGCGCCCCTATGCCGAAGTCGTGATCGGTGAACTGGACGGCGCGCCGCAGGGTTTTGCCCTGTTCTTCCATAACTTCTCGACCTTTGAAGGACGCCCCGGCATTTATCTGGAAGACCTCTTCGTGCGGCCCGAAGCGCGCGGTTCAGGCCTTGGCAAGGCGCTGCTTTCGCACCTTGCCGCCCTTGCGGTTGAGCGGGACTGCGCCCGGCTGGAATGGTCCGTGCTGGACTGGAATGAACCGGCCATCGGCTTTTATAAAAAGCTGGGCGCACGCTTCATGGACGAATGGACCGTCATGCGGGTCGATGGCGAGGCGCTCAATCAACTGGGCGCGGCTGGACGCTAGATTGCCGATTTGGGCTTGGCAGCCAGTTAATTGCCCGATTATCGAAGCCGCGCTATGGTGGGCATCATGAGACGTCGCGATCTGATTCTGGGAACGCTGGCAGCGGGGGCCTCGCTTTCGCTGCCCGGCCGTGCGCTGGCACAGGCCGCCCAGGATGCATCGCTGGCTGACGACTTCGACAAGGCTTTCGGCCTCACCACATCGCCGCAGGCCGCCACTGTGGCCGAGCCGGCCCTGCCTTTGGCGGTGCAGCCCAACCCGGCCTATGAAGCCCGGCTGATCGCCATTGCCAAGCGCGAACTGGAACGCGCTGGCGCGACCGTGTGGCGCGGTGACATCGTCGGCATTGCCGATTTCGCCCGCGCCTCGACCCTGCCCCGGTTCCATTTCGTCAATCTGGAAAGCGGCACGATCCGCTCGTTCCGTGTCTCGCACGGGCGCGGTTCGGACCCGGCCCATTCCGGCTTTCTTCAGCAGTTCTCCGGCGTGCCGGGTTCCGAGGCAACTTCGCGCGGGGCCTATCTCACCGCGGAATGGTATTACGGCAAGTACGGCACCTCGATCCGCCTGCTGGGCCTCGATGCGGACAACAAGACCGCGCTGGAACGCGCGATCGTGATGCACCCGGCCACCTATGCCTCTGCCGCCCATGTTGCCCGGTTCGGCAAACTGGGCCGCAGCGAGGGCTGCTTTGCCATGGGTCCGGAAGACTTCAACGAAGCGCTGTGGAACCTCTCGGGCGGGCGCCTGCTCTTTGCTGATCGTATTGGCGACGCTTGAACCAGCAGCAATCCCGCAAGGCCCTGGTCGGCATTCTGGTGTTCGGAGCAGTCCTGCTCTCGGCCCCGCTGCTGTGGCATGAATGGACCGTCAGCCGCGAACTGGTCGGCAAGACCAAGGCTTTTGACACTGCCACCCCGCGCCCGCTGAAGGACGTACTGGGCTGCCTCGTGCATCGGCCCGAAGGCGGGCTGAAGCTGGACATCGTCACCCAGAACCACTTTTCCGATTCCGAACGCGGCATCGCGGTAAAGATCGAACCGCGCGGACAGGGCACCCGGCTTCAGGCCTGGATCACCGAGGGCAGCAGCCTGACCGCAGGCGAGACGGCCCAGCTGCAAAGCTGCAGCGCCTCCTGATCGCTCAGGCGGACAAAACACCCTTCGACAGGCTCAGGGTGAGCGGATTTCATCTTGTCACCCGCTCAGGCTGAGCCTGTCGAAGCCTGTATTCGTTAGAGCGGGTTGTCCAGCTGGATCACCTTTTCCGTGCTCTTGCGCTTGCCGTCCCAGGCCTTGCGCGGCGCGGAGAAGGCGGCGAGCACCGGGGCATCGCGGCTGTAGAGATCGGCAAAGGTGCCCATCTTGCCGTTGATGTCCGTCGCCATGGTGAAATACATGATATAGACCGGGAAAGTCTTGGTCATCGGCACGCGGGTATATTTGCCAGACCTGACGATCTCGACCATTTCATCGGTCGTCTTGCCCGAACCAAGAATGCCCATGGTCATGCCCAGTTCCATCGCCCGCTCGGTACGGATGCAGCCGTGGCTCAGCGCACGGACCTTGCTGTTGAACAGGTTGCGGTTGGGCGTATCATGCAGGAAGATCGCGTGCTCGTTCGGCATGTCGAGCTTCATGAAGCCCAATGCGTTGTTCGGTCCCGGCTGCTGGACAACGGTGACATAGCCGTCCTTGCCCTTGCTCACCTTGTAGCCTTCGCGCAGGGCCTGAGCTGGATTGGCAAGCAGGCGCGCGCCCAGTCCTTCACCTTTCACGATCGACTGCGGCACGGTCCAGGTCGGGTTGAAGATCACGCCTTCGACCACTTCGGCCAGCTGCGGAGTCGCGGTCTTGCCCGGCTTGCCAACGATGGTGCGGTAGGACCGGATAATGGTGTTATCGACCGTCAGGCGCAGCTGGAATTCCGGCACATTGGTCATCAGGTAGAACTTGCCCAGCTCACGCGGGAGCCAGCGCCAGCGATCCATGTTGACCCGGATCAGATTGCGCTTGCCGCGCTCCGCCTTGGGCGTTGCTGCCAGCATGGCTTTCAGCGCGGCATAGTCTGGCGTGGTCGGCGCCAGGCCTTGGATCGTGCCGGCAATGTCGCCGCTGGCCAGCGCCTGTTCCATCACGGCAGAGGTCGGGCTGTTATCCAGATCGGTATCGACCACGAACCATTGCACGCGCGAATCCATGCGGGTGCGCCCGTCGCGCATATCCTCGATCAGCCACGACAACGACTTGCTGGCCTGCTGGTTCAGCGCCTCGCCCGGACCGGCGGCAATCGCGGTGCGCAGGGCTTCGGGCTGATAGTCTGCCGGGATCAGGCCGTCGGCGCCAATCCCCTGAATCACGCTGAGCAGCTGGCGGGCCTGGGCCACGCTCCATTCCAGCACCGGCTCGTCCAGCGGAGCCTGCAGCGCCTGGGCAGGAACCGCAGGCGTAGCAGTGGCGGCAGGGGTCGGCGCGGGCGCAGGCTGCGACGGCAGGATATTCTGTGGCTGGGCTGAGGCGAATGCGACGGCAGAGGTCAGCCCCAGGCCAAGTCCGACAGCCCAGCCCAAACGGAATTTGCCCCGCACGTTCATTTCCAAAGCTCCAAGTTCGAATGCGCCCGCCGCAGCGATTTGCGGTAACGGGCCAGCTATTGCCCGTTCCGCTATGCCGCTTCAAGCTTTGCGCTAAGCTGAATGCACCAACTTGTTCGAAACGCGCCAATCAGCCGATCAGTTCCAGCCAATCCTGTTCTAGAACGGCATTGACCTGATCGCGCGCCGCCCCTTCCAGCCGGGCATAGCGGGTACGCAGTTCGCGCAGGCACTTAAGCTGATATTTGAACACGCCCTGGGTATAGGGCAGGCCCATGGCCTCCATGCGGAAGGTCTCTTCACCTGCCTCTGCCGCCTGTTCGTTGGCGCGCAGGAAGGGGACATAGACCTGCCCCGCAATGCAGACCAGTTCGGCCACGACCGGGGCAAAGCCCGGTTCCCACTCGCCCTCCAGCCCGCTCATGTCGTCGATATGGGCCAGCCAGCGATAGGTATAGGGATAGTCGGCCCGCATCATCGCCTGCGGGGTCGGGTCGGTGCCAAGCTGCGACAGCTGGCCATAGATGCCGAATTCCGCCATGCTGGGGCGGGTGCCAAACAGGCAGTGCCGGTTCACCACATGGGCTTCCAGTGCCGAGAGAACCGCGCGGGTGCTGGCCTCGATCAGCGAAAAGTTTTCACGGGTACAGCCGACCAGCGCCATGCGGCCAACCTGCCGGGCGCGGAATTGTTCGGCGAAATGCTGGCTCTGCTCCAGCCCGCCGCCCTTCATGTTGTCAAAGGCCAGCCAGCGGCTCATCTGGATCTGGTCGACCTCTTCCAGCCAGCGATAGCCAAACATCGCCTTGGTCAGCCATTCGTCGGCAAAGTCTTCCAGCAGGTGGGCGATGAAGGCCTGGGCCGGATCGTCCGGCACCACCCGCCGCTCGGCATGGCGCTGTTCCAGATCGTAGAGCACCGGGGTGGAATCGTTGTCGTAGTGGCCGTCCGGATATTGCAGCACCGGGATCACCGGCGCGCGAACCTGACGCACCGCCTCACGCGTGGCCGCGCCATCCACCCACAGGTGCGGAATCCGGCGATAGCGCAGCAGGGCGCGCAGCTTCATCGAATAGGGCGAGCCGAGCGCGCCATAGAGTTTGTACATCAACGATAGCCTGTCGGATTTTCCGGCCACCACGGCATGGCCGGCAAGTCATTTGAAACGCTGAGCGGGAATTGCGGCGCGCGTTTTTCCAGGAAGGCCGCCACGCCTTCATGCACATCGCTCTTGGCCCCCAGCGCAATGTTGAGCGCGGCATCGACCGAGAGCGCGCCCTTCGGTCCGTCCTGCGCCGAGAAGTGCCACAGCATGCGCCGCGTCAGGGCGAGCGCCACCGGCGAGCAATTGGCGGCGATTTCCAGGGCCAGTTCACGCGCCCGCGCCTGAACCTGATCGGCGGCGACCACTTCGCTGACCAGCCCTGCCGCCAGCGCCTCCTGCGCCGGAACCAGTGCGCCGGTCATGCACCATTTCAGCGCGGTTGAAAGCCCGACCAGTCGCGGCAGAAACCAGGAAGAGCCAGCCTCTGGCACCAGCCCGCGCCGGGTGAAGACGCAGCCGAACTTGGCATTGTCCGCCGCGATGCGAATGTCGCAGGGCAGGGTCAGGGTCAGGCCAACCCCGGCTGCCGAACCGTTGTAGGCGACCAGCAAGGGCTTGAGCGAATTCATCATCGCCGCAACGAAATCGGAATTCTCCCGCCGTCCTTCGCGGCTGCCAAAGTTCTTCGCCCCTTCACCGCTTTCGGTGTCAAACGCGCCTGCCCCGGCCGAAACGTCCGCCCCGGCGCAGAACACGCGGCCCGTGCCGGTGAGGACCACCACTTTCACGCTGTCGTCGCTGTCCGCCTGCCCGATGGCGCGGACCAGTTCCGCGCCCATCTGGTTGGTATAGGCGTTCAGCACTTCGGGCCGGTTGAGCCTGACCCAGAGGATCGGCCCTTCCTGCTCGACCAGCAGCGTTTCGAAGGGCGCGGCGCTCACCGCGGTTCGATCCGCACCGGCATGGCCGTAAAGCCGTGCAGGAACGGACTGGCCAGCCGCTCCGGCGCGCCCTGCGGGACGATGCGAATGTTGCGGTTGACGATTTCGGCGATCACAGTCGCAATCTGGCTTTCCGCCAGCTTGGCCCCGACGCAGCGGTGGATGCCGTGGCCGAACGACAGGTGCCGCCGCGCGTTTTCCCGGCCCACGTCAAACCGCTCGGCATCGGGGAACATCTTTTCATCGCGATTGGCCGAGATGTACCACATCACAACCTTTTCGCCCTTGCGGATCGTCTGCCCGCCCAGTTCGGTGTCCTCCAGCGCGGTGCGGCGCATATGGGTGACCGGCGATTGCCAGCGGATGATTTCCTGCGCCGCATTGGGGATCAGCGAAGGATCGGCGCGCAGCCGCTCCAGCTGGTCGGGATACTTGTCAAACGCCTCGACCAGCGCCGACATCGAATTGCGCGTGGTATCGTTGCCACCCACGATCAGCAGCGCGATGTTGGCGATCCGCTCCATCGGCTCCATGTGGCCCATGGCTTCGGAATGAACCATGCGGCTGAGCAGGTCGTCGGTCGGCGGCTTGCCACGGCGGTCTTCCAGTTCGCGGTCGAACCGGCCCAGCATCTGGCCCATCTCAACCAGGAACTGCGCACGATATTCGTCGGTCAGGTTCTCTGCCGAAACGCCGCTGGCCCAGTCCGACCAGCGCTTGATATCGCGCCATTCGTCGAACGGCATGTCGAACAGGATGCACAGCATCCCCAGCGTCTGCGGGATCGAAACCCGCTCTACCCAATCGAAGGTCTCGCCAATCGGCAGACCGTCCATCAGCTGCTTGGTCCGCGCCTTCACCGCCGCGTCCAGTTTCAGCATCTGGCTGGGCGAAAAGGCGGGGGCGATCACCCGGCGCTGCGCGGTGTGGATCGGCGGGTCCTGGGCGATGAAATTGGGAAAGCCCTGATCATTGACGGAATCGGCAATCGTGATGTTGCCCAGATCCCAGCGTGACGAGAACACGTCGTGACGCAGTTCCACTTCCTGCACCAGATCATGAGTCACTGCCGACCAATAGGAGCCGAAGGGGCTTTCCTCGCGCCATGACAGCGGCATTTCCGCGCGCAGCCGGGCAAAGGGTTCGCGCCAGGTATCGTCGACGTAAATCGCATCCTGGCTGACGTCGAAGGGGTTGAGCGGACGGTCTGCTACACTTGCCATGACTATGCTTCCTCCAGCTGGTGCGACCTGACCGGCAGGGCATTGCCCCCAGCGGCGGCGCGCTTGGCACCCTTTTCCAGTTCCTTCTTCAGCGCCCGGACATAGTGATCGAAGTCGAGCTGGATCGTATGGCGGCGGGCGGCGTAATACTGCCCGGTGTAGTAATCCTCGTCCGCCTGAATGATCTGCTCCATCTCGGCCGGGCTTGGCGGCTGGTATTGTCCGGCCAGATAGGCGCCGACCAGTTTCGACTGCTGCTCGGCAAAGTTGACCAGGGTCGGCAGCGGCTGGGCCAGGCCCATATAGAACAGGTCCGGCACCCCCGGCTTCATGATGCGCTTGAACAGCGGCGGCGGGCGATTGTCGGAATCGGCCTTGAAGCTTGGCTCGTCAAAGAACGGGAAGCTGATGTCATAGCCGGTGGCCCAGACGATCACGTCGATCTGTTCGCGCGTGCCATCGGTAAAGATCACGCCGTCGCCGTCCAGCCGCTCGATCCCCGGCTTCATCGCGATATCGCCCGATCCCGCGCGGACCAGGAACTCGCCCGATACCGTGCCATGGCTTTCGAACGGGCCGATTTCCGGATCGGGCAGGCCATAGTCGCTCATCTTGCCGACCAGCTTCTTGACCATCCGCGCGCCCAGCCACTGGCGCAGCCCCTTGGGCATCCAGGCCGGGGCCGGATTCTTGTCGAGCGGCTGGCCCTTGTAATACTTCGGGAAAATCCACACCCCGCGCCGGGTCGAAACGAACAGCTTGGCCGCCATGGGCCGCTGCGACAGTTCGCTGGCCACATCCATGGCCGAATTGCCCATGCCCACGACCAGCACCCGCTTGCCGATGCAGTCGACCGGCTCGAACGGAGTGCGATACTGGTGCGAGTGGATCTGCGCGCCATCGAACGAGCCGGGATATTCCGGAATCCGCGCTGCCCAGTGGTGGCCATTGGCCACGGCCAGCGCGTCATAATCCTTCACTTCCCCGGTCGAGAGGGTGATGGTCCAGCCGCCGCCGCTCTTGCGCTCGGCCTTTTCGACCCGCGTATTGAAACGGATGTGCGGGCGCAGGCCGAAGTGGTCGACATAGTCGTGGAAATACTTCAGCAGCAGCGAATGGTGCGGATAGTCGGGCCATTCGGCAGGAACCGGGAAATCCTCGAACGCCAGCCGCCATTTCGACGTGTCGATATGCAGGCTCTGGTAACAGGCCGACATGCCGTTGGGGTTGTTGTAGTACCAGGTGCCGCCGATATCGTCGGACGCTTCATAGACTTCGAAGGGGATGCCATAGTCCTTCAGCCGCTTGGCCGTGGTAAAGCCGCTGCAGCCCGCACCGATGATGCACACGCGCGGCAAGGCTTGGTCTTGCGCCATATCCAGTACTCTCCCATTGGCCTTTTCGCGGCCTTTGCAGCGAGTATGTTTAATCGGGCAATTAATGTCCAGCACCTATCATCTCTGGACTATCTTGGCTGGACAAGCGGCCTGCGCCCTTGCATCGTGGTTGGCACAAGACAGAAACCTCTGGGGAGATGAACCGAGGTCTGGAGGGGCATTTTGATGAGTGTAACGATTGATCCAACCGCCTGGACGGCGATGCTGCTGGGGCTGACCGCGACTTTCGCGGGCATCGGCGCCCTGCGCAAACCGGGTGCCTGGCGGACCATGCTGGAAGAGGTGGAACGGTCCCCCGCCCTGCAGTTCCTGTGCGGTCTGATGGAACTGGTGATCGGCGCAGCGGTCTATCTGGCCAATCCCTATGTGCCCAGCGACCTCTTGGCCTGCGCGCTGAAAGTGATGGGCGGCCTGATGATGGTCGAGGCTTTGGCAATCCTCGGCTTTGTCGACATCTACACCCAGTTCTGGCTGCGCAGCCTGACTCACATGCACCGCGGCTGGGCCACCAGCACGGTCCTGCTGGGCCTGGTGCTGCTGGTGCTGGGCGCGCTGCGGCTGACCTGAAATACCAACTTCCGTCATTGCGAGGAGCAAAGCGACGAAGCAATCCAGCCCTGCGCAAACCGCACTGGATTGCCGCGCTTCGCTCGTAATGACGAAAGGGTAACTAACCCGTCACGATCAAGCTGGAGGAATAGGGCTGAAGCAATGCTTCGGCCCTATTCCATTCGGCCCGCAGCCAGGTCTGCCACGCACCGGGATCGCCGGGCAGGATTGCGGGCATTACCTCATGCCCGGCCTCGCGCCAGACCGCATTGGCGGGGCAGGTCAGCAGGGCAAAGCTTGGCACCTCGCTGTCCTTCCACACTCCGGCCATGGCGAACAGCGGCTGGTCCGCGCAGGACAGCCATAGCGCGCGGCGCTTGCCGGTGGTGGGATCAACCCGGCCCCAGGCCATGACGGCCGTTGCCGGGACCAGACAGCGAAACTCGCTGTTGCGCAGGTTGCCGATCCAGAACGGGCTGTCCGGATTGCGCACGGTCAGCACCCCGCGCCCCTGCTCTCCGGCAGAGCGCGGCGGCGGCACGCCCCACTGCCGCGGCACCATCCGCAGCGGCTGCCCCGCCTGCCGCGGCCCCGCAACGAATTCCCGCCCCATGGTCAGCACCGGCGCAAAGCCACCGGGCGAAACAGTCCCGCCACTCCACGGATCGCCTGCCGCCGCCACGCCAAAATGGTGGGCGATATGCGCAGCGGGCAGGTCAAGGCGGTAGAGGACGGTCATGCGTGGCCGATGTGGCGGAGCAGGATCGCCATGACAATCCGGCACCGGACGGACCCGGACAAAATCCACCCGCAGAGTGATCCTGATCAAGGAAAACTTGCCTATCTACAAACAAGCGGAAAGAGTGACTTTGATGCCGTCAGGAGGATGTAAGTAATGGGCAAGCCTTTCTCAACAATCTGGAAGCCCGCACTCGCCCTGACGACGGCGATCCTTGCGCTCACCATCGGGCCTGCCCGGGCGCAGGACAACGAGACGCAGGTTTCGACCACCACGACTCCGCTCGGCGCGCAGATGACCGGCCAGACCAAGCGCTTTGACAGTGCGGGCTGGATCGAGGCGAAACTGCTCAGCGGACTGGTGGTCAAGGAAGCGGCGCGGCGGATTGTCGATTCGACCGGAACCGAATTCTCGTCGCTGTCTTTTGTTGTCCTGCCGGTTCCCAAGGAAGCGCAGGATGCCTCCAGCATGGTCGGCGGCAAGGGTTGGGACGTGATTGAGGGCGCAGACCAGTTGCCAGTCGTTACCGATCTTGTCCTCGTGCGCGACAGTCTGGAACGGTTCCGCCAACGGTATGGAGTGATCGCCGCAAACGGAACGCAGGCTTGTCGATCCAGCGTGCAGGCCGAAAAAGGCTTAGGCGACATCGGATTTGGCGACGAGGAACCGGAAGACAAGGATACGGTTCAGCAGCTCGGCGAAATCACTGGCATCATGAATGCGGCCACTCCGCTGCTCAATCTGCTGAAGCAGGATTTCTTCTATCACGGTATCCATGCCAGCCTGCGCGACGGGATGCTGGTGACTGCCATTCGCGGCGAAATTGCCCAGCGCCGCAAGCCAGCCGGAAAGGCAGCGGGCGGCGCGCGCACCCTGACCCAGGCCGTCGAGGCGATTGGCCAGCGACTGACTGCCCTGCCAGGCACCGCTCAATGCGAGAATGACGACGGTGCGGAAAAGGCGCGGGCCGCGTTGGCGGGCGACTTCGATCAGTTCCGCAACAACCTGACCGGACCGGGCTCTGTTGCCGGCTCCACCCTGCTGGCGGCGGCAGAGGATCAGTTGCGCCGTTATGGTCCGCGCCCTGCAACCATGGTGCTCGCGATCGACGCGGACGGGGCATCGCTGGTGGAACGCAAGAACCTCTTCACGATGTTCGGCGCGGAATCGGTCACTGTCTCCAGCGGTGTCGTGGTCTCCTACGAATTTTACGAACCGCGCGTGGAGCCGATGGATTCGCTCCGTGCGGCAGGCGTGCTGAGTTGCATGTCCGGCGCAGTCGGTATCCGTTCGATCCACAGCGCCAACAAGATCCGTTCCAAGGCGACTTGTTTCTAGGGCAGAACCGCTTTCCTGTGCGCTCTTGAACCCCATTCCACTAACGCAATTGGCAGGTTGACCGCGCACTTTCGGCAGCGCAGGCTGCGGGAAAAGGGAGAGGATGCCATGACGCAAGCCATGACTGGCGGCTGCCTGTGCGGGGCGGTGCGCTATCAGATCGAGGGTGAACCGGCGATGCAGGTGGTGTGCCACTGCAGCCATTGCCAGAAGCAGGCCGGCACCGCCTTTTCCACCATCGTCGGCGTGCCGGAAAGCGCGGTGACGCTGACCATGGGCGCGCCGAAAAGCTACATCGACCACGGTGAAAGCGGCAAGGCGGTGGAACGGCAGTTCTGCGACACTTGTGGCTCGCCCCTGTTCAGCAAGGTCGAAGTCGCACCGGGCATGACCTTCGTGAAGTCCGGCACGCTGGACGATACCGCCTTCTTCAAGCCATCCGCCCATATCTGGACCAAGTCCAAGCAGTGCTGGGTGGATACCGGCGCCGTCCCCGCCTTTGCAACCAATCCGGGGTAAGCCAATGCGCAAGTGGAGCCTGATGCTGCTGGCCGCCGCAGCCTATAACCTGGTGGTAGCTATCCCCAGCCTCTTCGCCGCCGAAGCCAATGCAACCCAGCGGATCGTTGCGCTACTCGTCGGCTGTTTCGGCCTGCTCTATGCCCTGATCGCCCGCGATCCGGCGCGGCTCGCCCTGGCCTTGTGGGCGGGCGTGGTCGGCAAGATCGGCGTGGTGGCGCTGATGTGGCCCGAAGTGGCCGCAGGCCGCGCCGTGCCGGGAACTGGCGCAATCCTGGGCGGTGACGCGCTGTTCACGGTGCTGTTCCTGATCTTCCTGCTTGGTCCGGCACGGACAGCAGCTCGCAGCAATTAACCTGCTGCTGAGGATTTGCGTTTACCCCTGCTGGCGAGCGCGGGACCCCTTGCCCGCCAGCAGAGGAACGTGATGACACACCCCTTGCAAACCACTTTCGCGACAGCCGCCGGGGAAGCCGCCTGGGAGGAAGGGCTGCGCGACCTGTTCGAACGGCGCGAACTGGCCGAGGCCGAGCGCCAGTTGCGCCGCGCCCTGATTGCCACGGGCGGCGAGATGATGGACCTGTGCCGCCGCACCAGTATCGCCCGGGTGGAAATCACGGGCTGGGAAGAACTGGTCGAAGCCATATCGCTGCACGAAGGCGCACCGATCACCGGGGCAACCGTGGGCATGGGCAATGAAAGCGACCGCGCCTTTGAAAAGGGCAAGCTGCACCGCCCCTTCATGATGCTGGGCCTCTATACCGACGAAGCGTGGAACTGGTCCTCAGCCGCAGCGCAAGACGCGCTGGAGCAGTGCCGCACCGAATGCCCCGCCTGGGCCGGGCAGGATGAGGACATCGAAGCCTTTCTGGAGATCGAAGGGCTGGACGAACTCAACACCGCGTTGATCCACCACAAGCAGCGCCACTTCTTGCGTGAGCCGGACGAAGCCGCGCCCGCGCCGCTGCGCTATGTCGAATACGTGCTGGGCTGCTGGTGGCGCGCGCTGCGCTTTCATCAGGCCGTGGCCGTACAGCTGGACCGGCACGCCCTGGGCGCGACGATCCCGGTCATCTCCGGCCTGATCGACATGCGGCCCGAAGTGGTCTCGGTCCACTGGCCGATCGTGCGCGAGGTTCCGCTGGCTGAGCCCGCAGCGCAGGATGATGACGAGGACGAGGGAACAGAGGACGACCTGCCCGCGCTGACCCGCTTCAATCTGATCCAGCGTGGCCGCCTGGTGCTGGATGAAGCAGAGGTGCCAAGCAGCATTGCCCTGCGCCGCCGGATCGAAGCCGACGAAGCACAGGCAATTGAAGGCGTGGTCGAGGCGCCCGGCCTGATGAAGCGCCTGCTGAGCCGCTGATCGCGGCTAGGGCATTTCAGCCAGAATCCGCTCCACATCCGCCGGATCGCACAGGCCGGTTCCGGGGCTGAGCACTGCCGCAGTCCCGGCAGCGATCCCGCGCCGGAAAGCCTGGGCAGGCGGCTCACCCTGCAACAGGCCAAAGACCATGCCCGCGATAAAGCTGTCCCCGGCCCCGGTGGCAGAACGGGCCTCTGCCTTCACGCCGGGATGCGTTACGACCCCATCGGCGTGGGCCAGCACGGCGCCTTGCTCGCCCATTGTCACAGCGATCATGCCAGCCTTGCCCGCGCGAACCAGCTCCAGCGCGGCTGCGCCAATCTCGCTCTGGCTGGCAAATTTGCGCCCGGTCAGGCTTTCAAACTCGCCCTGGCTGGGCTTGGCAAGGAAGATGCCGCCCAGATCAAAGGCCGCTTTCAGCGCTTCGCCCGAAGTATCCAGCACCAGCTTGCGCCCTTGATCGGCCAGCGGCGCGGCAAGGCGAGCGAAGAAGTTCGGCTCAACCCCGCGCGGTAGGGAACCGGACGCGACCAGCCACGGGCAGGGGTTGGCAAGGACGGTCTGCACCGCCGCATCGGCCTCTGCCGCCGAGACCATCGGGCCTTCGGGAACGAAGCGGAATTCATGGCCCGTGGAGCGTTCATAGACCGCCAGGCTCATCCGCACCTGATCGTGCATCGGCACGGTCTGCCGCGCCAGACCAGCGTGGTCGAGCAGCCCATCCAGCAAGGCCCCGGTCGGCCCACCCGACATGTAGATCGCCTGAACCGGCGCGCCAAAGCGATGCAGGGCGCGGGCCACGTTCAGTCCGCCACCGCCCGGATCATAGCGCCCGCCATAGGTGCGGATCTTGTGCGTGGGAGAGACCGTTTCCGCCTCGCACGAGGAATCGATCGCCGGGTTCATCGTCAGGGTGGCGACGCAGTCCACAGCGCGCCCCGTTAACGCTTGCGGACGAATTCGGCCCGCAGGACCAGCCCCTTGATGCCCGGATACTTGCAATCGATTTCCTGGCTGTCACCGGTCAGGCGGATCGACTTGATCAGGGTGCCCTGCTTCAACGTCTGGCCCGCGCCCTTGACCTCAAGGTCCTTGATCAGGGTAACCGCATCGCCATCGGCCAGAATGTTGCCGACCGCATCGCGGACCTCAATCGTGTTGGCTGCGGCCTGCTTGGCTGCAAGTTCCGAGGCAGGCAGCCATTCGCCGCTTTCCTCGTCATAGACATAGTCTTCGTCGCTGCTCATCCTTCGGGCCTAGAGCGGTTGCTCTTCGCCTGCAAGGGTGGCAGTCTTTTCTCATGGAGAGGGAAATCGTCCAACTGGGCGTTCAGCACCGCGACCGCGCCGTGGCGACACTGGCTGCAGCGTTCCACAACGATCCGGCCATGGTCCACATGCTGCCCGATCCGCACAGCCGGGCGCGGCGGCTGACGAAGCTGATCGGATGGATGGTGGACCAGCACCTGCGCCTCGGGCTGGTGCTTGGAACGCCGGACGTTTCCGCCGTTACCCTGTGGCGCGAACCGGGCATGGTCCATTACCATGAACCCCTGTGGCACCCCGGCGCGCTGCGCTTCATTCCAATCTTTGGCCGCCACCTGCCGCGCGCCCTGCGCACCGAGGAAGGGATCAGCAGCCATGTACCGCGGGGCGAAGATTGGATGTACCTGAAGATGGCCGGGGTCCATCCGGACCATCAGGGCAAGGGGCTGGGCGGGGCGGTAATCCGCGCCGGACTGGCACGGGCGGCACAGCGCGGCGTGCCTTCAGTGCTGGAAACGGCCACGCCGTCCAATGTCGGGCTGTACCAGCGGCTGGGCTATTCAGTGATAAGCGAATGGGACGTTGCCGGGGGCGGGCCGCATTTCTGGACGATGACCACCGCCTGACGCCTAGACCCCTTGCACGATCAGGCGCAGGCCCAGGGCAACCATCAGCAGGTAAATCAGGGTATAGAACCTTGCCGTATCGAGACGGCGGACCAGCCAGACCCCGGCCAGCGTCGTGACAATGGCCAAAGGCAAGAGCAGCACGGCAGCCTCCAGCACCTGCCGGTCAAACGAACCGAGAGCGAGGTAGCTGGGCACTTTCATCCAGTTGACTGCAGCAAAGGTGAGCGAACTGGTGCCGACGAACACCTCGTGCGGCAGGCGGCGCGGGGTGACCCACATCTGGAACGGCGGGCCGCCGGCATGGGCAATCTGGCTGGTAAAGCCGGTCGCCACGCCGAACAGGGTGCCAACCCAGCCGGGCGAATTGGACGCGGCCACAATCCGGCCGCCACGTTCGATCCACAACCGGTAGAGGCCAAAGACCAACGTAATTACGCCTAGCACCACCAGCAGGCGCTCTTCCGGCACAATGGCCGAAAGTGCCGCAGCGACGGCAATCCCGACCGCAGCCCCCGGCAGCATCCAGGCCAGGATCCAGCCGTCCCAGGTCTTGCGATAGGACCAGACACTGACCACGTCTTGCGCCATCAGCACGGGCAAGAGGAGCGCCGCCGCCGTGACCGGAGGCAGTTTCAACGCCAGTAGCGGCGTGGCGAGAACGCCAAGGCCGGAAAAGCCGCCCTTGGCCAGCCCAAGGATCGCCACGGCCAGACAGGCCAGGGCCAGCGTCGCAGGATCGGCCAGAAGTTCCATCGCCTGCCACCAGCCACGGATTGGCGGCGGACGCAAGTGGCTCGACCTGACGCGCGTGCTTGGCTAGGCTCCCGTTTCGCACTTTATGATGGGAAAACAAATGCGCCTTGCCACCCTGCTTGCCGGTTCGATCACTGCCTCGCTGCTGCTGGCCCCCGCCGTTTCGGCCAGGCCCGCGCGGTCGCCGGAACAGGTTGCCGCCGCAGCCTTGGCCAAGGCACCGGTCTGGGACGGCCACAATGACGCACCGGGCCAACTGCGCGAGCGGCACAAGAACGTGCTGGGCAGCTTTGACTTCACTGACACGACCGGCACGGCCGATCCTGCCACCGGCAATCCGGCCCTGCACACCGACCTGAAGCGACTGCGCGCGGGCAAGGTCGGGGCGCAGTTCTGGTCGGTCTATGTCTCGGCCAACCTGAGCGAGCAGCAGGCCGTGCAGGCCACGCTGGAACAGCTTGACGTGACCAAGCGGCTGATCGCCCGCCATCCGCAGGACCTGACCCTGTGCCTCGATTCCGCCTGCGTCGAAGCAGCATGGAAGAAGGGTCGCATTGCCAGTCTGATGGGCATGGAAGGCGGCCATTCGATCGGCGGCAGTCTGGCCGTGCTGCGCCAGATGTACGAACTGGGCGCGCGCTACATGACGCTGACCCATTTCAAGAACAACGGTTGGGCCGATGCGAGCACCGACGCCCCGGCGCACAATGGCCTTTCGCCGCTGGGCAAGGACGTGGTGCGCGAAATGCAGCGCCTGGGGATGCTGGTCGACCTGTCGCATGTCAGCGAAAAGACAATGCTCGACGTGCTGGAAATCGCTGTCGCGCCGGTCATGGTCAGCCACTCCAACGCCTTTGCGATCAACCACCACCCGCGCAATGTGACGGACCGGGTGCTGGATGCGATCCGCAGCAATGGCGGGATCGTGATGGTCAACTTCTATCCCCCCTACGTGGTCGAAGCCGCCCGCCAGTGGGGCGCAAACCGCGATGCCGAAGAAGCGCGGCAAAAGGCGCTGCTGCGCGGGCAGCCGGACAAGATCAAGGCCGCCATGGCCGACTGGGACAAGGCCAACCCGATGCCGCGCGGTTCGGTGAAGGACGTGGCCGACCATCTGGACTATATCGCCAAGCGGATAGGCGCAGAGCATGTCGGCCTGGGCGGCGATCTTGATGGCATCGAATCCACCGTCGTCGGGATGGAAGACGCCTCGACCTATCCAGCCCTGTTCGTCGAACTGGCGCGCCGCGGGTGGAGCCAGCAGGATCTGGAAAAACTGGCCAGCCGCAACATGCTGCGTGTGCTGACATCGGCCGAGGAATATGCCTCGACCCAGCGTGACATCTCACCATACGAAAACCCGGTCAGCTTCTGACCGGCCGCATCGCCTGCCACCGGCTCCGGATAATACGGAGCCGTGGCAGGGCTGATCAGTGCATCTCCATCCGGCCCAGCATCCGAAAGAAGAAGGCGGTCGACCAACCGATCAGGACCATGCCCAGGATCGATTCAAACGCACCAAGCAATCGCCAGTCGGTAGCGATATGGACGTCGCTGTAGCCCACGGTCGAATAGGAAATGGTCGAGAAATAGAGCGCGTCTTCCAGGCCGGCAGTAGCGCCAATGGCATTAAAGACGAAAGCGAACAGCCAGATTTCCAGCCCGTGCAGGGCCAGAATCGAAATCACGATCCCCAGGGTAAAGGCCACACCGCGCGGCGAAAGCGGGGCAACCTGCCGCAACCGCTCAACCGTGGTTTCGCTGCGCAGCGCGTGTGACAGGCTGAACAGGCCCAGGCCGTGGATCACCACGCACAGCACCGCGAGGATGCTGGACACGACAAATTCGGCCCAGAGATGCTCCATCCTTAGTCGCGCAGCAGATCGTTGATCGCGGTCTTGGCGCGGGTCTGCGCATCCACCGTCTTGACGATGACCGCGCAGTAGAGCGACGGACCCGGAGTACCATCGGGCAGCGGCTTGCCCGGCATCGAACCCGGCACGACCACCGCATAGGGCGGAACGCGGCCAATGTGGACTTCGCCGGTGGCACGGTCGACGATCTTGGTCGACGCGCCGATGAACACGCCCATCGAAAGTACCGCGCCTTCGCAAACCCGGACGCCTTCCACCACTTCGCTGCGCGCGCCGATGAAGCAGTTGTCCTCGATCACCACCGGGCCGGCCTGCAGCGGTTCCAGCACGCCGCCAATGCCGACGCCGCCCGAGAGGTGGACGTTCTTGCCGATCTGGGCGCAGGAGCCGACCGTAGCCCAGGTATCGACCATGGTGCCCTCGCCGACATAGGCGCCGATGTTCACGAAGCTGGGCATCAGGATCACGCCCTTGCCGATGTGCGAACCGCGGCGCACGACCGCGCCCGGAACGACGCGGAAGCCGCCTTCACGGAAGCGGGCATCATCCCAGCCAGCAAACTTGGACGGCACCTTGTCAAAGGCCGGAGCGCCAGCCGCGCCATTTTCGATCACGACGTTATCGTTCAGGCGGAACGACAGCAGCACGGCCTTCTTCAGCCACTGGTTGACCTGCCAGCCACCATTGCCATCCGGCTCGGCCACGCGGGCCTTGCCGCTGTCGAGCAGTTCCAGCGCAGCGTCGACCACTTCGCGCACATCACTGCTCGCCGGAGTTACGCCGTCACGGGCTTCCCAGGCTTGTTCGATGGCGGTGGCAAGATCGGCTGACATTGGGGCAACTCCGGAAAAATAGCGTTCCGCTGCCGCCTATCGCGCCCTGCCGCCCGGGGCAAGGGCGGGTTGGCCGCAGATGGCGAAGAAACTTGCCGTTAAGCTTGCCCGGTGCAGGGTGATGGAAGTAATATCGCGTACCGTTGGCGGGTCGCCGCACTGGGTTCAAGACAATGACAAAACCGCTCTTCATGCAGGCAAGGTGGCAAATGGGTGCCGCCATGTTGTCGTTTGCCCTGGTTGCTGGATGCGGCGGCAGTGGCGGCAGCGGCGTGTCCCCGCTCCCTCCGCCCGCCCCTTCACCCACGCCTACGCCTACGCC
>CAZLPK010000019.1:0-33311 GCA_964561375.1 uncultured Novosphingobium sp.
CCACCTAGGCCTCTGACAAGAAAAAGGGCTCCTGCCGCGCGGCAGGAGCCCTTTTCTTTTGTGCTCTGAAGGTTGCCTAGCTGGCCCGGTTGGCAGCAATGTAGCGATCGACATTGTGGCCCAGCACGTCGAGCGGGACATTGCCGCCGACCACCACAGCATCGTTGAAATCGCGCAGGTCGTATTTCGCGCCCAAAGCCGCCTTCGCCTTTTCGCGCAGCGACAGGATCTCGCTGTGGCCGACCTTGTAGCCGCAGGCTTGCCCTGGCCATGAGCAATAGCGGTCCACTTCCGGCGCGACTTCGGCAAGGCCCGAACCGTTGGTTTCGGCAAACCACTGCACCGCTTGCTCGCGGGTCCAACGCTTGGCGTGCAGGCCCGTATCGACCACCAGACGGCAGGCGCGGAAGGCGATGGACTGGAGATAGCCCAGCTGGCCGACCGGATCGCCTTCATAGGCCCCCAGTTCATCGCCCAGCGTTTCGGAATAGAGCGCCCAGCCTTCGGAATAGGCATTGAAGGCCAGCAGGGTGCGGATCAGCGGCAGGCGGTTGGCATATTCGCCCTGCCAGACGTGGCCGGGAATGCCCTCGTGATAACCCAGCGTCGCCACTGAATAGCGGGTGTGGCGGCTGACATCGCCAAGGTTGAGCCAGATCTTGCCCGGAACCGTGCCGTCAATCGAACCGGCTCCGCCATAGGCCCCCGGCGCGCCAGCCTCTTCGGCCAAGGGCAGGCGGCGGATTTCGAGATTGCCGCGCACCAGCGTGCGGAACGCCTGCGGCAGCTTGGTGCGGATGAAGTCGATCTTGCCCTGCATGGTGGAGATCACTTCGGCACGGCCGGCATCGTTGTTGGGGAACTGGAAGCGGGGATCGCGGCCCAATGCGGCCATGCGTTCCCCCACGGTCCCGCTGGTATAGCCCAGACCGCGCAGGATCGGGTCCATCCGCGCGTTCAGCTCCTTCAGCGCGTCGAGGCCCATCTGGTGGACTTCTTGCGGAGAGTGGCTGGTGGTCGTGCTGGCGCGCAGGGCCCAGGCATACCATTCGTCGCCGCGTGGCCGCGCCCACATCCCGGCGTGATCGCTGGCCTGCGCCCGCTGGCGCTTCAGCTCCGCCAATTGCCGCGACAGAGCCGCTGCGACCGGCCCGGTGGCGAGAGCGCGGGCGCGATTGTCCCAGTCGCCGGGGATGTCCGTGGTCCGCTTGACCAGTGAACCCACCAGACCGCCGCCGCCCTGGGCGTCGCTGAGGGTCATTTCCATCTGGCGGATCGCCTTGTCGAGCAGGAAGGACGGGGCAATCGCGCCAATCCGTCCGGCTGAGGCGAGTCGTTCCAGCTCGCCATCCAGCTGGGCCGGGAAGGCGGCGAGGCGCTCCAGATAGGCTTCGGCGTCGGCGGCATCCTTCACCGGATGCTCGCTGTCCAGGAAGCGCGGCGTATCGAGATAGGCGCCGACGTTCTGGATCACGACATAGGGGGTGTTGCGCCAACCGCCGACCGCGACATCGCCATAGGGCAGGGCGAACCCGTCCAGCCCGACCGAGAAGGCGCTTTTCACTACGTCGAGACTGGTGCGGGTGGCCGGATCGACTGCCGTTCCCTGCAAGTGTTCAACCTGCTTCAGTCCCTCGCGCAGCAAGGCGGCGACCTTGGCTTGGCCGGCCTGTGAACGGTCGCCCAATTGCCCTCTCAGGGCAGCGTAATCGCCTTTGTCGATCCCGAGCGAAGTCGCGGCTTCAGGCGCAAGCGCGATCATCTGCCAGGCCAACTGGTCGAGATATTCTGCGGCTCCGGCAAGCGGAGTGCGACCCAGCGCGCGCTGGCAGCCGGGCAGGGCAAAGGTGGCACTGCTCGCACCCAGCAAGGCAAGGGCGCGGCGACGGGAAAGCGTAAATGTGTTCATGGCCGCGAAATTGCTGCGCGGCGGGGGCCATGTCAAACAGGCAGCGTGACCTGTCCCCCCGGAATCGCTAATGGCGGGCGATGACCCTAGATACCGTGCTTTCGATCCTGGTCCTGGCCACCATTGCGCTGATCATAGGCGCGATTGCCCTGTGGCGTCGTGGCGGTCAGTCTCGGCAGATATGGCTGATGCTGGTGCTCGCCGCGGTCATCGCGGGTAATGTGCTGGTCTGGGTCGTGCCTGACTCGACCGGCAAGGCGCCGGTCAGTCAGGCCAAGCCCTGATCAGCGGATCGGGCAATCCGGCGACAGGCGCATGTCGAGGTAATTGTCGACCGAGCGCATCAGGTCATCCATTTCGTTTTCAAAGAAATGGTTGGCGCGCGGGATTTCCTCGTGATGGATCGTGATGTGCTTTTGCGTGCGCAGCTTGTCGACCAGCTTTTGCACCGAGCTGGGCGTCACCACCGTATCGGCCGCACCCTGAATGATGATGCCTGACGAGGGGCAGGGGGCGAGGAAGCTGAAATCATACATGTTCGCCGGCGGCGCGATCGAGATGAAGCCGCGGATTTCCGGGCGGCGCATCAGCAACTGCATGCCGATCAGCGCGCCAAAGCTGCTGCCGGCGATCCAGGTGGTGCTGGCTTCGGGATGGATCGACTGGACCCAATCGAGCGCGGCGGCCGCGTCGGACAGTTCGCCGATGCCGTTGTCAAAGCTGCCCTGGCTGCGGCCGACACCGCGGAAATTGAAGCGCAGGGTGGCAAAACCGCGATTGACGAAAGTCTTGTAAAGATGCTGCGTGATCCGCTCGTTCATCGTGCCGCCCGCCTGCGGGTGGGGATGAAGGATCATTGCAACCGGCGCACGGCTGCGGGTAGCGGGCTGGAACCGGCCTTCAAGGCGGCCTTCGGGTCCGGGAAAGATGACTGAGGGCATTCTGGCACCTGTTTTGTTGAAGGCTCCACCCGCGGCGTCCGAAATGCGGCATGCCGGACCGGTTGGGGCTATGATCGGGGAACAGGCGCTATATAGAAACGAGTGTCCAAAAAGCAACATTTCCGAGCATGTCCGAAACGCCCCTCTATCTTGACCACGCTGCGACGACCCCGCTGCTGCCCGCCGCGCGTGAGGCGATGCTGCATGGTTTCGCCATCTGGGCCAACCCCAGCAGCCCCCATGCGCCGGGCCGAAAGGCCCGTGCCGCGCTGGAAGAAGCGCGCTCGCGGATCGGTGCGGCGCTGGACTGGAAGGGCGAGATTATCTTCACCAGCGGGGCAAGCGAGGCGCTGGCCCTGGCCATCGCGCGCTGCGTCCAGCCGCTGGCGGCGGTCAGCGCGGTAGAGCATGAGGCGGTGCTGCGTCATGCCGGAGAGGCCGCGCGCCTGCCGGTCGATGCGCGCGGTCTGGTTGATCCGGCTGCTTGCGCGCTCTCTGGCTTGGTGGCGGTGCAGCAGGTCAATAACGAAACCGGGGTGATCCAGCTGGTTGATGCAATTGTCGCGGCGGTGCGCTCTGCGGGCGGGCTGTTGCTGATCGATGCAGCGCAGAGCGCGGGCAAGCTGGACACGCCGGATGCCGACCTGATTGCATTATCGGCGCACAAATTTGGTGGGCCGATCGGTGTCGGCGCCCTGCTGGTGCGCGACTGGGCCTTGCTGCGCCCGACCGGGGGGCAAGAGCGCGGCTATCGCGGCGGGACCGAGAACGTGCCGGACGTGCTGGCCATGGCCGCCGCTCTGGAAGCGGGGCGCGATTGGCTGGATCAGGCGAGGCAGCTGCGCGAGCGGCTGGAGCAGGAGATCGTTGCTGCTGGCGGCGAGATTGTGGCCGCCGATGCGCCGCGTCTGCCGACCATCGGTGCCTACCGGATGCCTGGAAAGTCCGCCAATGCCCAGCTGATCCGCTTTGACGGGCAGGGTATTGCTGTTTCAGCGGGCAGCGCCTGTTCGTCCGGTTCGCTGCGCACCAGCCATGTGCTGGAGGCGATGGGGCAAGTGGGGGCGAACGAGGTAATCCGGGTCAGCATCGGGCGCGAGACAACGGCGGCGGACATCGACCGCTTCATTACCGCATGGCGCGGAGTGGCCGGGGCGTGACCTATCTCGACTATCAGGCGACTACGCCGCTGGCTGCCGAAGCGCGGCAGGCGATGCTGCGCTGGCTGGCCGAGGATGGCTTTGCCAATCCGCATAGCGCCCACGCCATGGGCCGCGCGGCCAAGGCTGCGGTCGAAGTGGCGCGCGAACAGGTCGCGGCGTTGTTCCCACCGGGCGGCAAGGTGATTTTCACCGGCAGCGCAACCGAGGCGATCAATCTGGCGATCCAGGGCCGGGCCTATGGCGCAATTGCCGTTTCTGCGATTGAACACGCCGCCGTGCGGGATACTGCTCGCGCCGTGGGTAGCTATCATGAACTGCCGGTTGGCCCGGACGGTCTGGTCGATCCGCAAGTCGCTCTGCCGGATGGGCTCGGTCTTGTCGCAGTCATGCAGGTCAATAACGAGATCGGCACGATCCAGCCGGTCGCGCATCTCGCTGAGCGGGCCCATCAGGTCGGGGCGCTGTTCCTGTGCGATGCGGTGCAGGGGGCGGGCAAGCTGGCCGCTCCGGCTAGTGCGGACCTGATCGCCGTGTCTGCGCACAAGCTTTACGGACCGAAGGGGATCGGCGCCCTGTGGATTCGCGATGGGGTGGAACTTTCGCCGCTGATTCATGGCGGCGGGCAAGAAAGTGGCTTGCGTTCCGGCACCCTGTCACCGGCCCTGTGCGCCGGGTTTGGCGCGGCGGTGCAGGTGGCCTTGGCGCCGCAGGAGGAAGACGCAGCGCACGTTTCCGGCCTCTGGGATGCGGCGCGGGATGAACTGGCGCGCTGGACCCTGAATGGTTCTGAAACAGAGCGTTGGAAGGGTAACCTCAATCTTCGGCTCAATGGTCTGGATGTCGCCCGGCTGATGAGCGAGTGTCGCCGCGTGATGTTCTCGGCCGGGTCGGCCTGTGCCTCCGGTTCCGGGCGGCCCAGTCATGTGCTGCGCGCACTGGGCCTGTCCGATAATGAGGCACGTTCGTCGATCCGCTTGGGTTTTGGCCGTTATACGACTAGGGAAGAACTGATCGAAGCTTGCCGCGCGATCGACGCGGCAGCAAAAACGCAAGGGGTCTGATGGTAAAGGTTACCTTCATCACTGCCGATGGCGACAAGGTTGCAGCCGAAGGCGCAGCTGGCGAACGTCTGCTGGCCGTGGCCCAGGCGGCCGGAATGCCGCTGGAGGGAACCTGCGAAGGGCAGATGGCCTGCTCCACCTGCCATGTCGTCATCGCGCGCGAATGGTTTGACCGGCTCACCCCAGCCAGCGAAGACGAAGAGGATATGCTGGACCTTGCCGCAGGCGTCACGCGGACCAGCCGTCTGTCCTGCCAGATCGAACTCAGTGACGAACTGGATGGGATTGAGGTGCGGATTCCGGGGGAAAGCCACGACATGCAGCGCCGCTGACCCTTGGCGAAGGAAAGGCCACCCTGCTAGGGCAGAGCGGCAATGAGCACCGATACGACGACCGAACCCGATCCTTTCGACGCCATCGTCGACGCGCCGTTCGATTCTGCGCTTTCGGAACGTTATCTCGTTTACGCCCTCTCCACGATTACCGCGCGTTCGCTGCCGGATCTGCGGGATGGGTTGAAGCCGGTTCACCGCCGCCTGCTGTGGGCGATGCGCCAGCTCAAGCTTAACCCCAACGATGCCTACAAGAAATCGGCGCGCGTTGTGGGTGACGTAATCGGTAAATACCACCCGCACGGTGACCAGTCGGTCTATGACGCGATGGTCCGTTTGGCGCAGGATTTCTCGCTGCGCTATCCGCTGGTCGACGGCCAGGGCAATTTCGGCAACATCGATGGCGATAATGCCGCAGCCTACCGCTACACCGAAGCGCGCCTGACCAAGACCGCAATCCAGCTGATGGCCGGCCTCGACGAAGGCACGGTCAACTTCATCCCGACCTATAACGGGGAAGAGGAAGAACCCGAGATTTTCCCGGGCCTGTTCCCGAACCTGCTGGCCAATGGTTCAAGCGGGATCGCCGTGGGCATGGCGACCAACATTCCCAGCCACAATGTGGCCGAGATTATCGACGCGGCGCTGCTGTTGATCGACAATCCCCATGCCGAGCACGCTCAGTTGATGGAAGTGTTCCAGGGGCCGGACTTTGCCACCGGCGGCATCGTTGCCGAAAGCCGGGAGGTCATCTCACGCGCCTATGAGACTGGGCGAGGCGCCTTGCGCGTGCGTGGCCGGTTTTCGACTGGGCGCAATGCCGATGGTACGTGGGAGGAAACCGGGATCGAAAAGCTGGGTGGCGGTGCCTGGCAGCTGGTCATTTCCGAAATTCCCTATCAGCTTCCCAAGGGCAAGCTGATCGAACAGGTTGCCCAGCTGATCGCGGACAAGAAGCTGCCGATCCTGGAAGACGTCCGCGATGAATCGGATGAACAGATCCGCCTGGTGTTCGTACCGAAAAGCCGGAACGTCGATCCCGAACTGCTCAAGGAATCGCTGTTCAAGCTGACCGATCTGGAAACCCGTTTCGGGCTTAACCTCAACGTTCTGGATGCCAGCCGGACTCCGGGCGTGCTCAGTCTGAAACTGGTGCTGCAGGAATGGGTCAAGAGCCAGATTGAAATCCTGGTGCGCCGCAGTCAGCACCGTCTGAACAAGATTGCCGACCGGCTGGAACTGCTCGACGGTTACATAATCGCCTATCTGAACCTTGACCGGATCATCGAGATCATCCGGACCGAGGACGAACCGAAGGCGGTGATGATGGCCGAATTCGGCCTGACCGACCGGCAGGCCGAAGCGATCCTCAACATGCGGCTGCGGTCCTTGCGCAAGCTGGAGGAAATGGAACTGCGGCGGGAGCGGGACGACCTGCTGGCCGAAAAGGACGAGCTGGAAAAGCTGCTCGACAGTCCCGCCCGCCAGCGCACTCGTTTGAAGCGCGACCTCAATACCCTGCGCAAGGACTATGCCGAAGATACGGCGCTGGGCCGCCGCCGCACGACCATTGCCGAAGCCTCGCCGACGGTCGAATTCAGCATGGATGCGATGATCGAAAAGGCGCCGGTCACGGTGATCCTTTCGGCCAAGGGCTGGGTTCGTGGGGCCAGCGGGCACGAACCGCTGGATAAGGAATTCAAGTTCAAGGAAGGCGATGGTCCGGCCTTTGCCGTCCACGCCCAGACCACCGACAAGCTGCTGGTCGCCTGCGACAACGGGCGGTTCTACACGCTTGGCTGTGACAAGCTGCCCAGCGCGCGCGGCTTTGGTGAGCCGATCCGCACCATGGTTGATATCGATGCCGGTGCGGAGATTGTCGCCGTGCTGGTCTACAAGCCAAAGGCGCAGTTGCTGCTGGCCAGCAATATCGGCCGCGGCTTTGCCGCAGAGGCAGACGAATTGCTGGCCGAAACGCGCAAGGGCCGCGGGGTGATGAACACCAAGCCGGGGGTCAAGCTGGCCGTCGTCCGCGAAATTCCGGCCGAGCACGATCATGTTGCCGTGGTGGGTGACAATCGCAAGCTGGTGATCTTCAGCCTGGAGGAACTGCCGGTCCTCGCCAAGGGGCAGGGCGTAACCCTGCAACGCTACCGCGATGGCGGGCTGGCCGATGCGATCACGCTCAAGCTGGACGATGGGCTTAGCTGGAAGATGGGCGGCGAAACGGGCCGGGTCCGTACCGAAAGCGACATGCGGATGTGGAAGGTCGCGCGCGGCGCGGCTGGACGGATGCCGCCAACCGGCTTTCCGCGCGACAACAAGTTCTAACGCGTCAGTAATCGACGCTCGGCTGCGGGTTCTTGGGGGTCAGGATCAGTATCCGCCCCTCAACCCGCCAGCTGGCGAGGCGCGATAGCAGGTTCATCCCGATCACGTTGGTTTCGCCCATTCCGGGGGTGATGACCACGTCCAGATCGCGGGCAACGATATTGCCAAAGCTGAGTTCGCTGACCACGGCGGTCTGCGCCTGCACCGCGCCATTGGCGGTTTGCAGCACCAGTGCGCGGTCCATCGGCCCCGGCTCCACGCCTGCCAGCATTGCAGTGTTGGTGGAAATCGCGGTCAGGGTTGCGCCGGTATCGACCAGAAAGCGGCGCTGCTCGCCATTCACGCGCGCATTGATCCAGAAATGGCCATCGGGCGAAAGCGGGATGCGGGTGGTATCGCCCGCCACTTCCTGTTTTTGCATCCCGGCCCAGGTCAGGGCGACATCGCTGCTGGAGGACATCCGGGCCGCCTGCACTACGGTCAGCAAGAGCGCGGCGATCAGCCCCAGATTGCCAAGGCCGCGCAGAAACTTGCCCAGCCACGGCGACAGGCCAATGATCATGCCGCCCAGCACGGAGATCAGGATTGCGGTAACCGCCAGCAGCAGGAGCGGTTGTTGGGCAAGGAAGACGAAGAGCTCGTTCATGGCCAGCATATAGGTACGGCCTCTTGCCTTTCGCAGTGCTGACTAGACGGAACTGGCCAATTCCAGGTCGAGCAGTTCGCTCACCCGGTTTTCAGCGGGAAAGCCCTCGGCAATCCAGCGCGCTTCGACCGCGCGCAGGACGCGTGCCACTTCCGGTCCGGCCTTGACCCCGCGTGCGACGATGTCGCCGCCTTTGATCGGCAGGACGGGGATTTCCCAATCGCGCAAGGGTGCCGTGCTGGCACCGTTTAGCAACAGCCGGTCCAGCGCGGCATCGCGGCCAAGGCGATAGGCGAGGGCGCGGGCGTCGCTTTCAGCATCGTCCTCACGCGCTGCGGCCAGAGCCAGCCGCTTTTTCTGCGCGCCGGACAGGCGGAACCGGCTGGCGACCTGTTCTGCCAGCGGCACACTGGCGGGCAGCAGGGCGGCAAGGCGGCGCAGCGCATCCGGCTGGGCACCTGACGCCTGCTCATGCTGGATCAAGGCTTCCAGCACCGGAACCTGCGCTTCGGGCAGAACCACGGGGAGGACGCCAAGTTGGTCCATCCGGGCGATGGTCGGCGCGGGATTGGACAGGCCAAGGAGGTTCATCATCTCCATCCCGATCCGCTCACGCGACAGGCCTTTCAGTGTGGCAGCCAGTTCGGAGCAGGAATCTTCCGCTTCCTTGTCAGCCGGTTGTGAGCCGAACCTTGCCTGAAAGCGGAAGTAGCGCAGGATGCGCAAGTGATCCTCGCGGATGCGCTGACTGGCATCGCCGATAAAGCGCAGGCGGCGGGCAGCGAGATCTTCCAGTCCGCCGAAATAGTCGAACACTTCCAGTGTTTCGGGATCGGCGTAGAGCGCGTTGATCGTGAAGTCGCGGCGTGCGGCATCGTCCTGCCAGTCCTTGGCAAAGGCCACGGTGGCACGGCGTCCGTCGGTGCTGACGTCATGGCGCAGGGTGGTGATCTCAACCGGGCCGTTTGTCAGCACGGCTGTTACCGTGCCATGGTCGATCCCGGTTGGAACCACAGTGATCCCTTGCGCTTTCAGCCGCTGCATCACTTCTTGCGGTTCCAGCGGCGTGGCAATGTCCACGTCTTTCACTGCCAGTCCCAGCAGGGTATCGCGTACGGCCCCGCCGACATAACGGGCCAGTCCCTGACCCAGTGCGGCAATCAGGGTGGGAAGGTCTTCGCGTTCCAGCCAGTCAGCCTTGGGCAAGTGCGTTACCATGCGATCCTCTTTGCCAGATTGGCGATGATCCCCGCCGTCACGCCCCAGATCCGGTGTTCCTGCCACAGGATTTCGATGTAGCGCCTCTCCGCACCTTGCCAGAATACCGATTGGTGGTTGTGGTTGTCCGGGTTGAAAACGAAATCGACGGGAGCCTCGAACCATGCCGCCACTTCCGTCGGGCTGGGGTTCAGCTTCAGGTCTGGTGGGACAACCGCGAGCACCGGGGTAATCGCATAGCCCGAACGCGTGCGATAGGTATCGCTGCTTCCGATCACCGTCACGTCGCGGTCGTGGATGCCCAGTTCTTCATAGGCTTCGCGCAGCGCCGCTTCGACCGGGGTTTCGCCCGGATCGATCTTGCCGCCGGGAAAGGCGACCTGCCCCGGGTGAGAGCGCATATTGGACGGGCGGTGGATCATCAGGAAACCAGGCCGGTCGCGCTCGGTCATGGCAGCAAGGACTGCGGCGGGGCGCAGTTCCTGTTCGGCCATGCCGGTCTCGTCGCGATGGTCGATTTCGCGGGCGTGGCCTTCTTCATGCAGTTTCTGAAGTCGCCGGACCAGGCTCATGCCGGCACCAGCGAAAATGTAGCGCCATGGCTGGTTATGGTCAGGTCGTCAGCAGCAAGATCGACCAGTTGCAGCCAGGTGGAACGGTTGATCCGCGCTTCGGTGCCGTGGCGCACGGCCAGATAGAGCGCCGGGGTTTCGGCATCGCCGCGTGCAATCAGCGGATTGTCCGGCCCGGCCAGCACGACCTCGTCAGTATTGAGGCGGAAGGCGAGGGCATCGCCAGTGCGGGAAACGTCCGTCGCGATAAAGGCTGCATCCTCGACCACGATCGCTTGTTTCTCGTGCGGGGTGACCAGCCAGTGCTGACCCTGCTGATCCCGGCGCAGCAGCCCGGCAAAGGCGCGGATCATGGCGGGGCGGCGGATTTCGCCGCCATCGTGGAACCAGCGGCCATCCGCCTTGATCACCATCAGGCTGTCGCCGCTGTGCGCCGGGTTCCACTGATCGACAGGGGGCAGCTTGCGAGCGGCGTTCAGCTCGGCGATTTCAGCGAGGCTCAGGGAAGCGAGATCAGGTGCAGGCTCGTAAGGCATCGATCATGCGATGCCAGATCGTATCAGCCGCGCCAAGGCCCCAGCATGCCTTCCTTGGGCAAGACTGCCGGATTGGCGCAGCGCACCAGCAGGCGGCGCTGCTCGAACGGGCCGGGCAGGTCCCAGCCAGCGGTATAGGCATTGGTAAAGCCCCAGAACCGGCCGTAATATTCAGGATCGCCAATCATCACCTGCGGCAGCGGTGCATCGGGGCTGAGTGCCGAGAGGCTGGCCGTCATCAGCGCCTGGCCATAGCCCTGGCCCTGATGTTCGGGCAGCACGGCCACCGGGCCGACCATGATCATCGGATGGGCGCGGCCATCGGCATCGGTCAGGGCCACCGGCCAGCACTGGATCGTGCCGACCAGATGTTCCTCGCCATCAATCGCGGCAAAGGACAGGGCGGGCAGCCAGTCGCACCCTTCGCGCACCTTGTAGGCGGTGCGTTGATGGCGGCCGGGATCGAAGGCCCGGTCCAGCAATTGCTCGACCAGAACGGGATCGACATTGTCGAGCGGGATCAGGGTGGCGACGTCAGACATTGCGCGCGCCGATTAGGACCGGCGCGCGCAGATGTCGAATCGAATTACTGCTGGATCAAGGGCGCGAAAGACGCAGCAGCCGCCCGCCCGGGCCGTCTTCAAGCACCAGCAGGGCACCATCCGGCGCTTCGGCAATGGCGCGGATGCGCTTTTCGGTGGGATAGCGGGCTTCTTCGCTGGCTGTTTCGCCGGTGATCTTCACCCGGACCACGCCTGCCGGCTTCATCGCACCGATCAGCAGCTGTCCTTGCCATTCCGGCCACATCTTGCCCGAATAGAACGTCATGTCGCCCGGTGCGATCACCGGGTTCCAGAACAGTGCGGGCGGGGTGAAGTCCGGGCGCGTGGAGTGCGGCGGGATGTAGTCGCCGTTGTAGTGCTTGCCTTCGGAAACCACTGGCCAGCCATAGTTGGCACCGGGCTTCACCAGATTCAGTTCGTCGCCGCCAGCCGGGCCGTGCTCGATCTCCCACAGCCGGCCATCGGGCGCGAATTTCAGGCCGAGGATATTGCGGTGGCCCAGCGAGATGTGCGCTGCGGCGCCAGCAGGCTTGCCTGCAGCGTCGATTGGCAAGCGGATGACCTTGCCCAGATCGCTGTTCGGGTCTTGCGAGGGCTGCATTTTCTGGCGCTCGCCCGAAGCGATGATCAGGAACTTGCGGTCCGGGCTGATCGCCAGCCGGTGCGAATAGTGGCCGCGTCCGGTGACTTTGGGGTTCTGCCGCCAGATCGTTTCAAAGCCTTCCAGCCGGGGGGCACCCTTGCCGAGGACCAGCGTGCCGGTGCCGACTGCCGCACCGCGGGTATCGTTCTCACCCGCTTCGGCCCAGCTGAGGTAGATCCGGCCTGACTTGGCAAAGTCCGGCGCGGCGATCACGTCGCCAAGGCCGCCCTGACCGCCGAAATCGACGGTGAAGGGCAGGGCGATGTCCTGCACCGAACCGTCTGCGCTGCGCAGCTTGAGCTTGCCCGCTTTCTCGGTAATCAGCAGTTGCCCCTGGGGCAGGACGGCGAGGGCCCACGGAGCCTCGAACGTGCCGAGTTCCTGGGTGGCGAATTGTCCTTCGACCTTGTTCACGGTGCTGGGGCTATCCCCGGCAGCGGGTGCGCCGCAGCTTGCAGCGATGAGGACAAGAGGCGAAAGAGCAGTGAGGAGTTTGTTGCGCATGGACGCAGATATTGGCGACAATTCACCGCTTGCCAAGTGCCCGGATGGTCAGTTGATCATCGGTGTGGACGAGGCTGGGCGCGGTCCGCTGGCCGGACCGGTGGTCGCCGCCGCCGTCGTGCTGAGCAAGCCGCGCCCGGCAGGCCTGAACGATTCCAAGAAGCTCTCTGCCGCGCGCCGCGCCGAACTGGAAGTGACGATCAAGCGCCGCTGCCGCTGGGCCGTGGGCGTGGTCGATGTCGAGGAGATCGACCGGCTCAACATCTTTGGCGCGACCATGCTGGCGATGAGCCTGGCGGTGCAATCGCTGTGCGAGCAGCTGGAGGGCGAGCCGGATCAGGTGCTGATCGACGGCAACCTGACCCCGAAGGGTCGCCGCCCGGAATGGCGCTGGCCGGCGCGCGCGATTGTTGGCGGCGATGCGATCGAGCCGTGCATTTCTGCGGCCTCGATCATCGCCAAGGAACACCGCGACCGGTTGATGCGCGAATATGCGCTGGAACATCCGCACTACGGGTGGGAGCGCAATGCCGGTTACGGCACGCCTCAACATCTGGAGGCCTTGCGCCGTCACGGACCGACCCCGCTGCACCGCCGCAGCTTTGCCCCGGTCGCTCAGTTGGTTCTGCTCTAGATTTTTGCCGGGCTGAGTCTGCGCAGTCACACCACCAGATGTTGAGTCCCCGGCGAATCGCGGGACTCTAGATGCAGTGGGGGACTCGTTTCGTTCCGCTTTTGCGGGGCTGACTCAGGCCGCGACTCGAAGGATTCGAGCCAGTTTTTGCTTGACGCAGAGTCCCGAAAGACTCACCCTGTGGATAAGTTCGCAGTTTTTCCGAGGGCAGTCATGGGTCAGATGTTGGTGGGTGAAAAGGCGCGTCTGCGCGCCGTGAAAGAGGTCGCGCGGCCTGATTTGCCGCTGAGCCAGATCATCCCCGGCGACTGTGTCGAAGCGATGCGGAGCCTGCCGACCGATAGCGTCGACATGATCTTTGCCGATCCGCCCTACAACCTGCAGCTGGGCGGCGACCTGTCTCGCCCGGATGGCAGCCATGTCGATGCCGTGACGGATGACTGGGACAAGTTCGACAGCTTTGCCGCCTATGACAAGTTCAGCCGCGAATGGCTGACCGAAGCGCGCCGCGTGCTCAAACCCAACGGTTCGATCTGGGTGATCGGTTCCTACCACAACATCTTTCGCCTGGGCGCGATGATGCAGGACATGGGCTTCTGGATCCTCAACGACATTGTCTGGCGCAAGTCCAACCCGATGCCGAATTTCAAGGGCACCCGCTTCACCAATGCGCATGAAACGCTGATCTGGTGCTCGATGGGGGAGAAGGCGAAATACACCTTCAACTATCGTGCGATGAAGACCCTGAATGACGAACTGCAAATGCGCTCGGACTGGGTTCTGCCGATCTGTTCCGGGCAGGAACGCCTGAAGAAGGGCGGCAGCAAGGTACACCCGACGCAGAAGCCGGAAGCCCTGCTGTACCGCGTGATGCTGGCCACGACCAACAAGGGCGACGTCGTACTCGATCCCTTCTTTGGCACCGGCACGACCGGCGCGGTGGCCAAGCGCCTCGGCCGCGAATGGATCGGCTGCGAGCGTGAGAGCCTCTACCGCGAAGCCGCGCTGGAGCGGATCGAACTGGCCCTGCCGCTGGATGAAAGCGCGCTGACCACGATGCAGAGCCCCAAGGCTGCCCCCAAGGTTGCGTTCGGGACCCTGATCGAAACCGGCTACCTGGCGGCTGGCACCGTGCTTGCCGACAAGAAGCGCCGCATGACCGCCACGGTCCGCGCCGATGGTTCGCTGGTTTCGGGCAGCGACATCGGCTCGATCCATGGCCTTGGCGCCAAGCTGCAAGGCGCGCCGAGCTGCAACGGCTGGACCTTCTGGCATGTCGAGCACGAAGGCGAGTTCAAGCCGATTGACGCGATCCGGCAGCTTTACCTGCTTGCCACCGAGGACTAATCGCGGGGCGTGAGCACCTCATTCTATCTTCGCCCGATTGCCCTTGCCGATAGTCCGCAGAGTGAGGAGGGCGAAGCCCTGCGCCTTGGCGGCAGCATGGCCTATGCCAGCCGCTTTGCCCTGATCGCACGGGAAGGGGGCCGGGTTACGGCGCGCACCCGCTATTCCGTAGCAGAACTGCGCGCGGCGCTGGGCAGCTTGCCCGATGCGGTGCGCGAACAGTTCGACAACCTTCAGCGCAGCCATGCGCCGCTGCAATGCGGGGCGCGGACAGTGCGGCTCGATCAGCCGCAGGTCATGGGCATCCTTAACGTCACGCCGGACAGCTTTTCCGATGGCGGCAAGTTCATGGATGATCCCGAAGTCGCCAATGCACATGCTGCCGCCATGCTGGAAGCGGGGGCGGCGATCATCGACGTTGGCGGGGAAAGCACTCGGCCCGGCGCCGCTGCGGTGTGGGAAGGGGACGAGCTGAAACGCGTCGTTCCCGCGATTGAGCGGCTGGCGGCAATGGGCGCGGCGATCAGTACCGATACGCGCCGCCCTGCGGTGATGGAGGCGGCCCTGGCTGCCGGAGCGCATATCATCAATGACGTGTCCGCCCTGCGCCACGATCCGCGCAGTCTGGAGTTCGCGGCGCGTTCGGGCGCGCCGGTGGTGCTGATGCATGCGCCGGGTTCGGGCGAGGATCTGCACGCTGACGGCAAATATGCCGATGTCGTGCTCGACGTGTTCGATTGGTTGGCAGAATCCCGCGACAAGGCCATTGCAGCCGGAATCCCGCGCGAGAAGATCGTGCTCGATCCGGGGCTGGGCTTTGGCAAGAGCCTTGCCGAGAACCTTGCGCTGATGAATGCGCTTGCGCTGTTCCATGCGCTGGGCCAGCCGATCCTGCTCGGCGTCAGTCGCAAGCGGATGATCGGCGCGCTGAATAACGAGGCCCCGGCGCACAAGCGGCTGGGCGGCTCGGTCGCGCTGGCGGTGAAGGGCATGGAGGCAGGGGTTCACATCCTGCGCGTCCATGACGTGGCCGATACGGTACAGGCGCGTGACGTGTGGCGCGGCCTGCGCGATTCGGCGCTGACTGACTTCAGCCAGCTGGCCTAGATTTCCGGCTTGTAATCGGCCTTGCGCAGCGTGAGGACGTATGCGGTCAGGTCGTCCACCTGGCCTTGCTCCACCGTGAAGTTCATCGCCGCCGGATAATTGTGCGAATCGCGGAGGAAAGTGCGCAGCGTGTCGCGGGTCAGACCCGGCGTATTGGCAATCGCCTGAAAATGCGGCGCTTCGGGATTGGGCGAACTCGCCGCGACGGTGATCGCATGGCAGCCGGTGCAATTGGTCTTGGCAAAGGCATAGCCGCGCGCTTCCTGCTCGGTCAGTTCGATCGGGGCCAGCTTGGGCACCGTGGTGCAAGCGGCCAGAGTGAGCAGGAACAGGCTGGCGGGCAGGGGCTTTATCATAAGCGTGGACCTAACCCGGCGCGGGCGGGGGTTCAACTGCAAGCAGCTTTTAGCGCCTGCGCTTGAACATCTGCGGTGAAAATCGCGCGGCCAGCAGCAGGATGGTGGGCAGCAGCATGGTCAGCGCCAGGTCTTTCGCGCCTTCGCCCAGTTGCTCACTCAGGCTGGGCAAGCGTGTAAACCGCAGGTCGTTCAGTTCGTTTGCCAGTTCGGCCAGCAAGACCACGCCCCACGGCCAGAACTTCGCAATCGAACTGCGAAACAGGGCAGCGACAAACAAATGCAGCAGAACGCCCGCAATCACATGGAGTGCATCATGGCTGACGCCGAAGAAGCGCCCGATAAAGATCTTGGCCGGGCCGAAGTCTCCGGTTGTTGCTGCCGACAACAGCTCTAGCGCGATGGACACTTGGCTTCCACGATGGCGATGGCGGCGGCAATCGCGGCATCGCGGTCCAGATCAGAGGTATCGAGCAGGACCGAATCGTCAGCCGCCAGCAGCGGCGCTTCGGACCGTTCGCGGTCGCGCTTGTCGCGCGCCTCCAGATCGGCGGAAATTTCGGCCAGCGATACTGCCCGGCCAGATGCCTGCATTTCGCGGAACCGCCGATCAGCCCGCGCCGCGACTGATGCGATGACGAACAGCTTGGCATCGGCTTCTGGCGCGATCACCGTGCCGATGTCGCGCCCGTCCAGCACGGCACCGCCAGCCTGCGTCGCAAAGGCGCGCTGGCGTTCGAACAGGGCCTGACGCACGGCGGGGTGGACCGATACCCGGCTCGCCAGCCCGCCGCTTTCCTCGCTGCGCAGTTCGGGATCGTTCAACAGGCTGTCAGGAAAGGCGCAGGCGGCGAGAGCTGCCGCCGGATCGTCCGCATTGCCGCCATTCAGCGCACATTGCCGCCCGACGGCGCGATAGAGCAGCCCGGTATCGAGATGGGGCAGGTCGAAATGGGCGGCCAGCGCCTTGGCGATCGTGCCTTTGCCCGAAGCGGTGGGTCCGTCGACCGCGATGATCATGCGCCTTGCCTCCGTGCCCGCCATGCCTTGGCCAGACCCCACAAGGCAATCGCCGCCCAGAAAAATTCCAGCACCAGCGAGGCGAGGTTGAGGTTCACCAGCAGCGAAACGGTCAGGAAAGCAGCGCCCAGCAGGTTGACCCCATGCTGCACGAAGGGATTCGGTGCGGCGCGTGCGGTGGAATAGCCATAGGCGAAGATGATGCAGGCCGTTCCCATAAAGCCGATCAGGTTGGCCAGAGTGTCCGTCATGCCGCTAAGCCATCCAGCAGGGCTTCGAACTGCGGAAAGCTGGTGGCGATCGGGCGGGTATCGTCCACTTCCACCCCGTCGCGGCTGGCAAGACCGGCAATGGCCATGCTCATCGCAATGCGGTGGTCGAGGTGGGTGACAATCGGTCCGCCGCCGCGCAGCGATTCGCCGCCGGTGCCGGTGATGGTCAGGCCATCTTCGGTTTCGACAACCTTGGCGCCTACCGCACTCAGGGCAGTGGCCATGGCAGAGAGCCGGTCCGATTCCTTCACGCGCAATTCGTCCAGCCCGGTGGTCACCGTGGTCCCTTCGGCCAGGGCCGCCGCAACGAACAGGGCCGGGAATTCGTCGATCATGCTGGGGGCAATGGCGGGATCGACTTCGATGCCTTTAAGGTGCGAATGGCGCACGACCAGATCGGCCACCGGCTCACCACCGACTTCGCGGGCGTTTACTTCGATGATGTCGCCGCCCATCTGGCGCAGCACTTCGACCAGACCGGCGCGCGTGGGGTTCAGGCCGACGTTCTGGATGGTCAACTCGCTGCCCGGAATGATCAGCGCGGCGACCAGGAAGAAGGCGGCAGAGGAAGGGTCACCCGGAACTTCGATGGTCTGGGCCTTCAATTCAGCCTCGCCATGGATGCGAATCGTGCGGACGCCAGCCGAATCGGTTTCGACTTCCAACTTGGCGCCAAAGCCGCGCAGCATCCGTTCGGAATGATCGCGGGTCGGGACCGGTTCGATCACGGTGGTGATTCCCGGCGTGTTCAGCCCGGCTAGGAGAATCGCGCTTTTTACCTGCGCGCTGGCCACCGGCAGGCGATATTCGATCGGCACGGCAGGATTGGCCCCGTGCAGGGTAAGGGGCAGGCGGCCACCTTCGCTCGCTTCGAAAGCTGCGCCCATCCGGCTCAGCGGTTCCATCACGCGGCCCATCGGGCGCTTGGACAGGCTGGCATCGCCGGTGAACGTCGCGGAAATCGCGTGGCTGGCGATCAGGCCCATCAGCAGGCGGGTGGAAGTGCCGGAATTGCCCATTTCCAGCGGAGTCTGGGGCTGGAGCAGTGCGCCGACACCCACGCCGTTTACGCGCCATTCGCCTTCGCCCAGACGCTCGACGCTGGCGCCCATCGCGCGCATGGCATCGGCAGTGGCCAGCACGTCCTCGCCCTCCAGCAGACCGGTAACGCGGGTTTCGCCTACGGCCAGCGCGCCCAGCATGATCGAGCGGTGGCTGATCGACTTGTCGCCGGGGACGCGGATCGTGCCCTTCAGCGGGCCGGTCGGCATGAAGCGGCGAGGGCGAGGGGCGGAATTGGCGGTAGCGGTCACGGTACTTCCCAACAGGTTCGTCATTGCGAGAGTAGCGATGCAATCCATAGTGCGGTTTTTGGCGCTCTGGATTGCCGCGCAGCCAGTTGCCGCTCGCAACGACGAAATGGAGCGGCTAAAGGTCAAAATGCGCGCGGCTTTTGACAGCGCCGCCCTGCTATGGCAAGGCGCGCCCGCGCTGGGACTGGCGCAACTGCCTCCCAATACGTATTTAGCTATTTTCGCGTGGCTCAGGTGAGTCCGCGCTAGTGAGGAATTCTATGGCCAAGGCTGAATGGGGCGCCAAGCACGGCTGCCCGAAGTGCGGCACCCGCTTTTACGATCTCGGCAAGGACGATCCCGTCACTTGCATCGAATGCGGCTATGCCTGGCATCCTGAGCCGGTGCTGAAGTCGAAGCAGCCGATTCCCTATGAAGAAATTCAGAAGGAAAAGGTCGAAGTGGTCGAAGATACCGATCTGGCCGATGCCGATTTGGACATCGATGAGGACGGCGATTCGCCGGATAACGACGTTGATCTGGGCGGCGATGACGATCTTGGCGTCGGTATCGACGGCGGAGATGACAACGACGAAAATTAACCTCTTGCCAAGCGAGAAAGTCGCCACTAGAGGGGCGGCCTCTCGCAGATAAAGGCGAGGGCGACGAACCTCCCAGGGTTAGTCGAGATGAATGGCACGGGGCCTTAGCTCAGCTGGGAGAGCGCTACAATGGCATTGTAGAGGTCAGCGGTTCGATCCCGCTAGGCTCCACCATTCATAAAGTTTTGAATGCTTTAGCGGCAAGCTGGTCGGCGAGGTTTCGCCCACCGGCTTTTTTCGCGTTTTGGAGTAAACTCGCGGATGTTTGACGCCCTTTCAGACCGGCTTGGCACTGTCTTTGACAGGCTGCGCGGTCGTGGTGCGCTCAGCGAACAAGATGTTCGTGATGCCATGCGCGAAGTGCGAATCGCACTCCTCGAAGCAGACGTCGCCCTGCCGGTTGTGCGCCGGTTCATCGACGAGGTTACCGAAAAGGCCGTCGGCCAGAACGTCCTGAAGTCGGTCACGCCCGGCCAGCAGGTCGTCAAGATCGTCAACGACGCGCTGATCGAGATGCTCGGCGGCGAGGACGTGCCGGGGCTGGATCTGAACGCCGCGCCGCCGGTCGTCATCATGATGGTCGGTCTGCAGGGTTCGGGTAAGACCACGACGACCGCGAAGCTGGGCAAGCTGCTCAAGGAAAAGTACGGCAAGAAGGCGCTGATGGCGTCGCTCGACGTCAACCGTCCGGCCGCGCAGGAACAGCTGAAAGTGCTGGGCGAGCAGGTCGAAGTAGCGACTCTGCCGATCATTGCCGGCCAGCAGCCGACCGAGATTGCCACCCGCGCGCTGCAATCGGCCAAGCTGCAGGCGATTGACGTTCTGCTGCTCGACACGGCGGGCCGTCTCCACGTCGACCAGGCGCTGATGGACGAGATGCAGGCCGTGGCCCGCATCGCCACGCCCAAGGAAGTGCTGCTGGTCGTCGATTCGCTGGCCGGTCAGGACGCGGTGAACGTTGCCAAGTCCTTTACCGAGCAGATCGACCTGACTGGTGTTGTCCTGACCCGCATGGACGGCGATGCCCGCGGCGGCGCGGCGCTGTCGATGCGCCACGTTACCGGCAAGCCGATCAAGTTCGCCGGTGTCGGTGAAAAGCTGGATGCACTGGAAGTGTTCCAGCCCAGCCGTGTTGCTGGCCGCATTCTCGGCATGGGCGATGTCGTCTCGATCGTCGAGAAGGCCGCCGCCGCGATCGAGCACGAAGAAGCCGAGCGCATGGCCGAGCGCATGGCCAAGGGTCAGTTCGATATGAACGACCTGCGCAGCCAGCTTCGCCAGATGCAGAAGATGGGCGGGCTTGGCGCGCTGGCCGGGATGCTGCCGGGCATGAAGAAGGCCAAGCAGGCGATGGACGCCAGCGGCATGGACGACCGCGTCCTGCTGCGCATGGATGCGATCATCGGTTCGATGACGCCCAAGGAACGCGCCAAGCCGGAACTGCTCAACGCCAAGCGCAAGATCCGCATCGCCAACGGTTCCGGCACCCAGGTGCAGGACGTGAACAAGCTGCTCAAGATGCACCAGGAAATGGAGCGCGCGATGAAGCAGATCAAGAAGATGGGCGGTCTCGGCGGTCTGGCCAAGCTGTTCGGCAAGGGTGGTCTGGGTGCCGCAATGCCGGGGCTGGGCGGTGGCGCTGGTGGCGGCCTGCCCGGTCTGGGCGGTGGAGCGCTGCCTCCCGCGCTTGATGACTTGATGAAAAAGAAGTGATTTTCAGTTATAACGGTTTGTCAGAAAGGTAGTTCAAATGTCTGTTTCCCTTCGTCTTTCGCGCGGCGGCTCCAAGAAGCGCCCGTATTACAAGATCGTCGTTGCCAACAGCCGCTCGCCGCGTGACGGCAAGTACCTGGAGCAGGTTGGCACCTACAACCCGCTGCTGGCAAAGGACGATGAAAACCGCGTCCGTCTGGTCGAAGACCGCGTGCGTTACTGGATCGGCGTTGGCGCCCAGCCGACTGACCGCGTTGCCCGCATGCTCGACAAGGCTGGCATCAAGGAACGCGCTGCTACCGTGAACCCGAAGAAGGGTGAACCGGGCCAGAAGGCCAAGGAGCGCGCTGAAGAAAAGGCTGAAAAGGCCCGTGAAGCTGAAGAAGCCGCCAAGGCTGCTGCTGAAGCTCCGGCTGAAGAAGCTCCGGCCGCTGAAGAAGCTGCCCCGGCTGCTGAAGCAACCGAAGAACAGGCTGAAGGCTAAGCCTTGGCTGCCAATCGCCCCGTCACGCTGGCCGCCATCATCGGCGCGCATGGAGTGGGGGGCGAAGTGCGCCTCAAGCTGTTTGGTGAAGGCGTGGAGTCGCTCCGGCGATTCCGCGCCTTCAACGATTCGGCCCTGACGCTGAAAAAACTGCGCGACGACGGGAAGGGCGGGGCCATTGCCTCTTTCGTCGAAGTGCCAGACCGGACTGCGGCGGAAAAGCTGCGCGGTACTGCCCTGACCGTGCCGCGCTCGGCCCTGCCGCCGCTGGACGAGGGTGAATATTATCACGCCGACCTGATCGGCCTCGCCGCGATCTCGACCGATGGCGAACCGCTTGGCACCTGCATCGCGGTTGACAATTTCGGCGCGGGTGACGTGCTGGAAATCCAGCGCCCCTCGGTTGAAGGCAAGCCGGGCAAGAAATTCATGGTCCCGATGCGGGCCGAAGCCGTACCGGAATGGGACGGCGAACGACTGGTGATCACGGCCGCTTTTGCTGCCGAGGATTGATCCGGCACGAACACCCTTCGACAGGCTCAGGGTGAGCGGGTTTTAACCTATCGCTGTTGTCAGACGCTGACCTTAAGTCCGTCGAAGGGCGTGATTTCCCGACGTCGTCCCCGGCTCGACCGGGGACCGCTGGCAGTAAAGCGCCGCGCAAACGGCCCGCGATCCCCGCTTCTGCGGGGATGACGGTAGCGGCTTCAGTTCACAGTTTCAGCAAGCTGTGCTTGAGCGAGTACCAGCCACCTCCCGACCCCGCTCACCCTGAGCCTGTCGAAGGGTGTTCGTCTGAAGCGGTTAGTTCACAGCAATAAACCGCTCCAGTTCCCGCCCGAACGCCTTTACGTCAAAATTCTGCGGATCGTCATGCGCCTGCGGAATCGTCGAATCGACCGTATTGTGCTGCGCCGGTATCAACCAGCGCCCGGCCCGCGCACTGGCATAGATATATAGCGCCGCCAGCATCCGGTATTGCTCTTTGGTGAAGCCCGGCTTTGGCCCGTGGGTTTCATCGCGGCTGGTTGATCCGGGCAGAAAGCGGCGTGGCTGGACTGTTTCGATATGGACGAATCGTCCGCGTGCGCGGGGGCCGATCACCCGGCTCTCCAGCTTGGTTGCGCGCCAACCTTCCTGAAAATCGTGTCCGGCCCAGATTTGCCCCACGCGGTTGAGGAAGATGTGGGCCACCGGCGCATCGGCAAAGGTGCCGTCGATGTAGGGGGTGAAATCGTTGACCTTCCAGTCCTGGTTCAGCCGTTTGGGAAAGGGCTGATGCTCGTAGAATGGCGTCGAAGTGTCGTGGATCACGTAATAGAGCAGCGGCAGGCCCTCCGCCGTGCGCGATACCGGCGCGTCGGCATATTGCAGCGCATAGTCGCGGTAGGGCTGGGGGAAGGCGGCCAGGGCAGCAGCTTTCATCGTTTGGGTCGGTCCCGCTTCGTCCTGCATCAGCCGCACCAGTACCGGCGGCAGCGGCTGCGGTTTGCGCACGCCTTTCACCTCGATCTTGCGCATCAGGCAGCTGGCTTGTTCCAGCGGCGTTCCGGCGAAAGTCAGCGTGGCCGGATCAAACCGGCATTCGCCAATCGGTTCGGCCCTGATCCGTTCGGCCTTGATCGGTTCGGCATTGGCCGGAGCAATCATCAGGAAGGGCAGGGCAAGCACAAGCAACTTTCGCATCGGCCCAGTTTCGCCCGCGCAGAGGTGTGCGGCAAGATGCCAATTGCACTGGGCCGGTCTTTGGGGAATAGCCCGCCGCAATGACTTTTGCTGCAACCGTCCTCACCCTCTATCCGGAAATGTTCCCCGGTCCCTTGGGCGTCAGCCTTGCTGGCCGCGCGCGGGAGGAAGGGAAGTGGACGCTCGACACCGTCCAGATCCGCGACTTCGCGATCGACAAGCATCGCACGGTTGATGACACCCCGGCAGGCGGCGGTGCGGGCATGGTGCTGCGGGTCGACGTGCTGGCCGCCGCGATCGACCATGCGCGCAGCCTGCATCCGGACTGCCCGGTGATTGCGATGACCCCGCGGGGCAAGCCGCTGAGCCAGGCCCGCGTGCGTGAACTGGCGGTCGGCCCCGGCGTAACCGTGCTGTGCGGTCGATTCGAAGGGTTTGACGAACGGATTTTTGCAGGCCGCGAGGTAGAGGAAGTCTCGGTCGGCGACATTGTCCTGTCGGGCGGTGAACCGGCGGCTATCATGCTGTTAGACGCTTGCATTCGGCTGCTTCCCGGCGTAATGGGCGCGGCTTCGAGTGGTACTGAGGAGTCCTTTGAACAGGGGCTGCTTGAATACCCTCACTACACCCGACCCCAAGAGTGGGAAGGGCGCACGATCCCTGAAGTGCTGCGATCGGGGGATCATGCGAAGATCGCGGCCTGGCGAAAGCAACAGGCCGAGGTTGATACACGGTCACGCAGGCCGGACCTTTGGGAGCTTCATGAGGAAGCTCGGGTCCAGTCTGCCTCTGGCGCGCGGCGAAAAGAGAAGGACTGAGGACCAGTGAACCTGATCCAGCAGATCGAGGCCGAGGAAATTGCCAAGGCCGCCAAGGATATTCCCGAATTCCGTCCCGGTGACACCGTGCGCGTTGGCGTGAAGGTCGTCGAAGGCGAGCGCAGCCGCGTTCAGGCCTACGAAGGCGTTTGCATTGCCCGTTCAAACAAGGGCATCGGTTCGAACTTCACCGTTCGCAAGATGAGCTTTGGCGAAGGCGTTGAGCGCGTATTCCCGCTCTACTCGCCGAACATCGACAGCATCACCGTGGTCCGCCGCGGCGTCGTGCGTCGTGCCAAGCTGTACTATCTGCGTGGCCGCACCGGCAAGCGCGCTCGTATTGCCGAGCGCCGCGTCGAGCGCGACGAAGGCTAAAAGAGGCACTAGCCTCTTCCGGCCAAACCGGATTACGAAGGCGTTCTGGCTTAGCCAGAGCGCCTTCTTCCGTTTCAGGATCAACACATTGATATGCGTTTCATTGCCTGCCTGCTTGCCGCAACCTGCCTCGCCGCTGCCCCTGTCCATGCCGGGGAGGCTGGCATGAAGGAGCAGACAGCCCGGCAAGCGGCCCAGACGCTCGATTTTGAACGGGTCTTTGCCAGTCCCAGCCTCAACGGGGCTGTGCCGCGCGGGGTAAAGCTCTCGCCCGACGGGCGCTGGCTGACCGTGCTCAAGAACCGCACCGACGATCGCGAGCGCTATGACCTGTGGGGCTTTGACCGCAGCACGGGCAAGTGGACCATGCTGGTCGACAGCCTGAAGCTCGGTTCGGGCAAGGAACTGTCCGAAGCGGAAAAGATGCAGCGTGAGCGCCAGCGGATTGGCGATCTGAAAGGCATCGTGACCTACGATTGGACTGCCGACAGCAAGGCAATCCTCGTGCCGCTGGATGGCGACCTGTTTCTCGCGCAGCTGGACGGCACGATCCGGCAATTGACCCAGAGCCAGGAGGATGAACTCAACCCCGCGCTCAGCCCCAAGGGCACTTACGTTTCCTTCGTGCGCGACCGGCGGCTGTGGGCGGGCAAGGTTGGCGAAGCGCCGCAGGCGGTATCGCCGCAGGAAAGCTCTGACACCGTCCACTGGGGTGAGGCGGAATTCGTCGCGCAGGAGGAAATGGCGCGCTTCACCGGCTATTGGTGGGCGCCTGACGACCGCCGCATTGCCGTGCAGCGGTTTGACGATGCACCGGTCGGGATCGTAACCCGCACGGCCATCGGCGCGGAAGCGACCCAAACCTTTCAGCAGCGTTATCCGGTGGCTGGCTCTGCCAATTCGCTGGTTTCGCTCCACGTCCTGTCGCCCGATGGCAAGAGCCGGGTGGAAGTAGATCTGGGGCCGGACCGCGACATCTATCTGGCCCGCGTAAACTGGGCACCGGACGGCAAGACGCTCTATGTCCAGCGCCAGAACCGCGAGCAGACCCGCCTGGATATGCTTGCAGTCGATCCGGATACCGGCAAGGCGCGCGTGCTGTTCACCGAAACTGCCGCACCCAAAAGCTGGGTCAACCTGTCCAGCGACTACCGCTTCCTCAAGGATGGCAGCCTGATCTGGTGGTCAGAGCGCGATGGCTATGGCCATCTGTGGCATTTCAAGCAGGGCCAATGGAGCCAGCTGACCAAGGGGCCGTGGGTCGTCACCGGCCTTGCCGGGATCGATGAACAGGCTGGCCGGGTCTATTTCACCGCGACCCGCGACGATGTGCTGGCGACTAACGTTTACGCCCTGAACCTGTCCAGTCCGGGCAGGATCGAACGGCTGGGCGAGGCCGGCTATGCGCACACGGCAGCCATGGACCGGGCCGGGCAGACCCTGCTGGTCACCCGTTCGGCGCAGAACCAGCCGCCGCAGGTCTATATTGCCGATGGCAAGGGCAAGCGGCTGGCCTGGGTGGAAGAGAACCGGCTGGACGCCAGCCACCCCTATGCGCCCTATCTCGCGGCTCACCGCGCGCCGACGTTCGGCACGATCAAGGCTGCGGACGGAACCGACTTGCACTGGCGCATGACGACGCCGGTGATGGAGCCGGGCAAGCGTTATCCGGTGTTCTTCCAGCACTATGGTGGGCCAACCTCGCAGACCGTAACGCGCGGCTGGGGCGGGGCGCTGGAGCAGGCGGTCGTCAATCAGGGCTATATCTTCTTCCAGATCGACAATCGCGGCAGCGAGAATCGCGGTGTGGATTTCGCTTCCAGGCTCTACCGTGCAATGGGCTCGGTTGAGGTTGAGGACCAGAAGGCCGGGGCCGAGTTCCTGAAAACGCTGCCCTATGTCGATGGCAGCAAGATCGCGACCTATGGCTGGTCCTATGGCGGCTATATGACGATTAAGATGCTTCAGGCCGATCCGGGGCTTTACGCGGCGGGCATTTCCGGGGCGCCGGTAACCAAGTGGGAGCTGTACGACACCCATTATACCGAGCGCTATCTGGGCGATCCGAACAAGGAACCGCAGGTCTATGCCAAGGCCAATGCGCTCGATGATGCGGGCAAAATCAAGGATCCGCTGCTGCTGATCCACGGCATGGCCGATGATAATGTGGTGTTCGAAAATAGCTCGATGCTGATCTCGCGCCTCCAGGCCCAGGCCGTGCCGTTCGAAATGATGCTCTACCCCGGCTACACGCACCGTGTCGGCGGGCCGAAGGTGGGCGTCCACCTGTGGGAGACGATCTTCGCCTTCCTGCAGCGCAACGGGGTGACGCCGCCCAAGTGACGGGCTAGGGCCAGCGTAACAAGGAGTGATGCAATGGGTTACCGGGTAGTAGTAGTCGGTGCGACCGGCAATGTCGGCCGCGAAATGCTGAACGTGCTGGCAGAGCGCGAGTTTCCGATCGAGGAACTGGCTGCAGTCGCCTCCTCCCGCTCGACCGGGGACGAGATCGAATTTGGCGAAACCGGCAAGATGCTGAAGGTCCGCAATATCGAGCATTTCGATTTTGCTGGCTGGGACATCGCGCTGTTTTCTGCCGGGTCCGACGTGTCCAAGGTCTATGCGCCCAAGGCTGCGGAAGCCGGTTGCGTGGTGATCGATAACAGCTCGCTCTATCGCATGGACCCGGACGTGCCGCTGATCGTGCCGGAAGTGAACCCTGATGCGATTGACGGCTACAAGGCCAAGAACATCATCGCCAATCCCAACTGCTCGACCGCGCAGATGGTCGTCGCGCTCAAGCCGCTGCACGATGCGGCAAAGATCAAGCGCGTGGTCGTTGCCACCTACCAGTCGGTTTCCGGCGCGGGCAAGCAGGGCATGGACGAACTGTTCGAGCAGAGCCGCAACATCTTTGTTGGCGACAGCAGCGAACCGGTGAAGTTCACCAAGCAGATCGCCTTTAACGTGATCCCGCACATCGACAGCTTCCTGGATGATGGTTCGACCAAGGAAGAATGGAAGATGGTGGTCGAAACCAAGAAGATCATCGATCCGAAGATAAAGGTGACTGCCACCTGCGTGCGCGTGCCGGTCTTCGTTGGTCATTCCGAGGCGATCAACCTGGAATTCGAAAACGAGATCAGTGCCGAGCAGGCCCAGGAAATCCTGCGCGAGGCGCCCGGCGTGATGCTGGTCGATAAGCGCGAGGATGGCGGCTACGTCACCCCGGTCGAATGTGTCGGCGATGGCGCGACCTTCGTCAGCCGCGTGCGTGAAGACTCGACGGTCGAAAATGGCCTGTCGCTGTGGTGCGTGTCCGACAACCTGCGCAAGGGCGCGGCGCTCAACGCGGTCCAGATTGCTGAACTGCTGGGGCGGCGGCATCTGAAGAAGGGCTGAGCCCGCCCTGTTACTCGTCATTGCGAGCGGAGCGAAGCAATCCATGGCGGTCTGTAGGCGCTGGATTGCTTCGTCGCTTCGCTCCTCGCAATGACGATTGGGGGCAGGATTGGATGAGGAATATCGCATGCAGGTAACCACCGAGTTCTATCCCGGCCATGGCGGCGCGCAGCTGGCGTTGCAACGGCTGGGGCAGGGGCGCCCGCTGATCCTGCTCCACGGCCTGTTCTCCACGGCTGAGATGAACTGGATCAAGTGGGGCCATGCGGCACTGCTGGCCGAGGCCGGGTTCGAATGCCTGATGCCGGACCTGCGCGCCCATGGGCAAAGCGCAGCGCCGCATGATGCAGCGGCCTATCCGGCGGACGTGCTGGCGCTCGATCTGGTCGCGCTGGTGGCGCACCTTGGCCTGACTGACTTTGACCTGTGCGGCTTTTCGCTCGGTTCGCGCACTTCGGTGCGGGCGGTGGTCGGCTGCGGGGTAAAGCCGCAGCGGCTGGTGCTGGGCGGCATGGGCTTGCAGGGGCTGGCTGGATGGACCGGGCGGCAGGAATTCTTCACCGATGCCATCGACCGTTTCGAAACGGTGAAGCATGGCGATCCGGCCTATTTCGCCGTCCAGTTCATGAAGAGCATGAAGGTGGACCGCGTGGCCGTGCGCCACCTGCTTGGCACCTTCGCGGATACGTCACCGGATGCTCTGGCGGCGATTACCATGCCGACCGGCGTGGTCTGTGGGGACGAGGATCGCGACAATGGCGATCCCGCCGCGCTGACCGAGGCGTTGCCGGATGCGACCCATCTGGTGATCCCCGGCACCCACATGAGCTGCGTTACCAAGCCCGATCTGGGCCGGGCGATCCGGGATTTTCTCGTTCAATAGACCGTCATCCCCGCGAAAGCGGGGATCGTGTGCCGCGTAGGCTGGCCAGCGGTCCCCGGTCGAGCCGGGGACGACGGAGTCGGCGCTTATGGAATCCTGCGTTCTGCCACTGGATTGCTGCGCTCCTCGCAATGACGAGGGAGCAAAACCCAGTTTCGTCATTGCGAGCGAAGCGAAGCAATCCAGGGAGGTTCGCACCCGCCCAGGCTGAGCCTGCCCGCGCCGCTTACCGGAACGGCGGCTCGTGGAAGGCGCGCAGCTTGCGGGAATGGAGCCGGTCCCCTTCCGCACGGAGCAAGTCGCAGGCGGTGGTCCCGATCTTCAGGTGAGCGCCGATCGCTTCCTCATAGAAGCGGTTGGCCTGTCCGGGCAGCTTGATCTCGCCATGCAGCGGCTTGTCCGAGACGCAGAGCAGCGTGCCATAGGGGACGCGGAAGCGGTAACCCTGCGCCGCAATCGTCGCGCTTTCCATGTCGATCCCGATGGCGCGGCTGAGGGAGAGGCGGCGGGCCGACTGCGTGTAGCGCAGTTCCCAGTTGCGGTCGTCGGTCGTGGCGACGGTGCCGGTGCGCATCCGCTTTTTCAGGTCTGCACCGCTATCGCCGCTTACCCGCTCTGCTGCCTGGGCCAGAGCGATCTGGACTTCTGCAATGGCCGGAATGGGGATTTCCGGGGGCAGGACACAGTCCAGCACATGATCGTCGCGCAGATAGGCGTGGGCCAGCACGTAGTCGCCGATCCGCTGCGTATCCCGCAGGCCGCCGCAGTGGCCGATCATCAGCCAGGCCTCGGGGCGCAGCACGGCAAGGTGGTCGCAGATCGTTTTGGCATTGGACGGGCCGACGCCGATGTTGACCAGGGTGATTCCGGTCTTGTCCTCGCGTACCAGGTGATAGGCCGGCATCTGGTGACGGCGCCACGCAGTGTCGGACAGTCGTTCGCGCGCATTGGCAGTGGCCGCGTCCAGATGCAGGCCGCCTGCGCCGGTCAGCGCGACATAGCCATCATGGCCCAACTGCTGTCCCGCCCAGTCGACGAATTCGTCGACATAGCGGTGATAGTTGGTGAACAGGATGTAGCGCTGGAAATCCTCGATCCGGGTGCCGGTATAGTGCGCCAGGCGGGCCAGGCTGAAATCGGTGCGCAGTCCGTCGAACAGCGATAGCGGGACGGTATCCTCGCTGCTGTCGATTTCGATCCCGTCAGACAGCTCATCTCCAATCAGAGCGAGTTCGGTCGTCGGAAAGTGGCGCGCCAGTTGCTGCGGGCTGATGCCGGCCAGGCCAGAGCTGGCGTCGATCACATAGGGAAACGGAATTTCCTGATTTGAACGGACCACTTCAACTTCGATTTCGTAGTCGTCGGCCAGCAGGTTCAGCTGTTCTGCCAGGTAGTCGGCGAACAGGGCGGGGCGGGTGATCGTGGTGGCATAGGTGCCGGGATGCGACAGCCTGCCGAACGAGCGCTTGTAATCGGGCCGGGTTTCGACGCCGCGATAGTGAACCCGAAGTTCCGGGTAGCACCAGCTTTTTTCCATGCGGCGTGAAGCGGGGGGGAGAGTGCCGTCAGCTGCAAATTTCGCGATGTCGCTTCGCAGGGTGGAGACGGCGGTTTCGTAAACGCGGACCAATTCCGCGATGACCTTTTCTGTTTTTTCCATCGCGAGCATATACCCGCGGTATCATTACATTTCAATTGCAACCAACGAAAAGGGGGCGCCGAAGCGCCCCCGATCCGTTTCGCGTGTGGCGAAAGCCTTGGCCTTAGGCTTCTTCCGAAGCTTCGCCAGCCGGGGCTTCTGCTTCGACTTCTTCGCCGTTGCCAGCTTCGAATTCGCCTGCAGCGGCAGCAGCCTCTGCAGCGTCGTCTTCGAACATGGCAGCGATGACGTCGACGCCGGCAGCCTGCTGTTCGGCTTCGTCCGGCGAGCGGGCCACGTTGACCTTGACGGTAACGGCGACTTCAGGGTGCAGGGCAACCTTCACGTCGAACACGCCAATGGTCTTGATCGGGCGTTCCAGCACGATCATCGACTTGGACAGGTTGGCGCCTTCAGCATTCAGCGCGTCCACGATGTCGCGAACCGAGACCGAACCGTACAGCTGGCCAGCGTTCGACGAAGCGCGGATCAGCACAACCGACTTGCCTTCGACGTCCTTCGCGTGGACTTCGGCTTCACCGCGGCGAGCCGCGTTGTCGGCTTCGATCTTGGAGCGGTTGGCTTCAAAGACCTTGCGGTTGGCTTCGTTGGCGCGCAGCGCCTTCTTGTTGGGCAGCAGGTAGTTGCGAGCGTAGCCGTCCTTGACGGTTACGACATCGCCGATCGTGCCCAGCTTCTCGATACGTTCGAGGAGGATGATTTCCATCTGACTTCTCCCCTTACTTCACGAGGTAGGGCAGCAGGCCCAGGTGACGGGCGCGCTTGATCGCCTGGCTCAGCTCGCGCTGCTTCTTGGCGGAAACGGCGGTGATGCGCGAAGGCACGATCTTGCCGCGTTCGGACATATAGCCCTGCAGCAGACGCGTATCCTTGTAGTCGATCTTCGGTGCATTCTTGCCCGAGAACGGGCAGGACTTGCGGCGGCGGAAAAATGCGCGGGCCATTGCTTAGAACTCCTCGCGTTCGCGGCGCTTGGCGCGCTCGCGGTCCTGCTTGCGCATCTGCACCGACGGGCCGGTTTCATGCTCGTCAACGCGCACGGTCAGCCAGCGGATCACGTCTTCGTTGATCGCGGTCTGGCGCTCCAGCTCGGCAACGACGCCAGCGGGGGCTTCGATGTTGAGCATCACGAAGTGAGCCTTGCGGTTGCGCTTGATCTTGTAAGCGAGATTCTTGAGGCCCCAGGTCTCGGTCTTGGTGACCTTGCCCTGTCCTGCTTCAACGATCTCGGTGGCGGCGGCAGCAAGCGCATCTACCTGCGCTTGGCTGAGGTCCTGGCGAGCCAGGAACACGTGCTCATAAAGAGCCACGGCAGCTTCCTTCCATCATTCTAACCGATCGCTGGCTTGTCCGCGGGATTGCGGGGCCCCTCCGGCTTTCTTGAGTTATCCACGGCACAAGCCGGTGAAGCGGCGGGCCTTAGCCAGTCTGCGACGGATTGCAAGAGAAAAAGGGGTGCAAGCGGTGCAACCTTGGTCTAGGTATTTGCGCAAGGTCAATGACCTTAATGCTGCAAGTGCTAACAAATGCCGCAACGCAACAAGGAGGCCGTGATGAGCGCCGATAACAATGCTCCCCAGGTTCAGCAAATTCCGACCCGTTCGGGCAAGACGATTTCGGTCCGTCCGGTAACCCCGGGGGACGAGGCGCTGCTGGCGGAATTCTTTGACCGCGTGAGCGACGAGGACCGCCGTTTCCGCTTCCTTACTGCGCACAAGCATCTGACGCATGAGCAGCTCGCCCCGATGGTCGACGTTGATCACGATGTCACGGAAAGCTTCATTGCCTTTGACGATGCGGGCGGCGTGGTCGGTCACGCTCTCCTTGCCTGCGACAAGGCGATGGATACGGGCGAGATCGCCGTATCTGTATGCAAGAACTGGCGCGGCAAGGGCGTGGGCTGGGCGCTGCTGGACGTGCTGGCCGCTGCCGGGCGTGAGCGCGGCCTGCGCCGGGTGATCTCGCTGGAAGACCGCGAGAACCACGCCGCGATCGAGCTGGAGCGCGAGAAGGGCTTTACCCCGCATGGCGTGGAAGGCGATGCCACGCTGATCATGCTCGAAAAATTGCTGCGCTAAGGGCACTTGAACAACACTAAGCGCACTTGAATAACCGGGCCAAGTGCCGCACAGGATCGGGAAGTCCCCCTCAGGAGTTCCCGATCCATGCCCACTGGCCTAGTCGCCCTGTTTGACGACATCTCGGTCATCGCCAAAGCGGCGGCGGCCACTATCGACGATGTCGGCGTTGCGGCAGCCAAGGCCGGTTCGAAGGCGGCGGGTGTTGTGATTGACGATGCGGCGGTTACTCCGTCCTACGTCACCGAATTCACGCCGGATCGTGAACTGCCGATCATCCGCAAGATCGCGATTGGCAGCCTCAAGAACAAGCTGCTGATCCTTCTGCCCGCCGCGCTGATCCTCAGCCAGTTCCTGCCGTGGGCCGTAACCCCGCTGCTGATGGCGGGCGGCCTGTTCCTCTGCTTTGAAGGCGCGGAAAAGCTGCTGGAAAAGCTGGGCGGTGAAAAGCACGGCGAAACGCTGGAAGATGTCATTACCGATACGGAGACCTTCGAAAAGGAACGTACCAGCGGCGCGATCCGCACCGACCTTATTCTTTCCGCCGAAATCATGGCGATTGCCCTGGCCGAAGTGGCGAATGAGCCGCTGCTGAGCCGGGCGATCATCCTTGCCGTGGTCGGTATCGTCATTACCGTCGCGGTTTACGGCGCGGTCGCGCTGATCGTGAAGATGGACGACATCGGCCTGCACCTTGTCCGCACTCGCGAGACGGCCTTTGAAAAGAAGCTGGGCGCGGGCCTGCTGCACGCGATGCCGTATCTGCTGGCCCTGCTGTCCGTTGTGGGCACCGCGGCGATGCTGTGGGTTGGCGGCGGAATTATCATTCACGGCCTGCACGAACTGGGTGTCCATGGCCCGTCGGACCTGGCCCATGCGGTGCAGCACGCGGTGGAGGCTAACACCGGGGCGCTGGGCGGCGTGCTGGGCTGGCTGTCCTATGCCGTGGCCTCTGCCATTCTGGGCGTGGTGCTGGGCGCGATTGTGGCGCTGGTCGTGCACGCTTTGCAGAAGGCGCGCGGCAAGGCTGCGCATTAACGGTAAAAGATCCGCTTCGGATGAGCGGGGTGTGACCGTCATCCCCGCGAAAGCGGGGATCGCCTGCCAGTTAGTACTACAGTTGCATTTGCAGTCGCTTTCTGATTCTCTGCGCGTGGTCAGCG
>CAZLPK010000020.1:0-31931 GCA_964561375.1 uncultured Novosphingobium sp.
AGGTGCTCTTGCCCAGGCAGATCACCAGCACGTCGCGCGGGATGCGGAAATATTCGACTGTCCGGGCCAGCACGAAGGAATTGGGCGGAATGATGCAGACGTCGGTCTTCACGTCGACAAAGCTGTTGTCGTCAAAGTTCTTGGGATCGACCACTGCCGAATGGACATTGGTAAAGATCTTGAACTCATCCGCGACCCGCGCGTCATAGCCATAGGACGAGAGGCCGTAAGAGATGCAGCCCTCGCGCTTCTGATGCTCTACGAAGGGCTCGATCATCCCGGTGTGCCGGGCCTCGTTACGGATCCACTTGTCTGAAAGAATCGCCATGGCGTGATTGATTGCCCAAGCCGGACGCCTTCGACAAGGTCGGGCCGAACGGATGTTGTAGAGAAAATCAGCGATGGGCCACTGCGGGGCGTCATTGCGAGCGAAGCGCGGCAATCGAGGGCGGTTTACGCTTCCATCTGGATTGCTTCGTCGCTCCGCTCCTCGCATGCCGAGGTGCAGGCTTAGACCCCGTGATAGTCCCGGTACCAGCGCACAAAGCCCGGGACACCGACGTCAATGGAGGTGGTCGGGGCATAGCCCAGGTCGTTCCGGATCGCGTCGATATTGGCATAGGTCGCGGGAACATCGCCGGGCTGCATCGGCTGGAAATCGATCACGGCCTTGCGGCCGCAAGCCTCTTCCAGCAGTTCGACGACCTTCATCAGACGTTCGCTACGGTTGTTGCCGATGTTGTAGAGCGCGTGCGGTTTCACGCTGCCGCCAGCCTTTTCCGCGCCATCGTCTGCCGGGGGGCTGTCCAGACAGGCCACCACGCCGGAAATGATGTCGTCGATATAGGTGAAGTCGCGCTGCATCTCGCCATGGTTGAACACCGGGATTGGCTGTCCGGCGAGGATCGCCTTGGTGAAGATCCACATCATCATGTCGGGCCGTCCCCACGGGCCATAGACCGTGAAGAAGCGCAGGCCCGTAAGCGGCAGGCGGAACAGGTGGGCGTAGGTTTCGCTCATCAATTCGTCCGCGCGCTTGGTCGCGGCATAGAGCGAGACGGGGTGATCGACCCGGTCCTCAACCGAAAAGGGCAGCTTGGTATTGCCACCATAGACTGAGGAGGAACTAGCATAGACCATATGTTCGACCTGCCGGTGACGCGCGATCTCCAGCAGGTTGACGTGCCCGGCCAGGTTTGAACTGACATAGGCCTGCGGGTTTTCCAGGCTGTAGCGCACCCCGGCCTGCGCGCCGAGATGGGCAATCCGGTCGAACTCCTGCCCCTGCAGCGCGCCGTCCAGCGCGGCCATGTCGGCAAAGTCGAGCTGGTGAAAGGCAAAGCGGTTGCCGCCCGCTACCCTGATCCGCTTCAGCCGGTCCTGCTTCAGCGAGACCTGATAGTAGTCGTTCAGGTTGTCGATCCCGATCACCTGAACGCCGCGTTCCAGCAGGCGCAGGGCCAGGGCTGAGCCGATGAAGCCGGCCACGCCGGTAACCAGAACGCGCATTGGAAAATTCTCCAGTCTTTTTAGATGGATAGTTGTATATGCGCACCATCCATCACGGACCTCTGCAGATTAGCACGGCCTATTCGACATGATAAATACGGCGAGCCGGCAAAAGCTCTTGATCATATTCGGGACAAGACCCGAGGCGATCAAGCTGTTTCCGGTTGTCGCCGCCCTGCGCGTCGATCCGCGTTTCTTGCCGGTGGTTTGCACTTCGGGTCAGCACCGCGAAATGCTGGATCAGGTCTTGCAGCTTGCCGGGCTGGTGCCAGACCACGATCTGGACCTTATGCGACCGGGGCAAAGCCTTGACGGGCTGACTGCGGCGCTGCTCACCGAATTGGGGCAGGTGATGGACCGCGAACAACCGGCGCGGGTCATGGTGCAGGGCGACACGGCCACGGCCATGGCTGGCGCGCTTGCCGCCTATTACCGCCGCATTCCGGTCGATCATGTCGAGGCGGGGCTGCGTTCTGGCCAGCTCTATCACCCCTGGCCGGAAGAGGGCGCGCGCCGGATCATTGCCGTCACCTGCCACCGACGCGAAAACCTTGATGGCGCGCTGGTGCGGATTGCCAGTGCCGTACGCCGGATCGCGGCGCGCCCGGATGTTGCGGTGATTTTCCCGGTCCATCCCAATCCTGCCGTGCGCACGGTCATGCAGGCGGCGCTGGACGGGGTGAACAATGTCGCGCTACTCCCGCCGCTTGACTATCCGCACTTCGTCCATCTGCTGACGCTGGCCGATCTGGTGCTGACCGATAGTGGCGGGGTGCAGGAAGAGGCGCCCGTTTTCGGCAAACCGGTGCTGGTCCTGCGTGAGACGACCGAGCGGCCCGAAGGTGTTGCGGCGGTTTCGACGCGGCTGGTTGGCACCGACCCGGACCGGATCGTGGCGGAAGTCACGCGCCTGCTTGACGATGCGGCTGCCTATCAGGCCATGGCACTGGCGCGCAGCCCATACGGCGATGGCAGGGCTGCGCGCCGAATTGTCGCGGCGATTGCGGCTGCGATTGGCTAGGCCGGGGCCGAACCGGCCGGATTACATGCCGGCGGTAATCAGCACCCGGTAGTCTGCGCCCTGAAAGCGGGACTTGCGGGCTTCCTGATAGGCGGGGGATTTATACCACGCGCGCGCCGCATCCATGTCCGGGAATTCGACGATCACGCAGCCCGCTGCTTCCGGTCCTTCCAGCGTCTCGATTGCGCCGTAATAGGCCAGCGGCTTGGCCGTATGGCCAGCCATCGATTGCCCGGCCTTGCCCGCATATTCGGCCATGGCGGCGCTGTCGTGCTCACGTTCCTTGATAAAGACGATGTAGGCGCTCATTCCGGTTCCTCTCCGTTATTGATTGTGCGCCAATCATGCGGGGCGAAAACCGACCTTGCAAGCGGGACCTGTCATCCCGTCCATTGCCACCCGATCCAGCCGCCAATTCCGACAGTCTGAAGCGTGGCAATTGCATAGAGGTGGTTCGAGAACGGCTGCTTGCGGGTCTTGTGCCGAAACAGGCTGCGCGCGGCATAGGCACCGGGGGTGCCGCCAAGGAAGGCCAGCCACAGCAAGGTGGATTCGCGAATCCGCCAGCCACCGCTGCGCGCCAGCGACTTGTCGATGTGGAACATGACAAAGGTGGCCAGATTGACCGCGATCAGTGCCAGGGGAATGTAGGTCAGGGGAAAGGGCATCCCCTGACCTAGATCAGTAAAAGCTGAAAGTTCCGTTTATTCAGCAGCGCTGAGGCCGAACAGGCCGGGTTCGGCCACGTCATCGCCGGCTTCGTTGGCGGCGTTGATTTCGGTCTTGGCCTTCTGGCGCGCGTCGAAGCTGGACCACACGTCGTTCCAGTTGCCCTTGGTCGCGGCCTTCGAATATTCGGTCGCGCGGGTTTCGAAGAAGTTGGCGTGCTCCACCCCGTTGAGCAGCGGCGCGAGCCACGGCAGCGGGTGGTCTTCGATCATGTAGATCGCCGGCAGGCCCAGCTGGCTCAGGCGCCAGTCCGCGATGTAGCGGATGTAGCGCTTGATTTCCTTGGCGGTCATGCCCGGCACCGGACCCATTTCAAAGGCCAGGTCGATGAAGGCGTCTTCCAGGCGGACCGTCTTCTGGCAGCAGTCGATGATGTCTTCCTTGACCGCCTTGGTCAGGCACTGCCGTTCCGCGCAGAAGGCGTGGAACAGGCGGGTGATGCCTTCGCAGTGGAGGCTTTCGTCGCGGACCGACCACGATACGATCTGGCCCATGCCCTTCATCTTGTTGAAGCGCGGGAAGTTCATCAGCATGGCAAAGCTGGCGAACAGCTGCATGCCTTCGGTAAAGCCGCCGAACATGGCGAGCGTGCGGGCGATGTCCTCGTCAGTATCGACCCCGAAGGTGTGCATGTAGCTGCACTTGTCGGCCATTTCCTGATATTCGAGGAAGGCCGAATATTCGGTTTCCGGCATGCCGATGGTATCAAGCAGGTGCGAATAGGCGGCGATGTGGACCGTCTCCATGTTGGAGAAGGCCGAGAGCATCATCTTCACTTCGGTCGGCTTGAACACGCGGCCATAGTGTTCGTGATAGCAGTTCTGCACCTCGACGTCGGCCTGGGTGAAGAAGCGGAAGATCTGCGTCAGCAGGTTCTTTTCATGCTCGGAAAGCTTTTGCGCCCAGTCGCGGCAGTCCTCGCCCAGCGGAACTTCCTCGGGCATCCAATGGACCTGCTGCTGGCGCTTCCAGAACTCATAGGCCCACGGATACTCGAACGGCTTGTAGGTCTTGCGGGCTTCGAGAAGAGACATGCGGATTGCTCCTGAAAATCAAGCAATTGATATATTTGGTGCGGCGCTGCCGTAATGGCCGCTCCGCGGAATCCTGTCTTCCTACTGGCAGGCCAGGCATTCCTCGTAATCGGTCTGCTGCGCGGCCAGTTCGAACTTTGGCGCGTCGGCGGTATTGTCCGCTTCCACCCCTCCGGCGAACCCGGCGCGCTGAACCGACTTCGAGCGCAGGTAATACAGGCTCTTGATCCCGCGCTCCCATGCCTGAAAGTGCAGCATCATCAGGTCCCACTTGTCCACGTCAGCCGGGATGTAGAGGTTCAGCGACTGGGCCTGGTCGATATAGGGTGTACGGTCTGCCGCGAATTCGAGCAGCCAGCGCTGGTCGATTTCGAAGCTGGTCTTGTAGACGTCCTTTTCCTCGGGCGAGAGGAAATCGAGGTGCTGGACCGAGCCGCCATGTTCAAGGATCGAGTTCCACACGGCGGTGGAATCCTTGCTCTTCGAAGCGAGCAGCGCCTTGAGATAGGGGTTCTGCACCACGAAGCTGCCCGACAGGGTCTTGTGGGTGTAGATGTTGGCCGGGATCGGTTCGATGCAGGCGCTGGTGCCGCCGCAGATGATGCTGATCGACGCGGTCGGCGCGATCGCCATCTTGCACGAAAAGCGCTGCATCACGCCCATGTCCGCCGCATCGGGGCAGGCGCCGCGTTCCTGCGCGAGCAGGATCGACGCCTCGTCCGCCTTGGCGGCGACGTGCTTGAACATCTTGAGGTTGATCGCCTTGGCCATCGCGCTTTCAAAGGCGATGCCCTTTTGCTGCAGGTAGGAGTGGAAGCCCATCACGCCCATCCCGACCGAGCGTTCGCGCGCGGCGGAATACTTGGCGCGGGCCATCTCGTCCGGCGCGCGGTCGATATAGTCCTGCAGGACGTTGTCGAGGAAGCGCAGCACATCTTCGATGAACAGCTTGTCCTTGTTCCACTCGTCCCAGGTTTCGAGGTTGAGCGAGGACAGGCAGCACACCGCGGTGCGATCGTTGCCGAGGTGGTCGCGGCCCGTGGGCAGGGTGATTTCCGAGCACAGGTTCGAGGTCGAGACCTTGAGCCCGAGGTCGCGGTGATGCTTGGGCATCATCCGGTTCACCGTGTCCGAGAAGACGATGTAAGGTTCGCCCGTGGCCAGCCGGTTTTCGACCAGCTTCTGGAACAGCGCGCGGGCATTGACCGTGCCGCGCACCGATCCGTCCTTGGGGCTGCGCAGGTTGAATTCGGCGCCGTCGCGCACCGCTTCCATGAATTCGTCGGTCAGCAGCACGCCGTGGTGCAGGTTGAGCGCCTTGCGGTTGAAATCGCCCGAGGGTTTCCGGATTTCGAGGAACTCCTCGATTTCCGGGTGCGACACGTCGAGATAGCAGGCGGCCGAACCGCGCCGCAGCGAGCCTTGCGAAATCGCCAGGGTCAGGCTGTCCATCACGCGGACGAAGGGGATGATCCCGCTGGTCTTGCCGTTCAGGCCAACCGGCTCGCCAATCCCGCGCACGTTGCCCCAGTAAGTGCCGATGCCGCCGCCGCGCGAGGCGAGCCAGACGTTTTCGTTCCAGGTGTTGACGATGCCTTCCAGGCTGTCGGCCACCGAATTGAGGTAGCACGAGATCGGCAGGCCGCGATTGGTGCCGCCGTTCGACAGGACCGGGGTAGCCGGCATGAACCACAGGCGGCTGATGTAGTCATAAAGGCGCTGGGCGTGGTCCTGATCGTCGGCATAGGCTGCGGCGACGCGGGCAAACAGGTCCTGATAACGCTCACCCGGCAGCAGGTAGCGGTCGTCCAGCGTGTCCTTGCCGAAATCGGTCAGCAGGGCATCGCGATCATGATCGACGACAATTTCAAAACGGCGGTCATGGATCGCCTTGGTGTCGCTTGCCGGCTTTACCGCAGCGGCCAGCGCGCCGACCAGCGCCTCGGCGCCCAGCTTTTCCACCAGAGCTTCGCTACCGGCGTCGCTCTTCGCCTCACCCGATGGGGCGCCTTCTGCCAGAGCTGCTTCTACTTCGGCCATGCTCGGCTCGTCTCCGTTCCTGAAATCCACGTCTTGCCCCTGTCAATCCTGTCGCTGGCAGGGGAAATGCCCCGCCCCGATGTTCCACTTTCGTTCGAATCGGGCGGCGCTTGCCAATCCTACTCGAACGAGTGGAACGAAACGAGAAAAACTTATCCCGGTTTCGTCCCCAGAGCCCTGATCCCTTGAACCATCCAGACCCCGAATCCTTCACTGCTGCGCGGAATCGCGCGCTGTGTATTGAATCTAGGTCTAGTAGGTCCCCCCAAGTATCGGACCACTACCTATAGTGCCTGATCCTGATTCGGGCGCAAGTGGGTAAATCCCCTGATCGCCAGTCCACTGGGGATAGTTGCGGCACTTAAGTAGAGCGGGCTGGCAGCGACGCGCGAGAAATCCGTCACTCGCCCAAAGCGCAAGACTCAAAATCGAAAATGAAAAAAAATTTGTCCGGGCAAACGGCCTCCCGGAGCGTTGACAAGGTTAGAATCGGAGCCGGAAATCTTGTTGCGCAGACCGGGCGTGGCGCGCAACCGCCTTGACCCTTGCGTCGCCCGGCACAGGGCCTATCTGGAGACTATAACCAGGGGAGAAAGACCTGCCATGTTCAACCTGATCAGTGCGCTCATTTCCGGGCTTGTGATTGGCGCGCTGGCGCGGTGGTTCTATCCCGGCACGGTCGAGATGGGCTGGCTCATGACCAGCCTGCTGGGCGTGGGCGGCGCGCTGGTGGTCGGCCTGTTCAGCAGCTGGAGCACGGGCGAGGGCGTGCGCGAAGGGTTCAGCCGGGCGGGGTGCCTGGGTTCGATCGTCGGCGCGATGCTGCTGATCGCCATTGGCCGGATGCTGGGCTGGGGCTTTTAGCCAGAGCCGCTTTTCCGCCTCGACCGCGAATCTTCCAGACCTGTCCGTTCAGGGCACCAGCACCGTGTCGCGGGCTTCTGGCAACATCTCCGGATAGTCCAGCGTATAGTGCAGGCCCCGGCTTTCCTTGCGGGTCAGGGCCGAACGCACGATCAGGTCGGCGCATTGCAACAGGTTGCGCAGTTCGATCAGATCGGTCGAGACGCGGAAGTGGCCGTAGTAATCTTCCACTTCCTCGCTGAGCAGTTTGATCCGGTGCGCCGCGCGTTCCAGCCGCTTGGTGGTCCGCACGATCCCCACGTAGTTCCACATGAAGCGCCGGATCTCGGTCCAGTTCTGCTTGATGATCACTTCCTCGTCCGAATCGGTTACCCGGCTTTCGTCCCAGGCGCGGATCGGCGGGGGCGCGTCAAAGCTGTCCCAGCGGGCGAGGATATCGGCGGCTGCCGCTTCGCCAAAGACGAAGCATTCGAGCAGCGAGTTGGAGGCCAGGCGGTTCGCCCCGTGCAGGCCGCTTTCGGTGCATTCGCCCGCCGCATAAAGCCCGGGCAGGTCGGTTCGGCCAGCCAGATCGATCAGCACGCCGCCGCAGGTATAATGCTGGGCGGGAACGACCGGGATCGGCTGTTTGGTCATGTCGATGCCCAGGCCGAGCAGCTTTTCGTAGATGTTCGGGAAATGCTCCCGCACGAATTCGGGCGGCTGATGGCTGATGTCGAGATGGACATAGTCCAGACCGTCGCGTTTGATCTCGCTGTCATTGGCACGGGCGACGATATCGCGCGGAGCCAGTTCCTCGCGCGGGTCATAGTCGGGCATATAGCGATGCCCGGTCCGCGGGTTGAGCAGCCTGCCGCCTTCGCCGCGCACGGCCTCGGTAATCAGGAAGTTCTTGACGTCGAGGTTGTAGAGGCAGGTCGGATGGAACTGCATCATTTCCATGTTGCCGACCCGCGCCCCGGCGCGCCAGGCCATGGCTATACCGTCGCCGGTTGCGCCGCGCGGAGCGGTGCTGAACTGATAGACGCGGCCCGCACCGCCCGTCGCCAGAATGGTCGCGCGGGCGGTATGCGCCTCGACCGTGCCGGTCTGTTCGTTGAGGGCATAGACCCCCCAGACGCGGCCCGAGCCGGAATAGCGCTCTTCATGGCGGCCCGTGATCAGGTCGATGCAGGCGCGGCCTGACAGCAGGGTGATGTTGGGATGGTCTTCCGCTGCCTTCAGCAGGGCCGATTGCACGGCCCAGCCAGTTGCATCGGCAACGTGGACGATACGGCGGTGGGAATGGCCGCCCTCGCGCGTCAGGTGCAGGCGCTCACCCTCGGTATTGAAGGGGACGCCCAGATCGACCAGCCGCTGGATCGCGTGGGGCGCGCGCTCGATCACGAATTCCACCGTCTCGCGCCGGTTCAGCCCGGACCCGGCGATCATGGTATCGTTGATGTGGTTTTCGAAGGTGTCACCAACGTCCAGCACGGCGGCGATCCCGCCCTGCGCCCAGGCAGTCGAGCCGCCGGTCAGATCGCCCTTGGCCAGGACCAGCACTTTCAGCCGGTCGGCCAGGGCCAGTGCGGCAGTCAGCCCTGCCGCGCCCGAGCCGACGATGATGACATCGTGCGTCACGCCGCCTCAGCCGAACTGGTCAGGCTGACGAAGACGTCTTCCAGATCAGCCTCTCGCGTGGTCACGTCGACGATGCCAAAGCCCATGCCCTGGACCAGTCCCAGCACTTCGCCCGCATTGACGCGGTCCATGTCGTACGTGATCTCCAGCACCTGATCGCCCACCTTTTCACACTTGTGGAAGGCGGGGTGCGCCGGGCACTCGGTGATTTCCTTGTCCAGCGTGACCACCACGACCTTTTCCCGGCCCATGGCGATCAGTTCCCTGGTCGGCTTGTTGGCGATCAACTGGCCGTGGTTGATGATCGCGATCCGGTCACACAGCTCTTCGGCTTCTTCCAGATAGTGCGTGGTCAGGACCACGGTCACGCCCCCGGCATTCAGTTCGCTGACCAGATCCCACAGCTGGCGGCGCAGTTCCACGTCCACGCCGGCGGTCGGTTCGTCCAGCACGATCACGGGCGGCATATGGACCAGCGCCTTGGCGATCAGCAGGCGGCGCTTCATCCCGCCTGACAGGGTGCGGGCATAGGCATTGTGCTTGTCGGCCAGATGAACCTGGCTGAGCAGTTCCATGCTGCGCCGCGCCGATTTGGGCACGCCATAGAAGCCGGCCTGATTTTCCAGCACTTCAAACGGGGTGAAGAACGGGTCGAAGACGATTTCCTGCGGCACGATCCCGATCGAACGCTTGGCATTGCGGCTGTCGGCATCAATGTCGAAACCCCAGATTTCGGCATTGCCGCCAGTCTTCATTACCAGCCCGGCAAGGATGTTGATCAAGGTTGATTTGCCCGCGCCGTTGGGTCCGAGCAGGCCGAAAATCTGCCCCTGCGGCACGTCGAAGCTGACCCCCTTCAGCGCGTGCTTGGCCGGAGCAGAACCGGCGGGGGCATAGACCTTTTGCAGGTCGCGGATGCGAATGGCGGCGGGCATTTCCATGTTGCATGGCTTAGCGGCAGGCCAATCCCCCCGTAAAGCAGGATTTGCGATGGCCGCTGCTTCATAACGCCATCTTAACCATCGTCCTGCAAAGGCCGTTTACCAGAAGTTGTCTAGGGTGGGATGCATGGCCCGGTTTGTTTTCTTGTCGCCATCGGCTGTGCACCGCACGGGTCGAGCCCCCCGTGTCGCACTGGCACTCGCCTTGCTGAGCGCAGCCGGACCTTCGGTGGCGCAGACTGCCACGGGCACGGCCACGGCAGTGATTGTCGAGCCGCTGGGATTGGTAAAGGTTGAAGACCTGCGCTTTGGCCGGATTGCGGCCAGCAACACGGCCGGGACCATTACCGTCAATGCCGATACGGGCGCCTGCACTGCCAGTGGCGGCGTGCGCTCTGCCGGGGGCTGCGGCTTTGGCCAGTTTTCAGGTCAGGGTGCGCGGCGACTGACGGTGCGAATCCAGATCCCCAGTTCGGTCAGCCTTGCCGGACCGGCGGGCGCGACCATGGTGGCCGATACGATTACGCTGGGGGCATCTCCGGACCTGGCGTTCCTGGGCAGCAATGGTAACGGCAATGGCAATGGTCTGGGTACGGCCCCACGCTACCAGATCAATTCGAACAGCGGGCTGTTCACTTTCCGGCTGGGCGGCCGCCTTAATGTCGCCGCCGGGCAAAAGTCGGGCCAGTATAGCGGGACATTTCCGATCACGGTCCAGTACCAGTAGGCTGGAAATGGACGCTGCGTTTTGCTAGTGGCGTCTTCCATGACCAACCCGCCCGAAACCGTCACCGTCACCACCACCCGCGTTTCCTGCGATGGCGCCACCGGAATCCGGGGCGGCGCGGCGCTTGGCCACCCGCGCGTCTATCTGGAAATCGACGAGACTGGCTATGTCGATTGCGGCTATTGCGACAAGCGTTTCGTGCTGAAGGGCGGACCGGCTGACATCGCCTCTGGCGCCAGCAACTGAACGTCCTATATCGGTGGGTATGAACCCTACCGATCCCCGTTCGCTGCTCTATCGCCAACTTGATCCGGCGCGCGCCCAGGCCCTGACGGCTGAGGCCCTGTCACGCTGCGACGATGGCGAACTCTACATGCAATTCATCGCCAGCGAGACTTTCGCTTTCGACGATGGCCGGCTGAAAACTGCCGACTATTCGCGCGATGCCGGGTTCGGCCTGCGCGGCGTCTCTGGCGAGATGACCGGCTTTGCCCACGCCAACGAGATCAGCGAAGAGGCGATTCGCCGCGCCGGGCAGACCCTGCAACTGCTCGATCCGGCCAAGGGCCAGCCCGCGCCGCCGCCGCGCCAGAACAATCGCCATCTCTATACGGATGCCTCGCCGCTCGACGGGATTGCCTTTGCCGAAAAGGTCCGCCTGCTGGAAATGATCGACGCTGCCGCCCGTGCCCGCGATCCACGCGTGGTGCAGGTTTCGGCCAGCCTTGCTGCCAGCTGGTCGGTGGTCGAAATCGTCCGCGCCGATGGCTTTGTCGCTGGCGACATCCGCCCGCTGGTGCGGCTGAATGTGTCCATCGTGGCCGAACAGAACGGGCGGCGGGAAACCGGTTCGTTCGGCATGGGCGGGCGGCGGCTTTATGATGACCTGTTCCAGCCGGAAACCTGGAACCGCGCGATCGACACGGCACTGGCCCAGGCGCTAGTCAACCTGGACAGCGTGCCTGCCCCTGCCGGTGAAATGACCGTGCTGCTTGGCCCCGGCTGGCCCGGCGTGCTGCTGCACGAAGCGGTCGGCCACGGTCTGGAAGGCGATTTCAACCGCAAGGGCACTTCGGCCTTTTCCGGGCGCATTGGCGAGCGGGTTGGCGCTCCCGGCGTTACCGTGGTTGACGATGGCAGCATCACCGCGCGGCGCGGTTCGCTTTCCATCGACGATGAAGGCACGCCGACTCAGGAAACCGTGCTGATCGAGGACGGCATTCTGAAGGGCTATATGCAGGACCGGCTGAATGCGCGGCTGATGGGCGTTTCGCCCACCGGCAACGGTCGCCGCGAAAGCTATGCCCATGCGCCGATGCCGCGCATGACCAACACCTTCATGAAGGCCGGGAACGACGATCCGGCAGAACTGCTGTCGCGAATCAAGAACGGCATCTTCGCCAAGAGCTTTGGCGGCGGTCAGGTCGATATCGTTTCGGGCAAATTCGTGTTCTCCTGCACTGAGGCCTACAAGGTCGAGAACGGCAAGCTGGGCGCCCCGATCAAGGGCGCAACCCTGATCGGCGATGGCCCCTCGGTCCTGACCCGCGTTACCGGCATCGGCAACGACATGGCGCTGGATGAAGGCGTCGGCGTTTGCGGCAAGGGTGGGCAATCGGTGCCAGCAGGCGTTGGCCAGCCGACCCTGCTGGTCGAAGGGTTGACCGTGGGCGGCACCGCCTGACCTTTCAGCCGCGGTTCAGGTTTTTTGGGTAGGGTAGGGACAGCGAAACAAGGATCATGACCATGCGCAAGATCGCCATCGCAATTGCTACCACCGCCGCGTTGCTCGGCACCGCTGGCGTTCAGGCCAAGCCAAAGCTGACGCCGCAGCAGGAACTGGCCAAGCTGACCGCAGGCCGCGTTGCCGGCAAGCCGGTTCACTGCATCCCGAGTTTCGAAACCCGCGAGATGCGGATTCTGAACAAGACCGCCATCGTCTATGGCCGCGGCGATACGATCTGGGTCAACGTGCCCAAGAACGCCGCCGACCTGGACGACGATGACATTCTGGTTATCCAGACCACCGGCAGCCAGCTGTGCGACCTCGACATGGTCCGCACCATGGACCGGAGCAGCCATTTCCCGACCGGCTTCATCAGCCTGGGTGAATTCGTCCCTTACAAGAAGTTGGCCAAGGCCAACTGATCCCCTTCCCCTTGAACAGTCCCTTGCCGCCTGGAGTGATCCGGGCGGTTCTTTTATCTGGCACCGAGCAACGACGGCGGGGCTGGCGCTGGCCGCCCGTGCGGCCTTTCGCTATGGGCAGGGGATGAACCAGCAACCGATCCTCGTGCTCACCACCGGTGGCACGATCGACAAGAACTACTTTGACGCGCTGAGCGAATACCAGATCGTCGATTCCGGTATTCCCGCCCTGTTGGACGAGGCGCGGGTCGCCCTTCCGGTCCGCGTGATCGAACTGATGCGCAAGGACAGCCTGGACCTGACCGAGGCCGACCGCGCCCTGATCGCCAGCGCCGCGCGCGAGGCGTCGGAGAAGCAGATCATCGTCACCCACGGCACCGACACCATGACCGAGACGGCCAAGGTCCTCGCCGCCGAAGTGCCGGGCAAGACCATTTGCCTGACCGGCGCCCTCAGTCCGGCGCGCTTTGCTGAAACCGATGCGCCCTTCAACCTTGGCATGGCCTTTGCCACCGCGCAGATTGCCGCGCCCGGCGTCTATATCGCGATGAGCGGGGAAGTGTTCGACGGGCTGAAAGTGCGTAAAGACCGTGCGGCGGGCAAATTCGTTGCGCTCTAGCCCTGCCGGTTGGCCAAGGCAGGTTGCGGCAATCCAGCGACTCTGCGCAGTCTGTCCCTAGTCCTTCATCAGTTCCCGGACAAAGCCGATCAGGCCGGTCTGGCGGGCGCGGCGCATCCGTTCGGCGTGGAGGATTTCGCAGACCTGTGCGTAGCAGGATTCGACATCGTCATTGACCACGACATAGTCATAGCCGTCCCAGTGGCTGATTTCCGCGCGGGCACGGTCCATGCGTGCCTTGATCACTTCGGCACTGTCGGTGCCGCGTCCGGTCAGGCGGCGCTGCAATTCTTCCAGGCTGGGCGGTAGGATGAAGACGCGGACCACGTCGGTTTCCATCTTCTGGTACAGCTGCTGCGTACCCTGCCAGTCGATATCGAACAGGTAGTCCTGCCCTTCGCGCAGGCCCGCCTTCACTTGCGCCTTGGGCGTGCCATAGGAATTGCTGAAGACCGTGGCCCATTCCAGGAACTCGCTGTTTTCGACCATCTGGTCGAACTGTTCCCGCGATACGAAGTGGTAATCCCTGCCATCCACTTCGCCTTCGCGCATCGGGCGGGTCGTGGCCGAGACCGACAGCTTGATCTCGGGATCGCGTTCCAGCAGCATCCGGCTGATCGTGGTTTTCCCCGCGCCCGAGGGCGAGGAAAGGATGAACATCAGTCCGCGACGCTGGAGTGTGTTGGTAGCCATGCGCGCTGATGGCGCAGGGCAGGGCAGAAAATCAAGCCTCGTCCGCGCCCTTTTCCGCCTGTTTGGCAATGGCCTTGCTGGCCTCGGAACGCGCGGCGGCCTTGCCCTTGCGGCGATCGTAAAGCGTTTTGGCCAGCAATCCGCCGCCGACAACCAGTGCGCCCGGCACCGAACGGGTGGCAATGCGGACCAGCGCCGTGCCGACCAGCGCTTGCGCCATGCTTCGGCCCTTGCTCGGATGGGCAGCGTCTTGCCTGGAATCTTTCGCACCCAGCAGCGCACGTTCCACTACGCGGTGCAGCAATTGCCCCCCGCCGCGCAGGGCCAGTTCTGCGATGACCTGTTTGGTGACCGGATCGGGGCCGGGGCCTTGGCTTGGGCTAGTGTTGGGACTGGGGGCCTGCTCGGCGGTGGTTTCAGCCGCGTCCTTCGCGGCTTTCTTCCCTTTGCCGATCACACCCTTGGCCATGGCTATTTCTTGCGCCCGAAATCGACGGTCACCACGTTGGAGCCGTCATCCGCGCTGACGATGGGCGCTTCGCCATCATCATCGTGATAGGCGTCCATTTCGTCTTCCGGCATGACCGCCTGGAATTGCAGGCCAAAGTCCACTGCCGGATCGACAAAGGCGGTGATGGCTGAGAACGGGATGACCAGCTTGGTCGGAATCTGGTTGAACGACAGGCCGACCGAGAACTGCTCCGGCTCAACCGTCAGGTCCCAGAACTTGTTCTGGAGCACGATGGTCATTTCGTCCGGAAAGCGTTCCTTCAGGTGGGTGGGAATGTCCACGCCCGGTGCGCCGGTCTTGAAGGTGATGTAGAAATGATGCTCGCCCGGCAGCATTCCGCCTGCATCTACAACCTGCCCCAGCACCCGGCCAACCACGGCGCGCAGGGCCTCTTGCACGATTTCGTCATAGGGGATCAGGCTGTCAGGCATCTCGCTCATGAATCCCAAGTGGCGCTGCCCGGCCTGCGGGTCAAGGGGGGAAAGGGATTGCGCCCGCCCGATTCCGGCCTATAGGCCCTTCCCATGCGGACGGCACGCATTGCGCGGAAAACTCACGAAACCGATATCCTCGTCGAAGTGAACCTCGACGGGACCGGTGCCTATGACGTTTCAACCGGGATCGGCTTTCTCGATCACATGATCGAGCAGTTCAGCCGCCACTCCCTGATTGACCTGAAATGCCACGTGAAGGGCGACCTCCACGTCGACCAGCACCACACCACGGAAGACAGCGCCATCGCCATCGGTCAGGCAATCAGCCAGGCCCTGGGCGACAAGGCCGGGATCGGCCGCTATGGCACGGCCTACAGCCCGATGGACGAGGCTCTGGCCCGCGTTGCGCTGGACATTTCCGGCCGCCCCTGGCTGGTCTGGAATGCCAGGTTCACCCAGGAACGGCTGGGTGAGATGGATACCGAGCTGTTCGAACACTGGTTCCAGTCGATCGCGCAGGCGGTGGGCATCACCCTGCACATCGAACTGCTCTATGGCAGCAACAATCACCACATCTGCGAAGGCATCTACAAGGGCTTTGCCCGCGCGATGCGGCAGGCGGTAGAGCTTGACCCGCGCAAGGCGGGTGCAATTCCTAGCACTAAGGGTCAGCTCGGTGGCTGAGGTTCTCGCGCTGGTCGATTACGGCGCGGGCAATCTCCACTCGGTCGCCAATGCCCTGAAAGCCGCAGGTGCGGAAAACGTAACCGTTACGGCTGATCCGGACGTCGTGCGCGCCGCGGACCGGATCGTCCTGCCCGGCGTCGGCAGCTTCAAGGCCTGCGCCGAAGGGCTGCGCGCGATCCCGCATCTGGAAGAATCGATGCGGGAACGGGTGCTGGTTGGCGGCGCGCCGTTCCTTGGCATCTGCGTGGGCATGCAATTGCTGGCCGATCGCGGGGTAGAGCATGGCATTACCCCCGGCCTCGGCTGGATCGGCGGCGAAGTGCGCCTGATCGAGCGGACCGACCCGGCGATCAAGATTCCGCACATGGGCTGGAACGATGTCGAGGTCACGCCGCACGCCGCACTGGTCGAAGCGGGCGAGGCCTATTTCCTCCACTCCTATCACTTTGCGCCGACAGACGGTCACTCGGTCGCGGCGATGACCGATCATGGCGGCGGACTGGTCGCCGCCGTGGCGCAGGACAATATCGTTGGGGTGCAGTTCCACCCTGAAAAGAGCCAGGCCTATGGCCTCGCCCTGCTCGCCCGCTTCCTGGAATGGAAACCGTAGGATGATCGTTTTTCCGGCAATCGACCTCAAAGGCGGACAAGTGGTTCGCCTCGCCGAAGGGGACATGGACCGCGCCACCGTCTATGGTGACAATCCTGCCGCCCAGGCCATGATCTTTGCCGAGGCCGGTTCGCAGTTCCTCCACGTCGTCGATCTGGACGGCTCCTTTGCCGGACGCGCCGAAAACCGCGCTGCGGTTGAAGCAATCCTCGAAGCCTTTCCCGGCCATGTTCAGCTGGGCGGCGGCATCCGCACGCGCGAGGCGGTGGAAGGCTGGTTCGACCTGGGCGTGTCGCGCGTCGTAATGGGCACCGCCGCGCTGAAGGACCCGCAGTTCGTCAAGGACATGGCGGCAGAGTTTCCCGGCGGCATTGTCGTTGCCGTCGATGCCCGCGATGGCATGGTCGCAACCGAGGGCTGGGCTGAGGTATCCGACGTCTCGGTCGTCGATCTTGCCCGCCGGTTCGAGGATGCGGGCGTTGCCAGCCTGCTGTTCACCGACATTGGCCGCGATGGCTTGCTGAAAGGCGTGAACATCGAAGCGACGGTCGATCTCGCCCGGCAGGTCGATATTCCGGTCATTGCCAGCGGCGGGGTCAAGGGGCTGGATGACATTCACGTTCTGGCGCTCCACGCTGCGGACGGGATCGAAGGCGTGATTACCGGGCGCGCCCTGTTCGAAGGGCGACTCGATCTGGCCGCCGCGATTGCGGTTGCGAGCAAGGCATGACCGTCCGCATCCGCGTCATTCCCTGTCTGGACGTACGCGATGGGCGCGTGGTCAAGGGCGTGAACTTCGTGGACCTGCGCGATGCCGGCGATCCGGTGGAACAGGCCCGCGCCTATGACGCAGCCGGCGCGGACGAACTGTGCTTCCTCGACATTTCTGCCAGCCATGAAGGGCGTGGCACCCTGCTGGATGTGGTCCGCCGCACGGCAGAAGTCTGCTTCATGCCACTAACCGTGGGGGGCGGGGTCCGTTCGGTAGAGGATGCCCGCGCGCTGTTGCTGGCCGGTGCAGACAAGGTTGCGGTCAACAGTGCCGCCGTGTCCCGCCCCGAAGTGGTGGCCGACATTGCCGGGAAAATGGGCAGCCAGTGCGTCGTCGCTTCGGTCGATGCGCGGCGTACCCCGCGCGGAAACTGGGAAATCTTCACCCATGGCGGGCGTAAGGCGACCGGGATCGATGCGGTCGAACATGCGATTCGTCTGGCCGAGCTTGGCGCGGGCGAATTGCTGGTCACTTCGATGGATGGCGACGGCACCCAGCGCGGTTATGATCTGGAACTGACCCGCACCATTGCCGATGCCGTTTCGGTGCCGGTGATCGCCAGCGGCGGCGTGGGAACGCTCGACCATCTGGTCGAAGGCGTGACCAAGGGCCATGCCAGCGCGGTTCTGGCCGCCTCGATCTTTCACTTTGGCACCTATACCATCGCTCAGGCCCATGCCGCCCTGCGCGCTGCCGGGCTTCCCGCACGGGGTTAGACAGGGCCCCTGGAATCGCGCCGATTGCGCAGCGCCGCGATTCGCTTTAAGGACGCGCGCGAGCCTTTGTACGCAACAGGAGAGAATACTATAGCACCCCCACCCCGGCGCATGATGACGCCCCCCGTAAAAAGCGGGCCGCGCTACAACCAGATGATCACCTCGGACAAGGTTCGCGTCATTGACGAGAACGGCGAGAATCTGGGCGTCATGTACACCCGCGAAGCGATCGAACAGGCAGCCGACGTAGGCCTGGACCTGGTTGAAATCTCTCCGAACGCTGATCCGCCGGTGGCAAAGTTCCTCGATGTCGGCAAGTTCCGCTATGAGGCTCAGAAAAAGGCTAACGCCGCGCGCAAGAGCCAGAAGACGCAGGAGATCAAGGAGATCAAAATGCGTCCGAACATCGACGATCACGATTACGAAGTGAAGATGCGCGCGATTCACAAGTTCATTGGCGAAGGCGACAAGGTGAAAGTCACCCTGCGTTTTCGTGGCCGCGAACTCTCGCACCAGCAGCTGGGCATGAACCTGCTCCGCCGCGTGCAGGAAGACACCACCGAAATCGCCAAGATCGAGGCCTATCCCCGCATGGAAGGCCGCCAGATGCTGATGGTGATTTCGCCGAAGTAAGAATCAACGGGGTGAGCGGGGGCCGCGATGACTGCCAAGCGGATTTGCTTCTGGCTGGGGCCGCTTGGTTTCCTGTTTACCCTGTTTGTTTCTGCGCCAGCCGGAATGCCGGCGCAGGCCTGGCCCACCGCCGGGCTGGTGTGGTGGATGGCAACCTGGTGGATGAGCGAGGCCCTGCCTCTCTCCGCCACGGCCATGCTGCCCTTCATTGTCCTGCCGCTGATCGGCGTATCGGACGCCAACAAGACGGCAGCAGCCTATTACTCCCCAACCATGTTCCTGTTCCTTGGCGGGGCCTTTCTGGCCCTGGCGATTGAACGCACCGGCCTGCACCGCAGGCTCGCGCTTGCGATTCTCAACCGCGCCGGACAATCGAACTGGCAATTGCTGCTGGCAGTGATGGCTGCGACCGCGACGATCTCGATGTTCATTTCGAACACGTCGACCGCGCTGATCATGATGCCGATGGCGCTGGCCATGCTCGCTTCGGGCGGGGTCAAGGAAGGCGCGCAAGACGGTATTGCCGGGGCCTTGCCAATGGGCGTGGCCTTTGCCGCGACGCTGGGCGGTTTCGGCACGATTGTCGGCACGCCAACCAATGCGATTGCCGTCGCTCTGCTCCAGAAGAGCCTGGGGGTTGAGATCACCTTCATCGAATGGAGCGCCTACGGCATTCCAGTCGTGCTGCTGGGCGTGCCGCTGGCCGCGCTGATCATTGCCCGGGTGCAGGGTATTCACCGCGACAGTTTTGACCCGGCTGCGGCGCGCGCCGCGATCGACCTGCATCCTTCGTGGACGACTCCGGAACGGCGGCTGGCCCCGGTCTTTATCGTGACCGTGATTGCCTGGGTTTCCATGCCGCTGCTCAAGCCGCTGTTTCCGCCGGGCGGGCTGGATGATGGCACGATTGCCGCGCTGGCCGGGCTGACCCTTTTTGTCCTGCCCGATGGCACTGGGCGTCCCCTGCTGACCTGGCACGAGGCCAACCGCGCGCCATGGGGGGTGATCCTGATGTTCGGCGGCGGTCTGGCTCTTGCCATGGGCATGACGGAAAGCGGGCTGGCGGGCTGGCTAGGCCAGATGCTGCTGCCCCTGCGCGCCGTGCCGCTGCCGATTGTCGCGCTGGTACTGGTCGGCTTTGTCGTTCTGGTTACCGAATTTGCCAGCAACATTGCCGCCGCCAGCGGGATCATGCCGGTGGTCGGCGCGCTGGTTGTTGTCCTTGGTGCGGACCCGATCCTGCTTGCCCTGCCCGCTGCTCTCGCCGCCAGCTGGGGTTTCATGCTGCCTGCCGGGACCGGGCCGAATGCGCTGGCCTGGTCAACCGGCCACATCGCCATGCCCCGCGTGCTCAAGGCCGGTCTGCTACTCGATCTGGCTGGCGTCTTCCTGATGGTCGGGGTCGTCTGGGCTATTGCCGCGCTGGGCTGATCCTGTTGCTCTCAACGCTTGCCCCGCCAGCTGCTTTCTGCTTTTGCCGGCAAAGGTTTGGGAATATCGGGAGTATTGGGCCATGTCCGAAGAGCCGCACGACAAGCTTCTGCCTGAAGCGCTTGAGGACGAACCCACCCGCGCCGGGCTGAAAAAAGTGACCGAAGGCCAGTGGGCCGGCTGGTATCACTATGAACCGGCTGACGCTTTCGAGGATCACACCGGCCCGTTCTATTGCAAGCCCGAACGCAAGAAGATGGTCTGCGGCTTCCGCCCGGAAGAGAAGAACTGCAACGCCGGGGGCAATATCCACGGCGGCTCGCTGATGACCTTTGCCGACTATGCGCTGTTCATGATCGCTGGCGGCATGAACAACGAGGTCCACGGCGTCACCGTCACCTGCAACTGCGAATTCGTGAACGCGGCCGTTCCGGGCAAGCTGCTGATCGCCCGCGGCGAAGTGGTCCGCGCCGGTCTGTCGATGGTCTTCGTGCGCGGGATCATCTACGATTCGGATGATGGCGACCGTCCGGTTCTGGCCTTTTCCGGATCGATCAAGCGCCTGCCGGTGCGGGACCGGGGTTAACCCTGCAGTTTCCCGGGCATTGACGACAGCGCGTTGAAGGCGCCGAAGATCGGGTCCCATTCCTCGACGATCATGTCGACGATCAGCCCGTGCTGCGCATAAGGATCGCGCTGGATAATCGCATCGAGCGCGGCGCGGTCTGCGGCCTCGATCAAAAGCAGCGCGGCCTTGTCACGCGCGCCGGGCAGAGGGCCGGATGCCTTGAGCACGCCTTCGCGCAGCAGCTGCTGCAAATAGGCGATGTGCGGCATCAGCTGTTCCTGCCAGCCTGCCTCGTCCACATGGTGAAAGCGCACAACGAATAGCGGCATCGTCCTTACCCCTTCCACTCACGCCGCTCTTCGGCAGCGCGCAGGACTTCATAGGCCAGCTGCAGCGCCTGGAATGCCTTGGCCGCTTCGGCATCGTTCGGGCGCACGTCGGGGTGGACTTCCTTGGCCTTGGTCCGCCACGCCTTCTTCACATCGTCAAAGTCGGCATCGGGGTCCAGCCCCAGCACTTCCAGCGCGCGCAGTTCGTCGCGGCTGCGGGTGCCATCGCCAGAGGTGGCCCAGCCATAGTGCGCGCTTTCCTTGAAGCCTTCGCTCTGTTGGCGTTCTTCATTCTCGCGCGCGGCGGCTTCTTCGGCATCAAGACCCGCGAAGTAATCCCATCCGGCGTTGTATTCTGCCGCGTGCTTTTGGCAGAACATCCAGCGATCAGGGCTGTTCGGGCTTTTCGGAGCCGGGCAATTGCCGGGTTCGTTGCAGCCGTGCCGGTCGCACAGGCGCACCTGCGCAGCCTCGCGGCTGCCGCCATAGCCGCCCCAGCGGGGAAAGCCCCAGTTATTGGATCGCGTTGCTCGGCCCATTTGTCCGCGATAGGCGCAAGCCCTGCCCTTTCGCAAGGCCGCAAAAGCATTGGCCTCAGTGTCCTAACTGACGTATTGAACGCCTCGCGGTGAATGACCATATGGCGCACCAGAGGATTTTTGATGAGCAAGCAGCTTGCCCTGTCAATTGCCGTGTCGGTCATGGCCATGGTCTGCTTCGTGCTGCTGGGCCAGCAGGCTGGTGTGCAGCTGGCGCGCGATGCGGGCGCGCTGGTGCCGCTCAATGCAGACTTCTCGCCCATTCCATCGCTGCCGCGATTCTTCCCGATCTCCAACTGATCGGTTCAGGGCAAGTATTTGGGGGCAGAGCCAGCGGCCCCGCCCCCGGATAATCAGTCAATCGTAACGGTAACAGCGCGGCGGTTGCGCGCCCAGCTTTCCTCGTCGCTGCCCAGCGCGACCGGGCGTTCCTTGCCATAGGAAACCGTGGTGATTCGTCCGGTCTCAACGCCCAGGCTGACCAGATAGTTCTTGGCCGCATTGGCGCGGCGTTCACCCAGGGCGAGGTTGTATTCACGGGTGCCGCGTTCGTCGGCATGGCCTTCAACCGTCAGGCGCTTGGTCGGATACTTCATCAGCCACTGGGCCTGAGCGGCCAGAGCGGCCTGATCGGTCGCATCGATATTGAACCGGTCAGTTTCGAAATAGATCGTGTCCTGGCCCATCATCTGCGCGGCGAAATCGGCCTGGCTGCCTGGAACCGGCGCATTGCTGACGGTCGTTTCGGTCTGGCTCGGTGGGCCCGGATCCGGCGGGAGGACCTGCGGCGCTTTCTTGGCGCAGGCGGATACGGCCAGCCCGGCCGCGATCACCATGGTCAGTGTAAGGCGCTTGTTCATCGGCATCTCCTTTGGTGGTACTTCATCTTGGGCGACCCTGATCCAGAGTCAACCGTGGTTAGGGGCGCAGCGGCCCCCAGGCCGGGTCGCTGCCGTCGACCGGGGTTTCCAGCCGGCGTTCGTTCCGGCCGGTCAGGTCGACCTGCCAGAGCGAGGTCTTGCCGCTGGTCTTGGCCGTGCGGAAGAACTGGACCACGCGCCCGTTCGGGGCCCAGGTCGGGGCTTCGTCCTGCCAGCTGTCGGTCAGGTAACGCAGGCTGCCGCCCGCAGGGTCCATCACCGCGATGCGCAGGTTGCCGACGATGTGGGTAAAGGCGATCTGATCGCCGCGCGGGCTCCATTCCGGAGTGGCCGCGCGCCCGCCGAAGAAGCTGATCCGGCGCTGGCCAGTGCCATCGGCATTCATCACATAGACCTGCTGGCTGCCCGAACGGTCGCTTTCAAACACGATCTTGCTGCCATCGGGCGAGAACGAGCCGCCAATGTCGATCCCCGGCGCATCGGTCAGCTTGATCGGCGTGCCGCCTGCGGAAGGGATCTTGTAGATGTCGGTATTGCCGCCGGTGGCCATCGAATAGAGTACCCAGCGTCCATCCGGCGACCAGCGCGGCGCGAACAGTGGATTGTTGGTGCTGAGCAACAGGCGCTGCGCCTTGGTCTGCGGATCGATGATGTAGATCCGCGGCTGGCCGTTGGTATAGCTCAGGTACATGATCGACTTGTAGTCGGGCGAATAGCGCGGGGTCAGGGCGATGGTCTGCCCCGTGGTCAGGAAGGTGTGGTTGGCACCATCCGAATCCATGATCGCCAGCCGCTTCATCCGGCGATCCTTCGGCCCCGTTTCCGCGATATAGGCGACGCGGCTGTCGAAGAACGGGTTTTCGCCCGAGAGGTTCGAATAGACCAGGTCGGCGCACTTGTGTGCGGCGCGGCGCCAGTCGCCCGGAGCTACGGTCCAGCCGGCTTTCACCCGCTGCTGGCCCAAGGCCACGTCATAGAGGTAGCAGCCGACCGTGATGTTGCCACTGCTTTCGGCGCGGACATAGCCCTGCACCAGCATATCGACCCCGCGCGATTGCCAGCTGCCATAGTCCGGCGCCTGCACCTGGGCGAGGGCAGGGCGCGGCAGGCTGGACGGGCCGGTCGGCTGGAACAGGCCGTTGTTGCGCAGATCGGCAAAGATCACATTGGCGACCGAGAAGCCCAGCGTGGAAGTGCTGCCCGCGCTGGTCTGGGTCGGCACGTCGGCATTGGTGGCAAAGGCCGGAATGGCGATCTTGGCATCGTTGTCGAGGCTGCCGACAACGTCTTCCTCAACCTCTGGCGGCGCGGCTGCAGGCGCGGGAGCGGCAGACTGGGCCAGCAAGGCCGAGGCGGGCAAGACCGCCGCCAGCAAGAAGGGAATAATCTTCTTCACGGGGGTTCTTCCTACTCTTTCCTGAAATTGAGCCGGCGGTTCTTCCACTGGTCGTGGAATTCCGGCGGGAGGCCCGCAAAGGGCGCGGCAAGGCGGATCGCGCGGACCGCGCAATCCTTGAACGGTTTGACCTGCGCACGATTGGCTTCGGTAACGCCGGTAACGTCAAAGTCCTCGATCGATTGGACCCGGCCATTGGGATCGAGTGTGAAACGCACCGAAGCGCGCAGCTTGTTCACGTCCAGGCCGTTGACCGGGCAGGAGTTCCATGGGCCGCGGACGCGCGAATTGATTGAGGACGACCATGAGGCGACCTGCTGGGCCGAGGCCTGCGAAGCGGCGGAAGTCTGATCCCGCCCCTTGCTGCTGCCGCCCGGAATGCCCTTGGCAAAGAGCTGGTCAAAGCTGCTGGCTCCGGCCTTGGCGGGAGTCTTGGTGGCGGGCACGGCTTTCGGTGCGGCCTTGGTCTGTTGCTGCGGCTTGGCTGGTGCCGTTTTGGGTGCCGGAACGGGCGCAGGCTTGGGCGGCGGCACGGCGGCCACACGTGGCTGCGGTGCCGGTTGCGGTTTCGGTTGAGGCTGGGCCTGCGGCTGCGGCGGGGGTGCCGCTTCCTCGACCGGGGCAGGCTCGCCCAGTTCCGGCCCCTTGTCGGCCATGGGGTCGGACTTCGGATTGGGCGAAGTCGATACTGCGCCCATCTCGTCGCTCAGCGTCACGCTGACGCGGTCAATCGGCGGCGGCGGCGCAGACGGCTTGGCCATGACCAGCACCCAGGCCAGCGCGACATGGCCCAGCGCGGCGAGGCCGAGGCCGAACGCCTCTTCCCGGGAAAGCGCCCGCCTCATGCCACAGTCCGAATGACGCGTGATTGGAACATTGTCACCGCGTTAGGGGCTTGGAACTGAACCGGTGGTGACCAGCGAAATGGCATTGAAACCGGCGCTGTTGAGTTCACCCATCACCGCCATGACCCGCCCGTAATCCAGGCTGCGATCGGCGCGCAGCAGCACTTGCGGCTGCTTGCCATCCGGTGCGGGCGGCACTTCGGCCAGTTTCTGCGCCAGCGTGCCCGGTTCCAGTGGAACGTTGCCCAGGTAGATGATCCCGTCCTGCGCGATGGAAATGCTGATCTCTTCCGGATTCTGGTTGAGCGGCTTGGCATTGGCGTCGGGCAGGTTGACCGGCACCCCGGCGCTAAGCAGCGGGGCCGTGACCATGAAGATGATCAGCAGCACCAGCATCACGTCGACCAGCGGCGTGACGTTGATTTCCGCCATCGGCGCCCGGCCCCGGCGCTTGCGGCGGGAAGGAGCGGCACCCATGCCCATTACATCGCGTCCAGTTCGCGGCTGAGGCTGGCATGGAAGCGGTCGGCAAAGCGCTGCAGCCGCGCCTCAAGCTGATCGACCCGGTGCGACAGGCGGTTGTAGGCGATCACTGCCGGGATCGCCGCGAACAGGCCGATGGCCGTGGCGAACAAGGCTTCGGAAATGCCGGGAGCGACTACGGCAAGCGAGGAGTTCTGCTGTTCCCCGATCTGGAAGAATGAATTCATGATCCCCCAGACTGTGCCGAACAGGCCAACAAACGGCGCGACCGAACCGACCGTGGCAAGGAAGTTGAGCCGTTCGGACAGCTGCTCTGCCTCTACCGCAATCGCGCTGTCCATTGCCTGGGCCAGACGCTGACGGGTGCCTTCGCGGTCCAGCTGCTTGCCGCCGGTCGAGCGGCGCCATTCGGCAATGGCTGCCCCGGCAACCTTGGCCGAAGGCACATCGCCGGTGCCGCGCTGGGCCTGAAACGCGTCAATGTCGGACGCGTTCCAGAAGTCGCGTTCATAGGCGATGCTGGCCGCGCTGACCTTGCGATAGCGCAAGCTGAAGGCGGCAATGATCGTCCAGACCCAGACCGAGGCGAGGATCAGGCCGATCATCACCACTTTCACCACGATATCGGCCTGAAGGAACAGGGCCAGCGGATCGAGATGCTTGGGCGCGGCGGCAGCAGCGGACAGCAGGTTGATAGTGGTCATTGGTTTCCTTCGGACACGATCGGGGCAAAGGCCGCCCGCCAGCCATCAGGCATGCGGCGCGGTTTACCCTCGGGAGAGACAAAGCCGACGCGGAATGTCGCTTCGGCCAGCAGCAAGCCATCTTCGCGGATTGCCTTCTGGTGCATCCGGCAAGAGGCTGCGCCAAGTTCGGTGCAGAGCGTTTCGATTAGGATGCCATCGTCCAGCCGGGCCGGAGCGGCATAGCGGATCGACAGGTCAGCCACGGCAAAGGCGCCGATCCCGGCTTCGTTCACCGCGCGCTGGTCAATCCCCAGCAGGCGGACGAAATCGGACCGCGCCCGTTCGAACCAGCGCAGGTAATTGGCGTGATAGACCACGCCGGACAGGTCCGTGTCCTCAAAGTAGGCGCGCACCGCAAAGCGGTGGAGCGGACCGTCGATCAGTCCGGAAGGGAAGGCGGGCTGGGCCGTCATACCGGCATAGCCTTAGCAACCTCGCGAGTCGCAGGGCAAGGGGCAGCGTTCACCTTGCCCCGGCGAAACCACGCTTCGTCAGCCGGCCAGCATCGCCCCCAGCTGACGGCCTGCAAAGATATGCACATGAAGATGGGGGACTTCCTGATGTCCGTGGCGGCCGATATTGGCGAGCAGGCGATAACCCGGCTCGACCAGACCCGCCTCACGCGCGACATTGCCAACAGCGCGGATGAACCCGGCGATTTCCTCTGCCGAAGCCTTGGCCGAAAAATCGTCCCAGCTGACATAGGGCCCCTTGGGGATCACCAGCACGTGCAGCGGGGCCTGCGGATTGATGTCGTGAAAGGCCAGCGCCCATTCGTCTTCATAGACGGTCTTGTTTGGGAGTTCCCCGCGCAGGATCTTCGCAAAAACGTTCTGGTCGTCGTAGGGCTGAGTGGCGTCGATCGGCATTACTGACCTCTTGCTGCTTTTTCGGCGATGCCGCTGGTGCCTTCGCGGCGGTCCAGTTCGGCCATGACTTCGTCCAGTGCAACGCCCTTGGCATCCAGCAGGACGAGCAGGTGAAACAGGGTGTCCGCCGCTTCGCCGATCAGTTCCTCGCGGCTGCCGGACAGGGCGGCGATGACGGTTTCCACCGCCTCTTCGCCCAGCTTGCGGGCGATCACGGGAACGCCGCGCGCGTTCAGCTTGGCAACCCAGCTGGTTTCGGGATCGGCACCGCGACGTGCGGCAATCGTGGCGGCCAGGCGGGACAGGGTTTCCATGCCCGTGGCCATGCGGCCCGGTGCAGGCAAGGTCAAGAGGGCGCGATCAAGCGGGGGTGATCAAGAGGTGGGGCGCCAGATCGGATATTGCAGCAGCCGCCCTTGCACACCCAGCAGGGCATCGGCCGCGCGGACCGGTTGCAGCGCGGCGATGATCGCCGGATCGGCCGCGTCCATCCCGCCGGTCAATGCGCCAAAGGCTGGCAGGATCAGCTTGCGCTCGCTGGCCACGGCGCAGGGGCGGACGATCGAGCGGCCCCGCGCCTTGATCCGCAGCTTGGGATGAAAATGGCCGGACAATTCGGGCCGGGTTTCGCCTGCCAGGGCCTCATGCCGCAGCATCACGCCGGACACTTCGAGTTCTTCCACCGCCGTGCCTGCCGGAACCGCGCCCTGATCGTGATTTCCCGCCACCCAGACCCAGTCCGTCGCGCGGGTCAGGGCATCGAGCATCCCGGCTGCGTGTGGTTCCAACCGCTCTGCCCCGGCGCGGTCGTGGAAATTATCGCCCAGGCAGAACACCCGCCGCGCCCCGGTCTGCCGCACGGCCTCTGCCACGCGGCTCAGCGTTTCGCGGCTGTCGTAGGGGGGCAGCATCTGGCCGAAGCGGGCAAAATAGCTGGCCTTTTCAAGGTGCAGGTCAGCCACCAGCAAGGCCCGTTCGCGCGGCCAATAGACCGCCAGCCCTTCGGCCAGGGCCATTTCCTCACCCGCGAACGAAAAGGGAACCATGGCTTTCCCTTGCCGTAAGGCAATTCGCTTGGCAAGGGCGGGAAATGACTGACTGGACCCCGATGACCGCCCGCGCCCGTGCCTGGTTCGAAAGCCTGCGCGACCGTATCTGCGCCGAATTCGAACAGATCGAGGCGGAGGCTGGCAGTCCGGCCCGCTTCGAATACCTGACGTGGAACCGCGAAGAGGAAGGCAATCCCAACCCCGGCGGCGGCACGCGCGGGGTGATGAAGGGACGGATCTTTGAAAAGGTCGGCGTCAATGTTTCGACCGTCCATGGCAAGTTCGCCCCCGAATTCGCCAAGACGATTCACGGCGCGCGCGAGGATAACCCTGGCTTTACCGCCACCGGCATCAGCCTGGTCGCGCACATGGCCAATCCGCACGTTCCCGCCGTGCATATGAACACCCGCTTCCTGACCACCAGCAAGGCGTGGTTCGGCGGCGGCGGCGACCTGAACCCGCCGATCCCCTATGATGAGGATACGGCGGAATTCCACGCTGCTTTCCGCGACGCCTGCGATGCGCATGATCCGGAATATTACCCCCGGTTCAAGCAGTGGGCGGACGAATACTTCTTCATCCCGCACCGCAATGTCGCGCGCGGGGTGGGCGGGATTTTCTACGACCACCTCGATTGCGAGAACGAGGCTGCTTTTGAAGCAAACTTTGCCTTTACCCGCGATGTGGGCGAGGCTTTCCTCGACGTGTTTCCCCGGCTGGTCCGCCGCCGCATGGGCATGGAATTCACGCCCGCAGACAAGCAGCGCCAGCTGGAATGGCGCGGGCGCTATGCCGAATTCAACCTGGTCTATGACCGGGGCACCCTGTTCGGGCTGAAGACCGGCGGCAATGTCGATGCGATCCTGATGAGCCTGCCGCCCGAAGCGACCTGGAGCTGATCGGATCGGACATCCCGCAAGCTAGCCGTTTTTGCGCTTGCCCTAACCCCCGTTTGCCAGTCATTTAGGCACAGATGTTGCGTCAGTACGAACTTGTTGAGCGGGTGCTTGCCTACGATCCCGAAGCGGATGAGGCGATGCTCAACCGCGCCTATGTCTATACCGTGCAGAAACACGGCTCGCAAAAGCGCGCCAGCGGCGATCCCTATTTCTCGCACCCGGTCGAAGTGGCGGGCCTGATGACCGAGCTGAAGCTCGATCAGGAAACCATCATTACCGCCCTGCTCCACGATACGGTGGAAGATACGCTGGCCACGACTGAAGAGATCGACAAGCTGTTCGGGCCGGAAGTGGCGCGGCTGGTCGACGGGGTGACCAAGCTCTCCAAGATCGAGGCGATGAGCGAGAGCGAACGCGCCGCCGAAAATCTGCGCAAGTTCCTGCTGGCGATGAGCGAGGACATTCGCGTCCTGCTGGTCAAGCTGGCCGACCGGCTGCACAACATGCGCACCTTGCACTTCATCAAGAGCGAGGAAAAACGCCGCCGCATCGCCCGCGAAACGATGGATATCTATGCCCCCCTGGCCGAGCGGGTGGGCATGTACGAATACATGCGAGAGATGCAGTTGCTCGCCTTTGAGCAGCTTGAGCCGGAAGCCTATGCCACGATCACCGGCCGCCTTGCCCAGATTCGCAGCAGCGAAGGCGGGCAGGTTGATGCGATTGCCCTGTCGATCAAGCAGGCCCTGGCCGAAGCCGGGCTGAAGGTCGAAGTCTCAGGCCGGGAAAAGCATCCCTATTCGATCTGGAAGAAGATGGCCGAGCGCCATGTCTCGTTCGAACAGATCACCGACATCATGGCGTTCCGCGTCCTGACCGACGACATCGCGGATTGCTATCAGGCGCTGGGCATCCTTCACACCCACTGGCAGATGATCCCTGGCCGGTTCAAGGATTACATCTCGACCCCCAAGTCGAACGGCTATCGCAGCCTGCATACCAGCCTGATCTTCGAAAATTCGATGCGCATGGAAGTGCAGATCCGCACCCATGGCATGCACGAGCTGAACGAGTTCGGTCTGGCCGCGCACTGGGCCTACAAACAGGGTAACAAGCCGGACGGACAGGTTGGCTGGCTGCGCGATCTGATCGAAATCGTCGATGCCAGCCACGATGCCGAGGAACTGCTCGAGCATACCAAGCTGGCAATCTATCAGGACCGCATTTTCGCTTTCACGCCCAAGGGTGCGCTGCATCAGCTGCCCAAGGGTTCGACTCCGGTCGACTTGGCCTATTCGGTCCACTCCGACCTTGGCAACTTTGCCGTCGGGGCCAAAATCAACGGCCGCCACATGCCACTGCGCACGCCGCTGAACAACGGCGACGTGGTGGAAATCATCAAGAGCAAGAGCGCCTCGCCCCAGCTTTCGTGGCTGGGCTTTGTCGTTACCGGCAAGGCCCGCGCCGCGATCCGCCGTGCCGTCCGCGCCAAGGAACGCGCCGAAGTGGCCGCCATCGGGCGCAAGCTGTTCGAACAGATTGCCGAACGCCTGCCCAGCAAGATTGGCAAGAAGGCGGTGAAGGACGCGGTCAAGCGACTGGGCCTTTCAAGCGAAGAAGAACTGATGGCCCAGATCGGCACGGCCAAGCTGGAAGACCGCGCCGTAATGGAGGCGCTGGTTCCCGGCTCCACCGCGGGCCTGCCCGAACCGGAAGACTGGTCCAAGCAGGAACACGTCATTTCGATCCGCGGGCTGACAGCGGGCATGGCCTTCCATCTGGCCCAATGCTGTCACCCGGTTCCGGGCGACCGGATCGTCGGCCTTCGCCACCCCGGCAAGGGCGTGGAAGTTCATGCGATCGACTGTCTGACATTGGCGAGCGGCGTCGATTCGGACTGGCTCGACCTGTCATGGGGCGAACGCAGCGCCGGGGCCGTGGGTCGCCTGCGGCTGGTGCTCTACAACCGCCCGGGCACCCTGGCCGAGGCAACCGGCATCTTCGCCGGCAATCGCGCCAATATCGTGCAACTGGCGATGACTGGCCGCGACGAACTGTTCGGCAATTACGAAGTCGATCTGGAAGTGACTGACCTTGCCCACCTGACCCGGATCGTTTCCGCTCTGCGCGCCAGCGACGCCGTGGCCGAGGCGCAGCGGCTTTAGACCTTCAGCGTCACGGTCACTTCGTCGCCCTCGCCGATTCCTTCGGCGCGGCGGACGCTGGCCTTTACCGGCAGTATCCAGCCCCGTTCCTTGCTGGGAAACAGCGAGGTGCGAAACGTGGTGTCGCCAATCTGCGCCGTCACTTTCAGCGAGCCGAAGCCGCCAATGGTCCGCTCCATCCGCCGCATCAGCGCCGTGCCGGACAGCGCCTCTCCGGCAGCGCCATCGACGGTGAGGAAATGCCACGCGCCGCCATTGCCGCCGCTCCAGCGCCACAGCTTACCTGTATGGTCGATCTGCTCGCTCACTTGGCTTGCCGTACCGGCACCGGCACGTTGCAGATATCGGCACCGCCCGCTGGCCGGATAAAGAAGGCATCGCGGCGATTGGCCCGGGCATCGGCATAGCGCGCGAAAGAGGCGCTATCGGTCGAAAGGTATTCGTAAGTCGGCAGGCCCGATACTTCATTGCCCAGCCGGATCGCGCGAATGCCCGTGCGCTGTTCCGGCTTTTCGTAAAAGCCAAGGCCAGCCGTGCCGCGCGGCAGGCTGGAGAGATGCTCGATCCCCTCGATCACCCGGCCAACCAGTGCAATGTTGCGGTCCAGATGGCGCGGTCCATGGCCGATCACCACGTAAAGCTCTGCCCCGGTTCCGGCATTGGGCGAAAGGTCCCGTCCGACGCCGACCATGCCATAGCAATGCACCGGCCAGTCATATTGCTCGTCACCGGCAATCGGCCAACCGCGAAAGAAACCCGCCTGCCGGGCATAGGGATCGGGCGCGATGCCGGGCTGCGCGGTAGCCAGAGGCAGCGGCGGCCCCTTGCAGCCCTGCGCAGTTTCGCGGCACTCCCGCGCCGAAACCACATAGTCCTGCTCGCTGGTGGCTTGCAGACCGGCGGGCAGTGGCTTGGCCTTCTTTGCGTCCTCCGCCTCACCGTCACCCCACTGGACGACGTAATTGTCCTGCACCCGGTTGATGCTCAGCCCATCCCACCAGTGCGCCGCCGCCAGCTTGCGGATATTGCCGGTCCAGGTCTGGCTGAAGGGTGCGGGGATCAACTGGATCACCACCCGCCGCGCCTTGCCTTGGGCATCAGGGGCGAGGTCCATGACCAGCAGGTCGGACGGCGCAATCGTTATCCAGTCCGCCTTTGCCGCAGCTGCGACGATCTCGCCGGGGGCGAGCGGGGAAGGCTGGGCCAATCCGGCCACCTGCCTGGCCGAGGCCTGGGCCTGAACGGGCGAAATCTGAACAGGAGAGATCAGCGCCAGCGCGGCGAGGGGGAAAAGCTTTTTCATCTGCCGCACAGTGCCATTCATGTCCTTGATGTCAAACCGGCTTCACGCGTCTTCTTCCAGCGTGTGTTGAAGGACAGTTCACAGGAGCCGTAAGGCGACATCCAGCTTTACGAGGTG
>CAZLPK010000021.1:0-31864 GCA_964561375.1 uncultured Novosphingobium sp.
CTAGCTGCTCAGTTCAGCTGCGCGGATTAACCGCGCAGCACTGCGCCCAGCTTGGTCGCGGCAGCAGTAACCCGCTCGGCAATCGCCTTCAGTTCGGCTTCGTCGTAGCTCTTTTCGCCCGGCTGCAGCGTGACTTCCACGGCAAGGCTCTTCTTGCCTTCCGGCACGCCTGCACCGCGGAAATCGTCGAACAGACGGACCGCGACGATGTTCGCCTTGTCCGCGCCCTTGACCGTGCGGACCAGATCGCCAGCGGGCAGGGCCGCATCGACCAGGAAGGCAAAGTCACGCTTTACCGCCTGCAGCGCGGGCGGGGCATAGGCCGGACGGGCAAAGCCGCTGGTCTTCTTTGCCGGGATCGCGTCGAGGAACAGCTCCACCGCCGCCACCGGAACGCCCACGTCGAACTGCTTCAGCACTGCCGGATGCAGCATCCCAAAGCGGGTCAGCACCGTCTTCGGCCCAAGCCGCAGGGTGGCGGACTGGCCGGGGTGGAATTGCGCGCCAGCTTCACCCATGACCTGCAGGTTGTCGACCGGCGCACCGGCTTCGGCCAGCAGGGCAAGTGCCTCGGCTTTGGCATCGAACGCGTCAAAGCTTTGCGCCTTGCCCGTGGCCCAACCGCGCGGTGCCTTTTCACCGGCAAGGACCAGGCCCAGCGTCAGGCGCTCGTCGCTGTGTCCGGCAGCGCCGCGCAGATAGCGGCGGCCCAGTTCGAACAGGCGCAGGCCAGCCGCGCCGCGATCGACATTGCGGCGGACCGCGGCCAGCAGGCCCGGCAGCAGCGACGGGCGCATGGCCTTCATGTCTTCGCTGATCGGGTTGGCCAGGGTCCACAGACCGGCATTGCCATCGGAGAAGGCAAGGGCATCGGCTTCGGGCAGGAACGACCAGGTCACCGCTTCATGCGCACCGCGTGCGGCAGCGGCGCGGCGCACCTTGCGTTCCAGCAGCTGCAGCGGGGTTGCGGTCGGGCGGGCGACGCCATCGACGCGCGGCAGCGGCGTGCTGGCGATATTGTCCAGCCCGTGGATGCGGACCACTTCTTCGACGATGTCCGGCGCGCCGTCCACGTCCGGACGCCACGACGGGACGATCACGTTCCAGCGGGCGTCGCTGGCAAAGCCAAGTTCGCGCAAGGTGGCGCGCTGCTGGTCTTCGGCAATGGCCACGCCGCCCAGTCGTTCGGCTAGGGCCGGGTCATAGGAGATGACCTTGGTCCCCTGCGGCGCTTCACCGGCGCGGATAATCTCGCTCGGGTCACCGCCGCAAATCTCGGTGATCAGCTGGGTCAGCAGATGCAGGCCGGTATCGAGGAAGGCCGGATCGACCCCGCGTTCAAAGCGCTGGCGCGCATCTGAAGTAAGGTTGAGCTTTCGCCCGGTGTCACCAATCCGGGTCGGATCGAAATAGGCTACTTCCAGCAGAACGTCGGTCGTGGTTTCGCTGCAGCCAGAGTGTTCGCCGCCCATGATCCCGGCGATGTCATGCACGCCCTTGTCGTCGGCAATCACGGTCATCGACGCAGCAAGGGTGTATTCCTTGCCGTTGAGCGCCAGCACGGTTTCGCCGTCCTTGGCGCGGCGGGCGAAGATCGCGCCGTTCAGCTGCGCCAGGTCATAGGCGTGCGAGGGGCGGCCATAGGCCAGCATCACATAGTTGGTGATATCGACCAGGGCCGAGATCGGACGCTGGCCCGCGCTCTTCAGGCGGTCCTGCAGCCACTGTGGGCTGGTGCCGTTCTTCACGCCGCGAATGACGCGGCCATGGAAGGCCGGGCAGCCTTCGGGATCGTCGGTGCGGATCGGCAGCGGGCAGGGGAAGGCCCCGGCGACCGGCTGCGCGGTGATTGGCTTGAGCTTGCCCAGACCTGCTGCGGCAAGGTCGCGGGCGATGCCGTAAACGCCCATGCAGTCCGGACGGTTGGGCGTGATCGCGACGTCGAACACGGGGTCAGCGCCGGTGTAATCGGCAAACAGCGTGCCAATCGGGGCATCGGCCGGCAGTTCGATGATGCCGCTGTGATCGTCGCCCAGTTCCAGCTCGCGCGAGGAGCACATCATGCCGTTGGATTCAACGCCGCGGATCGCGCTCTTCTTCAGTTCGAACCCGCCCGCCGGAACGACGGCTCCGGGCAGGCCCAGCACGCCAACGAGGCCAGCGCGGGCATTGGGCGCACCGCAGACGACCTGCAGCGGATCGCCTTCGCCGGTATCTACGGTCAGCACCTGCAGCTTGTCGGCATTGGGGTGGCGTTCGGCGGTCAGCACCTTGGCAATGCGGAATCCGGCCAGCCGTTCAGCCGGGTTTTCGATGCCTTCGACTTCCAGGCCGATTGCGTTCAGCTTGGCCGAGATTTCTTCAACCGATGCTTCGGTTTCGAGGTGGTCCTTGAGCCAGGTCAGCGAGAATTTCATGCGCGTGCTCCGACGCCAGCAGAGAGGGTGGGGACATCAAGCGGCGAGAAGCCGTAGTGCGCCAGCCAGCGCACGTCCCCGTCAAAGAAGGCGCGCAGATCGTCCATGCCGTATTTCAGCATGGCGAGGCGATCGACGCCGACGCCAAAGGCAAAGCCCTGCCACTCGTCCGGATCGAGCCCGCCTGCGGCAATCACCTTGCGGTTGACCATGCCGGAACCAAGCAGTTCCATCCAGCCGTGGCCGGGTTCGTCGCCGCTGCCGCCCAGCACGCGCTTGCCGTTCACCAGGGCGAAGCCGACATCGACTTCGACCGAAGGTTCGGTGAAGGGGAAGTAGCTGGGGCGCAGGCGCAGGACGATGTCCTCGCGCTCAAAGAACGCCTTGAGGAAGGTTTCCAGCGTCCACTTCAGGTGGCCAAGGGTGATGCCCTTGTCGATTACCAGACCTTCGACCTGGTGGAACATCGGGGTGTGGGTGGCGTCGCTGTCCGAACGATAGACGCGGCCCGGGGCAATGATGCGGATCGGCGCACCCTGCGCCAGCATGGAGCGGATTTGCACCGGGCTGGTGTGGGTGCGCAGCAGCATGTCGCGCCCTTCGCCATCCTTGTCCGGGAAGTAGAAGGTGTCGTGCATCGCGCGGGCCGGATGGCTTTCCGGAATGTTGAGCGCGGTGAAATTGTGCCAGTCGTCCTCGATCTCGGGACCGGTCGCCACCGCAAAGCCCATGTCGGCGAAGATTTCGGCCAGTTCGTCCATCACCTGGCTGACCGGGTGGATGGTGCCGCGCGGGCTTTCCGGCGCGGGGAGGGAGAGGTCGACCGTTTCGCTGGCCAGCTGTGCTTCCAGCGCGGCGCTTTCCAGCGCGGCCTTGCGTGCGGCAAGGGCTTCGGTCACGCCTTCGCGCAGGGCGTGGATCTGCGGCCCGGCGATCTGGCGGTCTTCCGGCGACATGGCGCCCAGCGTCTTGAGCAGGCCCGAGATCGAGCCCTGCTTGCCGAGATATTCAACCCGGAGTTTTTCCAGCGTGTCGAGATCCTGCGAGGCGGCAATGCGCGCCAGCGCCTCTTCACGGGTAGCTGAATGGTCCACGAGCCTGAATTCCACCTGTTGTTGGCAACCAAGCCCCGGCCTTTAGCCAAGCCGCGCGCCAAGTCAAAATGCCTTTGTGACAGGCTGTGCGGTCTTGGGCTGCGATGGCGCTATTCGTAGGCCGAGCAGGACCCGTCGCTGCTGGGCAAACCTTCCTTGTCAGGCGGGTGCAGGGCCTGGACTGGCGCACCGGCAATGATCGTGCGGGTGCGGCTGGCCGAGGCGAGGACCGGATGCTCTTGCGCGGCATAGGCGCTCGGGCTCATTTGCATGAATTTCTTGAAATCGCGCACGAAGTGGGCCTGATCGACGTAATTTTCGTCCAGCGTTTCGATCCACGACAGCGATGGATTGAGCAGGAATTGCGCAAGGCTGCGCAGGAACCGCTGGCGGCGCAGCAGCAGCTTGGGCGGGAAACCAAAGCTGCGCAGGCAGATTCGCTCAAGCGAACGGGGCGACAGGCCGATGCGGGTCGCCAGTTCCGCCACGGTCGTGACATGTTCGTCGAACAGGGCGGTGTGGATATTGCGGATCCGCACCTCATCCTCATGCGGAGGATTGGTGCAAATCATCTTGCACAGGTATTTGTCGATCCGGCCCGCTTCGGCCAGGGGGTCATGCTTTTTGCGGAAAGTTGCGGCGCGCAAGCCAGCCAGTCGGGCGTAAGGCGAACTGGAGGTGCATTCGATCGTGGTATCGGCCAGCGCATTGGCGGGCGCCCCGACCAGTCGCATCCAGCCAAGCGGCAGCAATCCGACGCCCCAGATGCGGGTGGGGCCATCGACGCGAAACGCAATGGTGTGGCTGGTTGGCCCGGTGCCCACCGCAAGCGGCAGCGGCTTGAAGGTGCCGTCCACACCGATGTTCCAGTGGCCGTTATCGGAAAAGCGGACGTTGCCCCATTCCGGGTGCAGCCAGTCGGTAATCGAATCCCCGTGGTCGATCGCCACGTCGATCAGGTAATAGCTGGAGATATAGGGGGCGAGTTCGGCAGATGGCCGAAAAAACCGGGTGCTGATCGCCTGGACCGGCCCCTGGTTCAGCATGGCACTGGACCCATAGTTGCCATTAACTTTACCTCGGTTTTCATCCACTTGGCCGGAAGAAGTAGTCGAGGGATAGTGCATAACAGGCAGTGCCTGTGCAAGTGCCTTGTTCTTGAATGCAAAAGAAAAAGCGCGGAAACGGACCTGCCGTTCCCGCGCTTTGATCTGTTGTCGCAGTCTGCGGCTTAGGCCGGCAGAGCAGCCTTGGCCTGAGCGATAACTGCGCTGAACACGCCGCCTTCGTTCATGGCGAGATCGGCCATGGTCTTGCGGTCGAGTTCGATGCCAGCCAGCTTGGTGCCGTGGATGAACTGCGAGTAGGTCAGGCCTTCGGCGCGAACCGCAGCGTTGATGCGCTGGATCCACAGGGCGCGGAAGGTCCGCTTCTTGATCTTGCGGTCACGGTACGCGTACTGGCCAGCCTTTTCGACGGCCTGACGCGCAACGCGAATGGTGTTCTTGCGGCGACCGCGATAGCCCTTGGCCTGGTCCAGAATCCGCTTGTGCTTGGCTCGGGTGGTTACACCACGCTTGATACGGCTCATGTGCTAGCGCTCCTCAGTTCAGCCCGTAGGGCGCCCACTTCTTGATTACCTTCGCGTCAGCGTCGGAAATCACGTCGGTGCCGCGATTCTGGCGGATGTACTTGCCATTGTGGCTGATCAGGCGGTGGCGCTTACCAGCGACGCCGTGCTTCACCTTGCCGGTGGCGGTGAGCTTGAAGCGCTTCTTCACGCCGCTCTTCGTCTTGAGCTTGGGCATTTTCGTCTCCTTTTCGAGACACGTCCGATCTGCCATGGCAGCCCTTGTGGCCAGGCCGATCATCGAATCCGTGTCGGTTGAAGGGCGCGCCCCTAAACGGGAATCACCGCCAAGGCAAGCGTTTCACCGCTGTGGGGCCGTTCGCCGGCCGGGCTGCGATGATATTTTGCTTTGCCAATTTGGCAAAACTGGCAAAGGGGCGCGACCGTTTGAAGGAATGAAGAATGTCCGATGCCCAGATCCTGACCCTGTCCTGCGCCGATAAGCCCGGGATCACGGCAGGCGTGACCAGCTACCTGTTTCAGATTGGTGCGAACATTCTGGAAGCACAGCAGTTCAACGACGAGGACAGCGGCCGCTTTTTCATGCGGGTCGAATTCGATCCGCGCGAGACCGACGCAGAAGCGATCCGGGCAGGCTTTGGCGGGATCGCCTCAGCGCACGGGATGGACTGGCAACTGCGGGCCAAGGGCGCGCGGCGCAAGGTGCTGTTGCTGGTCAGCAAGTTCGATCACTGTCTGGGTGACCTGCTTTATCGCACCCGGATCGGGGAGCTGAACATGGAAGTGGTCGGCGTGATCGGCAATCACCCGCTGGAGGCGCTGTCGATTAGCCTGATGGACGATGTGCCTTATCATTACTTCCCCGTCACCCGCGAAACTAAGGCCGCGCAGGAAGCGCAGATCAAGCAGGTGGTCGAGGAATCCGGCGCGGAACTGGTCGTGCTGGCGCGCTATATGCAGATCCTGTCGGACGATCTTGCCGCTTTCCTGTCCGGACGCTGCATCAACATCCACCATTCTTTCCTGCCCGGTTTCAAGGGGGCCAAGCCCTATCACCAGGCCCATGCCCGCGGCGTGAAGATGATCGGCGCAACGGCGCACTATGTGACGGCCGATCTAGATGAAGGGCCGATCATCCATCAGGACGTGGAAAGCGTGACCCACGCGGATTCGCCTGAAGACATGGTGCGCAAGGGCCGTGACATCGAGCGGCGCGTGCTGGCCGAGGCGGTTCACCTCCACCTTGAGGACCGCGTGTTGCTCAATGGCGAAAAGACGGTGGTCTTCCGCAGCTAGACTGGAGTCTAGACCGGACGGGGCAGGGCAGTCGTCACTTTCATCTGCTCCATCGAAAAGCTGGAGCTGACATCGACGATGTCCGGCACGGCGGCAATGAGCTTGCGATAGATTCGGTCATAGTGGGCAATGTCGCGCACCACGATCTTCAGCAGATAATCGACATCGCCCGCCATGCGGTGGCATTCGCTGATCTCCTCGATCGCAGCCACCCCCTTGCTGAAGGCGGCGAGCCATTCGGGATCGTGGCGATTGGTGCGAATTGCGACGAAGACCGTCGTTGCCAGCCCTAGCTTTGCCGCATCGAGCAAGGCGACGCGGCGGGCGATGATGCCGCTGTCTTCCAGCCGCTTGATCCGCCGCCAGCAGGCATTGCTGGACAGGCCGACGCGGTCGCCCACTTCATGGACCGGCAGCGATGCATCGGCTTGCAAGACGGCGAGGATCGCCCAGTCAATCGAATCTAATTGCGAAATATCGGCAGGCATTGGGATAAATTATCATAATAAGCGGCAATCATCCATAGAAACGGCGATGAAATCGCATCGAACTTGCGGCATTTGTTGCGTCCAGAAAAGGAGCACAAGCCAATGGACCCCGCCAAGCTGTTTACCGAACATCCCGCCAGTGTTGGCGAAACCTATGGCGAGCATCTGGCCATGGCGACCGGGTTTGGCGTGCGGATGATTGCCGGCGGGATCGCTTGCCTGATCCACGGCCTCTTGCCGTTCCTGTTCGTCAAGACCGGCAGCAAGCGGATCGCGCAGTTGCACGACACGATGGTGACGAACCGCCGCCGCAAGCCGTTGCCCGCAGTAATGGACTCCGTGATTTAAAGCAGCAGCACTGCAAAGCCGAGCGCGCAGAGAAAGCTGGCCAGCGTTGCCGTTGCCACCGGGATCACCGAACGCCAGCCCGCTTCCAGCAGCAGGTCCATGCGGCTGCGCATCGCCGTGGCCGTGACCGCCAGCAGCAGCAAGGTCTTGGAGAGTGTCAGCCCGCCCTCTGCCACTGCTGCTGGAACCGGCACTACGCTGTTCAGCGTCACCACGCCCAGAAAGGCGAGGATGAACCAAGGCAGGGCCAGACGGCGCCACAGTGGCTGATCCGCGTTCTCGCCCGCCGGGCCGATGGCCAGACTGGTCAGGGCGACAACCGGAGCGAGAAGGGCGACGCGGGCCAGTTTGACGATTGTGGCCTGACTGCCCGCAGCATCGGAAAAGGCATAGCCGCCGCCGATGGCCTGGGCCACGTCGTGGATTGACGCGCCAATCAGGAACCCGGCCTGGGCATCGCTGAGCGCCAGTTGCGCGGCGATGACCGGATAGATCGTCATGGCCAGCGCACTGGCCAGCGATACGCCGACCAGTGTCAGGGCAAACTGCGCCTGACTGAGCCGTTCCTTGCCGATCACGCCATAGAGCGCCAGCGCCGCACTCGCGCCGCAGATCGCGGTTGCCCCGCCGGATAGCAGTCCGGCATAGCGCGACTGTCCCGCAATCCGCGCTCCGGCCATGCCGGCCAGCATGGTCACGACCATGACCGCCAGCAGGGCAATGAACGGGGCGAGGCCGACCGCGCCGATCTGGGCGAAGGTCACTTGCAGGCCCAGCACGACAATGCCCCAGCGCAGACAGGTGCGCGAGGCAAAGTCCAGCCCCGCATGGGTGCGCGGGTCCTGCGACACGAAATTGAGCGCAAGGCCGACCAGCAGGCCGAGCAGGATGATGGGGAAGCCGTAGTGGCCGGACAGCCATGCCGCCGCCGCAGCGGCAACGCCGCATAGGGCCAGGCCGGGAAACAGCGGAGGGCGTTTGGCGGCGGGACCGTTTGCCTCGCGCGCGGCCAGTTCCATTTCGCCGAACAGGTCCCCGCCGTGCGGCAGGCTGTCCCAATCGACGGTTTTCCGATCCGCTTGCATCAATTCCCCGCCAGCCCCGCAGCGGCAGGACTTTCTTTCCGGCAACCCCGTACGAAAAAACAGCGGGATGGCAAAGCCGCTCCCGCTGTTTTTCATGAGGTCCGGGTCAAGGCGATCAGTGGTCGCCCAGCGCCTTGTCCTCGTTCGCCCGCTTGATCACATAGAGCCGGATGGCGTCGATCTGATCGGGGTTGAACTGGTCCTTCCAGCCGACCATCCCGTTCTGCTTGAGCAGGCCGTCATGGACGATTTCCTGCCACAGCTTGGGATTGCCCAGCGCGACCGAGTGGCGCAGGTCCGGGTTGATCGAACCGGCGACTGCCGTGGCACCGTGACAGACCGAGCAGCTGTTGGTGTAGAGCTTTTCGCCCATGGCCAGCTGCTGCGGCGTGCCGGACGGCGGCGGCGGGTCAAGCTGGCGCTCGGCGCTGGGCGGCGGTGCGGGAAGCTGGCCCTTGGCGCCCAGTTTGAACACCACCAGACGGCTAATGTTCGGCGTGATCTTGCTGGTCACCAGCTTGCCCGCTGAAACGTCCCAGACGCCGCCCCAGCCGACGACGACGGCCACATATTGTTCGCCATCGATCGAATAGGTCATCGGCGCGGCCAGGATGCCGCTCTGCGCGTGGAACGACCACAGTTCCTTGCCGGTATCGGCGGTATAGGCCTTGAAGTCGCCCAGTGCCGTGCCCTGGAACACCAGATTGCCCGCCGTGGCGAGAGTGCCGCCATTGGTCGGCGTCTGCTGCGGGACACGCCACTTAACCTTGCCCGCGACCGGGTCAAAGGCGACCAGAGCACCGGTCATCGCGGCCTTGGTTGCGGTGCGCACGGCCTTGTCCGCCGGCAGGTTGCCCGGGGTCGCGTCGATCCCCAGCTGGAAGCCGGTCGTGCCCGGTTTCCAGTCCGGATCGTGGGCATAGACCTGCGGGGTATTGTTGGTGGGGATATAGACCAGCCCGGTCTTGGGGCTGTAGCTCATCGGCGTCCAGCTATGCGCGCCGACCGCGCCGGGGAAGCCGACGAAGGGCTTGCCGGTGCGTTCATACTGCGCTTCGGGATTGACGATCGGGCGGCCGGTCTTGGGGTCAAGGCCTTTGGCCCAGTTGATCCCGTCAACGAACGGATTGCCGGCGATGAAGGCCCCGGTCTTGGCATCCAGCACAAAGAAGAAGCCGTTCTTGGGCGCGTGCATCACCACGCGGCGCTTTTGCCCGCCGATGTCGAGATCGGTGACCGTGATTTGCTGGTTGGAGTCAAAGTCCCAGCGGTCTTCCGGGGTTTCCTGGAAGTGCCAGACATATTCGCCGGTATCCGGCTTCACCGCGACGATCGAGGCGGTGTAGAGACTGTCACCCGCACCGTCGGTGTTGCGATAGGCCGGATTCCACGGTTCGGCATTGGCCGTACCGAAATAGACCAGATCGGTCACCGGATCATAGGTGATCGAATCCCACACGGTGCCGCCACCGCCATATTTCCAGAAATCGCCGCTCCAGGTCTTGGCGGCTGCTTCCAGATGCTTGCCGTCCTGCGGCTTCGACGGATCGCCGGGGACGGTGTAGAAGCGCCAGACCTGTTCGCCGGTTTCGGCGTCGAATGCGGCCAGATAGCCGCGGGTGAAATATTCGGCCCCGGCCGAACCGATCAGCACCTTGCCCTTTACCACGCGCGGCGCGCCGGTGATCGACATGTGCGATCCTTCCGGGATGGTCAGCTTGTCCCACACGACCTTGCCGGTCTTCTGGTCCAGCGCGACAAGGCGGCCATCGAGCGTGCCTACATAGACCTTGTCACCATAGAGCGCGACGCCGCGGTTGACCGCGTCGCAGCAGACATCGACCAGTTTTTCGCGCGGGACCTTGGGATCATAGGCCCATTTGAGTGCGCCGGTCTTGGCGTCGTAGGCCTTCACCATCGACCAGGCGGTGGAGATGTAGAGCACCCCGTCATGCATCAGCGGGGTGGCTTCCTGCCCGCGCGCCGTATCGAGATCAGCCGACCAGGCAAGGCCAAGCTGGCCCACGTTCTGGTCGTTGATCTGGTCTAGCGGGGAGAACCGGGTTTCGGCCCGGTCGTAGCCATAGGTCAACCATTCGCCCGCTGGCGGCTGGGCGATCAGGGCATCTGTCACGCCTTTGGTTGGCGGAGCGGAGACATTGTTGCCACATGCGGCCAGCGGCAACAGCGCGGCAAGCGCCAACAGTTTCAATCGCATTCCAATCCTCTCCTCATGCCGACCTTGTGGCCGGTCACCGTGTGATTAGCGGCGCCACCCCCATCGGGTCGCGCGACCTTTCTTGAACATCTTGCCTGCACGGTGTGCGACAATCGAGTCCATAAATGCAACCTGTTTTCCGTGTCAGTCCTGCACGATTTGTGTGCGGGCGATTGGCAGTGGCCCTGTCCGAACGAGCGGGTTGTGACAGGCAATTTTACGCGTAGTCTCTGTGATCTGGATCAGGGCGAGGAGAAGTGCTGATGTGTGACGATCTGACCGCGTTGGAAGAAGAGCAGGCGCTCGCCGCAAAGGGGCTGAGCCGCCGCGAATTCGCCGCGATCGGTGCGGCCGGGGTACTGGCCGCCTGCACTGCGCAGGAAAGTCAGGCCAAGGGCCGCGCGCTACGCGAGGCGATGGTTTCCGTGCCGACGCCGGATGGCACGGCCGATGCGTTCTTCGTCCACCCCGTCACGGGCAAGCATCCTGCCGTGATCCTCTGGCCCGACATTGCCGGCCTGCGCGACGCCTACAAGGAAATGGCCCGGCGGCTGGCAGCCGATGGCTTCGCCGTGCTGGCGGTCAACCACTACTACCGCGCGGCCAAGGAGCCCTTGCTGGCCACCATGGCGGAATGGCGCACCCCTGCCGGTCAGGAAAAGCTGAAGCCTGCGATTGCCACCCTGTCGCCCGCCCATACGGTGCGCGATGCGACCGCCTTTGTGGCGTGGCTTGACCGGCAGGCCGCAGTCGACAAGCGCAAGGGGATCGGCACCCAGGGCTATTGCCAGACCGGTTCTTTCGCAATCCGCAGCGCCGCTGCCTTGCCCAAGCGGATCAAGGCGGCCGCCTCATTCCACGGCGGCGGGCTGGTGACGGACCAGCCGGATAGCCCGCACCGCCTGTTTGCGCAGAGCAACGCCGGGTTCCTGATTGCGATTGGCCGCAATGACGATGCCAAGGCCCCCGGCGACAAGGATGCCCTGCGCGCGGCGGGGCAGGCTTCGGGCCGTCCGGTCGAGGTCGAGGTGTACAAGGCCGATCACGGCTGGTGCACGCTCGACGCGCCGGTCTATGACAAGGCCGAAGCGGACCGCGCCTGGGCGCGGCTGCTGGCGCTTTACAAGGGGCTTTAGCTGCCGCTGCGGCGGAACGTGCCGAGGCCCTTGTCCGTGCCGCAAAGCCGGTCCCAGAAGCGGAAGTAGAGCCCGTAATTGCACTGGTAGCGGTCGTGGTGCAGCTGGTGGTGGGTGGCGGTAATCAGCCAGCGGCCTGCGCGGCCATGAACCAGCCAGCGCGGGAACATTTCCCAGCCCATGTGATTGCTCACCCCCATCAGCGTCATGGTCAGCAGCAGCGCCATGACCACGCCGATGTGGAGCGGCAGGACAAAGACCAGCGCGGGGATGACGAAGGCCCCGGTCAGGGCCTCGCCGGGGTGAAAGCTCATCGCGGCCCAGGCGGTTGGCGGCCGGCTGTCGTGATGGACCGCGTGGATCGCGCGGAACACGCGGGGTTCATGCATCCAGCGGTGGGTCCAGTAGAACCAGGTATCGTGGATGAACAGGCAGAGCAGGAACGAGACCGGCATCCACCACAGCGGATAGGCCGAGGCATCCCGATATATCTGCGTCCAGCCCCGGTTCTGCCAGCCCCAGGCAACAATCCCGGCAGGTAGGCCATAGATCACCGCGCTCAGCAGCGACCAGCCGATCTCACGCCGAATCTGCGGGCCAAGGCCGCGGTGCAGTTCGGGCCAGCGCCGCTCGCCCAGCCAGGCGAACAGCCCGCTGGTGGCGAGATAGCGCAGCGCCACGATTGCCACCATGGCCAGACCCGCGATCCCTGCGGCGAGAATGCCGTTGCCTTGCATCAGGCCCGACTAGCACCCGTACGCGCACATGGCGACTGGTCGATGGGGAAGGGCTCAGGCAAATTCCTCGGTATCGATGCTGGCCTGCATGGCCGGGCCATAGCGTGGACCGGCGACCGTCTGGCGGTTGATCAGGGCATCGAGTTCCACCGCCAGTTCGGGCGACATATCCCAGTCCCAGCGGGCGATGTTTTCTTCCAGATGCGGGATCGAGGCGGTGCCGGGGATCGTCACCACATGCTCACCCCGCGTCAGCAGCCACGCCAGACTGAGCTGTGCCGAAGTGACCCCTTCGCGCGCGGCGATGGCGGCAAAGGCGTCGATCAGGGCCAGGTTCCTTGGCCAGTTCTCGTCATTGAAGCGCGGCATGCCGGGGCGAATGTCGCCTTTGGGTAGAGCCGCGACGTCGCGCACGCCGCCCGCCAAGGCCCCGCGTCCCACCGGGGAGAAGGCAACAAAGGTGATCCCCAGCTCGCGGCAGGTTTCCAGCACGGCAATTTCGGGATTGCGCGACCAGAGCGAATATTCGGTCTGGACTGCGGCAATCGGGTGGACTGCATGGGCCTCACGAATATGGGCGGCGGACCATTCGGACACGCCGACGCTGCCGATCTTGCCCTCTTTCACGAGGTCCGCCATCGCCCCCATCATTTCGGCAATCGGCACTTTCGGATCGAACCGGTGCATGTAGTACAGGTCGATCCGGTCGGTCTGGAGCCGTTGCAGCGAACCGTCGATATTGCGGCGGATCGCTTCGGGTGAGCAGTCGATCCCGCGATTGGGTCCGTCCGCGACGATGCCCATCTTGGTGGCCAGGAAGAACTCGTCCCGCCGCCCTTTCAGCGCCTTGCCCACCAGCGTTTCGTTATGGCCAAGGCCATAGATATTGGCCGTGTCGAGGTGGTCGTAGCCAAGGTCGAGTGCGCGGTTCAGCAGTTGTGCGCCATAGTCGTCACTCGGCGGCGTACCATAGGCCCAGGACAGGGACATGCAGCCCAGGCCAACGGGATTGACCGCCTGTCCGGCGATGTGGCGCTGTGTAACCATGGTCTTGTTCAATTCCTTTGCGTGGCCGGGAGGGCCATCAATAGATCGTGTAGCCGCCGTCGATTACCATGCTGTCGCCAGTGTGGAAGCGCGAAGCGTCCGAAGCGAGGTAGACCGCGATCCCGGCAAAGTCCCGGCGGTCGCCCCAGCGGCGCATCGGCACGCGGGCGATCACCTTTTCGTTGAACTTGTCCCAGCCCTGCAGCCGTGCAGTCATGTCCGAGGTGATCCAGCCCGGCAGGATCGCATTGGCGCGGATGCCATAGCGGGCATATTCGACCGCCAGCCCGCGGATCAGGCCCAGTACGGCGGTCTTGCTTGCCGCATAGGCCTCGTTGGCCGGGGCGCCGTGGATTGCCGAGGTGGAGGAAGTGACGAGCAGCGAACCGCCCGGATCGTCCGCATTAGCCCGGTCGATCATATGCTTGGCGGCCTCGCGGAAGGTCCAGAACACGGCATCGAGGTTAACCGTCATCACCCGCCGCCAGCTTTCGGTGGTCTGTTCATGGAACGGCGCGCCGCCGCCGATCCCGGCATTGGCCGCACAGAAATCGAGCCGGCCAAAGCGGTTGATCACTTCTGCCACGGCATCGACCACGGCCTGTTCGCTGGTCACGTCGACCGACTGGACCAGCACTTCGCCGCCCAGCGCCTTCAGCGTTTTTTCCGCTTCGGCATTCTTGTCCGGGTTCTGGCCCCAGATCGCCACCTTGGCCCCGGCGGCGGCCAGTCCTTCGGCCATGCCCAGGCCGATCCCGCCATTGCCGCCCGTTACCAGCGCAACTTTTCCGCCAAGATCGAAGGGGGTGAATGCCATGCCAAAAGTCCTCTCGCCAGTTTTGATATGAAACCGATCTTAAGCAGGCTGCCCGCTACTGCAAGAGGCTGATCGGTTTGCGCGTCACCTTCGTCGGGTTTTCCTTGCCGGGGGGTGTGGCAGCGCTAGAGTGCTGGACATTCAACTGTTTGGAGCTTTTCGCCATGGGCGGCGTACTTCTTATCCTTCTGGGCGTGGTGTTCGTGTTCCTGTTGATGGGGGTGCGGGTGGTCCGGCAGGGCTATGTCTACACGATCGAGCGGCTGGGCAAGTACACGCTGGCTGCGCAGCCGGGCCTGCACGTGATCATCCCGTTCATCGACCGTGTCGGTCACAAGGTGAACATGATGGAACAGGTCCTGGATATTCCGGGTCAGGAAATCATCACCAAGGATAACGCCATGGTCGGCGTCGATGCGGTGGTGTTCTTTCAGGTGCTGGACGCGGGCAAGGCCGCCTATGAAGTGTCCAACCTCTATCTTGCGATCATGCAACTGACGACCACCAACCTGCGCACGGTGATGGGCAGCATGGATCTGGACGAAACCCTGTCCAAGCGGGACGAGATCAATGCCAAGCTGCTGGTGGTGGTCGATCACGCGACTGCGCCGTGGGGGGTGAAGATCACCCGTGTCGAGATCAAGGACATCCGCCCGCCGGCCGACATTTCCAATGCGATGGCCCGCCAGATGAAGGCTGAGCGTGAAAAGCGCGCCCAGATTCTTGAGGCAGAAGGCCTGCGCGCCGCCGAAATTCTCCGCGCCGAGGGTGAAAAGCAGAGCCAGATCCTCCAGGCCGAAGGCCGCCGCGAAGCTGCCTTCCGCGATGCCGAAGCGCGCGAGCGTGAGGCCGAGGCTGAAGCCAAGGCAACGACCATGGTTTCGGACGCGATTGCCAAGTCTGGCACACAGGCGCTGAATTACTTCGTGGCGCAGAAATATACCGATGCCATTGCCGGTTTTGCCACTTCGCCCAATGCCAAGACGATCCTGTTCCCGGTTGAGGCGACCCAGATGATCGGATCGGTTGGCGGGATCGGCGAACTGGTCAAGGATGCCCTGTCCAATAGCGGATCGGGGTCCAATAACGGATCGAGCAAATGAACTGGCTGAACGGGATCGAGCTACATTGGATCTGGCTGGGGCTGGGCCTGTTGCTGGCGATCGGGGAAATGACCATCCCCGGCGTGTTCCTGATCTGGATGGCGGGCGCGGCGCTGGTCACGGGCCTGCTGGCATGGGTGGTGCCGCTGGGCGTGCCCTTGCAGGTGGTGATTTTCGCCGCGCTGTCGATCCTGTTCGTCTTTTCCGGGCGGCGGTTCCTGCGCCAGCATCCGGTGGAAAGCGCTGACCCAAAGATGAACCATCGCGGCGAGCGCGCGATTGGCGAAATGGTAGTGGTCAGCCAGGTGATCGAAGCGGGGCAGGGCCGGGTGCGCCTTGGCGACAGCGAATGGCTTGCCCGTGGACCCGATGCCGAGCCGGGCACGCGGATGCGCGTTACCGGTGCGGACGGGGTCGTGCTGCTGGTCGAACATATTCACTAGCCCTTCATGTCTGCCCGCACAGAGCGCGGGTGCAAATCGCCCATTAACCCTGCGGCGCATTTGCCCTATGGAAGCCGCAGCCGGGGCGGTTCGCCCGCGGGAGGAATGACGAAGACCCTATGGCAAGAAACGATTCCCGGCGCAGCGCGCCGCCTGCACAGCGCCGTGGCAGGGACGAAGCGCCCCGTTCTTCTGCACTTGGCCGCCTGATCCGGCGCCTGTTCGTCTGGGGTGTGTCGCTGGCCGTGGTCGGCCTGCTGACGCTGACCGTTGCCGTGGGCCTGACCGCGCAGTCACTGCCGGATTTCGACCAGATCAAGGCGACGCAGACCGAACAGATGATCGTGGTTCGCGCCCGCGACGGGACGCAGCTGGTCTCGCTGGGGCCCAGCTATGGCAAATGGGTGCCCAGCGACCAGATTCCGCAGGTGATGAAAGACGCCATGCTCGCGACCGAGGACCGGCGTTATTACACGCACCTCGGGATCGATCCGATCGGTCTTGCCCGCTCGATCTGGGTCCGCGTGGAAGAAGGCAAGTGGAAGCAGGGCGGCTCGACCATCACCCAGCAGCTTGCCCGCACCGTCTTCCTCAACAATTCGCGCACCTTTGGCCGCAAAATCCGTGAAGCGGTGCTGGCCCTGGCGCTGGAATGGAATTTCTCGAAGGACGAGATCCTCGAACTGTACCTGAACAAGGTCTATTTCGGCGGCGGCGCTTATGGAATCGATTCCGCCAGCCGCAAGTTCTTTGGTCATCCGGGCACGGAAATCACTCTGCCAGAGGCCGCGATCATTGCCGGGCTGGTCAAGGCTCCGTCGCACTATGCGCCGACGGCAGACGCAGAGGCAGCGGTCGGGCGCGGCACGGTGGTGCTGGGGCTGATGGCGGAAACCGGCAAGATCAGCCAGAGCGAAGCCGCGTCGACCGACCTCACCAAGATCAAGTTCGCGCAGGAAAGCGGGCAGAATTCGGTCCGCTACTTCACCGACTGGGCCCTGCCCCAGCTTGACCTGCTGCTGGGCGAAACCGATCAGCCGATCGAGGTCTGGACCACGCTGGACGTGAAACTGCAGAACGCCGCAACCGAAGCGATCCAGAGCAATGTGCCCAAGGGTGCGCAGGGCGCCTTGGTCAGCATTGACCGCGATGGCGGCGTCCTCGCGCTGGTCGGCGGCACGGACTACGTTACGTCGAATTACAACCGCGCGGTTAATGCCGTGCGCCAGCCGGGTTCGGCGTGGAAACTGTTCGTCTATCTGGCCGCGCTGGAGGCGGGTTACACGCCCAATGCCGAAGTGATCGACGAGCCGGTGACGATTGACGGGTGGAGCCCGCGCAATTCGACCGGCGATTATGCCGGCAAGATCGACGTGCGCACCGCCTTTGCCTATTCAAAGAACACCGTTGCCGCGCAACTGGGGCAGGAAGTGGGCTTTTCCGCCGTGGCCGGCATGGCCAAGCGACTGGGCATCTCCACCCCGATCTCTACCGTTCCGTCGATGGTGCTGGGCAGCAATGAAGTCCGCCTGATCGACATGACCCGCGCCTTTGGCGTCATTTCGGCCAAGGGTGCGGCGGTGGAACCCTATGGCATCGTCAAGGTAACGACGACCGACGGCAAGGTGCTGTACGAGCGTAACCAGCAGTCCCCGGCCGCGCTGGTTCCAGCCTATGTCGCCTCGGGCATTACCGATATGCTGCAAACTGCAGTCAGCATCGGGACGGGCCGCGCGGCGCAGATTGGCCGTCCGGTTGCGGGCAAGACCGGCACGACGAACGCCAACAAGGATGGCTGGTTCCTGGGCTTTTCCAGCGGCGTGACGACCGGCGTGTGGATGGGCCGCGACGATGATCGTCCGGTGCCGGGCCTGCAGGGCGGCACTGCCCCGGCACGGGCTTTTGCCAGCTATATGAAGACGGCGGTTGCCGGACGTCCGGTCGAGAAGTTTGAAACCGATGCGACCCTGCCAGCCTGGCAGCTGGAATCGGACGACGAGTTGCTGATGAGCGGCGCGCCGGCGGATTACTATTTCTACGACGAGCAGGGCGATCTGGTCGATCCGGTCGAGCAGCAGGATGCTCCGGCAGACCGTCCGGCAGGCGACAGTCGCGGTCAAGCGCCGGCGCGCGTACCGCCTGCGGCGAATGAGGACTTTCTGAATGAAGCGACCGGGCGCGTCCGGCCTACCGAACGCGCCCGGCCCAATTAATGGCTAGAGCCTAGTTGATCCGCAGGGCGATGTAGAACAGGCCTGCCTGACCCGGACGCATCAGCTGCAGGGTGATGGTCGGGCGGCCCGCGCTCTTGGCATCACGGACTGCGCGGTCGAGTTCTTCAACGCTCGATACCGGAACCATGTTGGCCGAGACGATGATGTCGCGGCGCTGCAGGCCCCGGTTGGCTGCGTCAGAGGCCGAATTGACCCCGGCGATGACGACGCCCTTGGTCGATCCTGGAACGCCCAGCTGTGACGCGTATTCCGCGTTCATGGTCAGAACTCGCAGGCCCAGCGCGCTTTCGGCAAGTCCCTCGCCCTGCTTTTGCGGGCCTTCGAACGGGTTGCCTGGCTGTTCGTCGTCCAGCGACTTGGCCAGCTCCTGCTGGTTCGGGCGCTTGGCAACCACGGCGTTGAGCGTGATGGTCTTGCCATTCCGCAGCACTTCGATCGGAATGCGGGTGCCGGGGGCGGTGTCGGACACGATGGCCGAAAGGGTGCGGTCGGGCGTGACTTCCTGGTTGTTCACCTTCATCACGATGTCGCCAACCTTCAGCCCTGCGACAGCAGCCGGAAGATCAGGCATGACCGCGCGGACCAGTTCGCCGCGATCGTGCGGCAGGCCGAGGGAGTCAGCGATTTCATCGGACACCGGCTGGATCGAGATGCCCAGATAGCCGCGCTCGATCGCCTTGCCCTTCATCAGGCGTTCGACAATCGGACGGGCCGTGGCGCTGGGGATGGCAAAGCCGATCCCGATGTTGCCGCCGCTGGGGGCCACGATCCAGTTGTTGATGCCGATGACGTTGCCGGCCATGTCGAACATCGGACCGCCCGAATTGCCCGAATTGATCGAGGCATCGGTCTGGATGTAATGGTCATAGGCGCCGGTGCCGGTATTGCGGTTGACCGAGCTGATGATGCCCGAAGTAACCGTGCCGCCCAGACCGAACGGGTTGCCGATGGCAATGATCCAGTCACCCGCGCGGGCCTTGGTCGAATCCCCGAACTTGACGAAGGGCAGGTCCTTGCCCGCATCGATTTTCAGCACGGCGATGTCCGATTCTGGATCGCGGCCGACGATGCGCGCCTTGTACTGCTTGCCATCCGACAGGCGCACCGTGACTTCATCGGCCTGACCTTCGCGGTCGAGGCTGATCACGTGGTTGTTGGTGACGATAAAGCCGTCATGCGAGACGATGAAGCCGGAACCGACTGCTTCGGCCATCTTGGCCTGATTGGCACCGCCGCCCGGCAGCAGGTTGCCAAAGGGCAGGGCGGCCAGCGGGTTCTTCACCTCGATCTTCTGGCGCACCGCGATATTCACCACGGCGGGCTGCAATTGCTGGGTCAGGTCGGCAAAGCTGGCCGGAGCGCCCGCACGGGGCACGATGGTGCGCATCTGCTCTGCATCGTTCTGGGCCACCTGGGCCCCGGCGGGGATGCCGCCGACCAACGAAAGCGCGGCTCCTCCCAGAAGCAGCGCCGAAGTGACACTGTATACGTACTTCACGTGGTTCGTTCCTTCTTTACGTTGGAATCAGGTTCTTGCGGCTGATTCACGTCATGGCCCCTGAATGGGAATTGAACGCCCTACTTTCCACCGAAGTGTTCCAGATAACCGCTGTCGGGCGGTAGGACGATGGTAACCGTGTTCTTGCGCTTGGGATCGCCGTAAAGCTCGTCATAGCTGCGCATTGCACGGTAGAAGCTGTAGAATTCGGGGTCCTGATCGGCGCTGCGCTTGCGCCGCGCCGTAGCCTCGGCCTCGGCAGCGGAAGTGACGGCAAGCGCATCGTTGGCGCTGCGCACCTCGATCTCGGCCAGGGTCGCCTCGTGGCGCTGAACCATCCGTTCATAGGCGGAATTGAGCGAGGCTTCGTCCAGCGCGACCCGCGCGATCCGCAGGTCGATCACCTGCAGGCCATATTGCCGCACTTCGGCATCCAGCGCCTGACGCATGACCTGATTGGCGCCGCCTGCCCCCGGCTGGGCCACGGCAACAGCGCTGCGCTGCCCGATCTCCTTGTCGAGCAGCGAAGGCAGCAGGGCTTTCAGCTGGTCCTCGGTCTTGGCGGCGGAGCCCAGTGTGGTGGTCAGCTTGACCGGGTCAATGATCCGGTAGGTCACGTCGGTATCGGCCAGCAGCCAGTGCTGGTCCCCGGTTTTGACGCGCTTGGCCGGGAGGCTGAAAGTAATCAGCCCGCGCGGCAGCACAGTCAGCGTCTCGATCAGCGGGATCTTGGCGACCAATCCTGCGCCGCTCCCTTCGCCGGGGCGGAAGCGGTTGATCACGCGGTCGGGCTGGCCCATCCGTTCGATCACGGCCTGCTCGGTTTCGGTCACGACCGAAATGGCCGAGGTGCCAAGCAGGACGGCGATGACCAGCGCAAAGATGCCGGGGCGGAACTGGCTGAGTGCAGTGCTCATCTTACTGCCCTCCCTTTTCTGCAGGCTTTTCGCCCGGAGGCGGCGGCAGGCTGACCCCGGTTCCGGCATTGCCGATTACCACCTGGTTGTTGCGCAGCACGCGTTCGATGGTTTCGTAATAGATCCGCTCGCGCGTCACGCCGGGGGCAATGCGATAGAGCTGGTAAGCCTTGTCGAAAGCATTCGCCTCGGTCTCTGCCGAATAGCGGATGCGTGCGGCATAGGCGACGGCGGCTTCGTGGTTCTTGCGTGCGTCCTCGTTGGCCTTGTCGATCTTCTTGAACGTCTCGGCCAGACGGGCGGGCGGATTGGCGGCGGTCAGTTCCACGCCGCTGACGGCAATGCCTGCCTTCCACGCGTCGAGCACCCGCTGCAGCCGTCCGATCACGCGCTGCTGCAATTCGGCCTGGCGGCGGCCGCCGCGCAGTTCGTCAAAGGTGAATTCGGCCACCCCGGCGCGGATCGCGCTGTCCGACAGGCGGCGCAGCGCGGCTTCGCCATCCGGTACGGCGAAAGTAAAGGATTTCAGGTCAGTGATTTTCCACCGCACCAGCGAGCGCACGTCGATCAGTTCGCCGTCGCGCGTCAGCATCAGGGTTTCGGCTTCCTTGTCCGGCAGCATCAGCACCTGTTCGCGCCCGGTTTCGCGGGTGCTGACCTGTTGCAGCGGCCAGGGCAGGGTCAGGTTCATGCCCGGCGCCAGCTGTCCGGAATAGCGGCCCAGCGTGGTCACGATGCCGCTGTGGTTGGCAGGCAGAACGTGCAGCGAGGTGGAGATCAGCCAGGCCGAGACCACGCCAATCGCGGCCAGGCCCCACATCCCGCTGCTGCCCATCCGGAAGGGCGATCTGGCCCGCATGGCGCGTTGGCGCAGAACATCGTCCATCCGGGCTGAGCGGCGCTGGGCGCTTTCTTCCGCAGGGCTATGCCACGGATTGCTGACGGGGGTTTTCTCTACCGGTGGGGCATTGCCGGGGATTTCACCCTGCTGGACCGGCTCTGCTTGCGGGTCTTCGCTTTTCTTCTTGCGCCGCTTTGGGCCATCGCTCTCGCTCATGGATCACACTATAAGGGGGCGCTGCGCAAATAACAGGGTGGCCAATGCATTTTTCCTTGCCAGAACCCTGCGAAACGGGTTTCGGCACTGGGTTATGAGCAACTCGCAAGACCACACCGAAGCCCTGCGCGCGGCCTTGCCGCCGCTGGCCCAGTCCCGCCTCCAGACGCTGCGCCTGAACGATGGCGTCGCGATTGTCGTGATCGAAGCCAGCGGGTTTGACGCGGCTGAGCGCGACAGTCTGGAAGAGGCTGTGAAACAGGCGCTTTCCGGTCAGCCCGGTGTTTCCGACGTGCGCGTGGCGATGATGGCAGACAAGCCGCGCCGCCGGATCATCGCCGTCGGTTCGGGCAAGGGCGGGGTCGGCAAGTCGACCGTATCGACCAATCTGGCAGTCGCCCTGGCACGCATGGGGCGCAAGGTCGGGCTGGTCGATGCCGACATTTACGGCCCGTCGCAGCCACGCCTGCTGGGCAATGAAGGCATCAGGCCGCAGGCCAAGGCGGACAAGCTGATCCCGGTGCCCAGCGAATGGGGCGTGCCGGTGCTGTCGATGGGCCAGCTGATCGAGCCGGGCAAGGCGATTGCTTGGCGCGGGCCGATGGCGGGCAATGCACTGGGCCAGCTGATCGATGCGGACTGGGGCGATGTCGACACGCTGATCGTCGATCTGCCGCCGGGCACGGGCGACGTGCAGTTGACCATGCTGCAGCGTCACAAGCCGGCCGGGGCGGTGATCGTCTCCACCCCGCAGGACCTGGCCCTGATCGATGCCAAGCGGGCGATCCAGCTGCTCGAAGTGGGGCAGGTGCCGATCATCGGCCTGATCGAGAACATGGCCGGCTATGCCTGCCCGCATTGCGGCGAAGTGTCCGATCCGTTCGGCAGCGGCGGGGCCGAGGCTGCGGCAGGCGAACAGGGCATGGCTTTCCTCGGGCGAATTCCGCTGCAACTGGCGATCCGTGAGGCCAGCGATGCCGGCACGCCGCCTGCTGCGGGTGAGGGGCCGGCCGCCGATGCCTTTGCCGCGATTGCCCGCCGCGTGGCGACCTGGCTCGACAATCAGTAACCAGCCCCTAAGGTAGCGACGCAAGGGACGGGGTAGCCAATGCGTTTCTCGCGGCGCGGGGTATTGATCGGAGCGGCAGTGACCGGGGGGCTTGTGGCCGCCTGGGCCCTTGGCCCGCGCCGCTTTGCCGCGCCCTTGCCTGCGGCAGAGGGTGAATATGCCTTCGATGCCTGGCTGAAGATCGCGCATGACGGCGTGGTCAGCGTGGCCGTGCCGGACCTTGAAATGGGGCAGGGGATTACCACTCTGATCCCGCAGATCGTTGCCTATGAACTGGGGGCTGATTGGCGGCAGGTCGCGGTTGAGCCCGCACCGGTTAGCGGTGCCTATGGCAATGCGCCATTGGCGGCGGAGTGGTCGCCCTTGTGGCTGCCGCTGGGGTCCGGTCTGGCGAGCGAGCCGGACAGCCTGCTCGCCCGCCGCTATGCCCAGAACGAGGTCTTTGCCGTGACGGCAGAGGGCACTGCGCTGGCCGCGCATGAGGAAGCCGCGCGGATCGCCGCTGCCAGTGCCCGCGCCATGCTGGCCATGGCCGCTGCCGAGCGGTGGGACGTGCCGTGGGAAGAGTGCGACGCGCAAAACGGCTTTGTCGTGCATGACAAGAAGCGGCTGTCCTTTGCTGAACTGGTGGCCGAAGCGGCGGATTTTACCCCGCCCGATCCGGCCGTGCTGCGCGCCGAGCCGCCGCAGGAGCGCGCGGCCGAATTTCCCGCAGGCGCACCGCTGCGCGCACCCCGGCTCGATCTGCCGAGCAAAGTCGATGGTTCCTACACCTTTGCTGGGGACGTGCGTTTGCCCGACATGGCCTATGCCGCGATCCGCCATGCCCCGGTGGGCGAGTGCGCGCTGGGTAGTTTCAACGGTGAGGCGGCCAAGTCCGTGCCGGGGTTCCTGCGGCTGGTCGAAGGGCGTGACTGGCTGGCGGCGGTGGCAACCGACTGGTGGTCGGCAGAGCGTGCGCTGAAAGCTGCTGCGCCAAAGTTCCGGCCCAAGGCCTTGGCCGATAGCGGCCGGATGGCTGAGCGGCTGGAGCAGGCCCTGCGCAGCGGCAAGGCCAAGCGCATTGCCGAAGCGGGTGATCCGGACGATCTATTCTCGGGTAAGGTCGAGCATTCGGCCCGCTATGCCATTGCCCCGGCGCTGCATGGCGGTCTGGAAACGGCAACGGCCACGGCACGCGTCAGTGCGGGCAGAGTCGAGGTCTGGGTGGCCAGTCAGGCCCCGCAGGCGGCGCGTCAGGCGATAGCCGATGCGCTCGATGTCTCACCAGGCGATGTGGTGATCTATCCCATGTCCGCAGGCGGCAGTTTCGATGCGCGGCTGGATGCTGCCCATGCGGTCGAAGCCTCGCTTATCGCGCGCGCGGCGGGCAGGCCGGTGCAACTGATGTGGTCGCGCTGGCAGGAACACGTTGCGGGCCTGCCGCGCGCGCCGGCACGGGCGGAACTGGCGGCGCGCACGGGACAAGACGGTTCGCTGACCGCGCTCAAGCTGCGGATCGCCATGCCCGGGACCATGCGCGAATTTGGAGCACGGCTGCTCGATGGCGAAAGCCGCCGCGATTCGCTCGATCAGCAGGAGGGTAGCGATCCCCTCGCCATGCGCGGCATGGTGCCGGTCTATCAGGTGCCGCACCTGAAGGTCGAACATGTCCCGGCCCGCATCGACCTGCCGACCGGCCCGCTGCGGGGCAATTCGCATGGCATTGCCGCTTTCCTGATCGAGACTTTCATCGATGAACTGGCAGGCCGCGCCGGACGCGAGCCGCTGTCCTATCGCATGGCCATGCTGGGCCACGATCTGCGCATGGCCAATTGTCTGCAACGCGCGGCCACTCTGGCAGAATGGAACGGCGGGGCGCGGGGGACCGGGCAGGGGCTGGCCTGCTATCGCATGGTAACTGCCGGGCGGGAGGGGCGCATTGCTGTGATCGCCAGCGCGCGGCGGGACGAGCGCGGTATCCGGGTGGACAAGCTGACCGCCGTGGCCGACCTTGGCCGGATCGTGAATGTCGATATTGCCCGCCAGCAGATCGAAGGCGGGCTGATTTTCGGCATGGGCCTTGCCACCGGGTCAACAACTGCCTTCAAGGACGGGTTGCCGCAGGTAGGCCGGCTTGGGCTATTGGGCCTTCCCCTGCTGAGCGACTGCCCGGAGATTGAAGTGGATTTCATCGATAGCGACGCCGACCCGTTCGATCCGGGCGAACTGGGGGCGATTATCGCTCCGCCCGCGATTGCCAATGCTCTGGCCTCTGCCGGAAGCGAGCGGCTGCGCACCTTGCCTTTGACTGGAGTAGGCCTGTGAACCTTCCTGCCAACCATCCCCCGGTAAAGCCGCCGCGCATTGGCGTGCTGCTGGTCAACCTTGGCACGCCGGATGCCCCCACGACCGGCGCGGTCCGCCGCTATCTGAAGGAATTTCTTTCCGACCCGCGCGTGGTGGAAATTCCCAAGGCGATCTGGTGGCTGATCCTCAACGGCATCATCCTGAATGTCCGGCCCCGGAAAAGCGCCCATGCCTATGAACAGGTCTGGACCCCGGATGGCTCGCCGCTTGCCGCAATTACCAAGGCTCAGGCCGGAGCGCTGCAAGAGCGGATGGGCGATACGGCGCTGGTTCGCTGGGCGATGCGTTATGGCAATCCCTCCATCGCGGACGAGCTGCAGGCGCTGAAGGATGCCGGGTGCGACCGCATCCTGTTCGCTCCGCTGTACCCGCAATATTCCGGCGCGACGACGGCGACCGCGATTGACGCGCTTGGCGCAAAGCTGGCGAAAATGCGCTGGCAGGCGGCGATCCGCACCCTGCCACCCTATTACGACGATGCGCTGCATATCGAGGCGCTGCGGGCCGATACCGCGCGGCAGTTGAAGGCGCTGGATTTCGAACCTGAAGTCTTGCTGCTTTCGTTCCACGGAATGCCGGAACGCACCCTGCATCTGGGCGATCCCTATCACTGCCAATGCCGCAAGACCGCGCGGCTGCTGGGCGAGGCGCTGCGCGGTGAGTTTCCGAACCTGCGGATCGAAACCACCTTCCAGTCCCGCTTTGGCCGCGCCAAGTGGCTGGAGCCTGCGACCGACGATGTGCTGGCCGCAGAAGGGGCCAAGGGCACCCGGCGTCTGGCGATTGCTGCACCGGGATTTTCGGCTGACTGCCTTGAAACTCTGGAAGAGCTGGCCATCCGTGGGCGCGAGCAATTTGAAGAGGCTGGCGGCACCCATTTTGCCGCACTGGATTGCCTCAACACCTCAAATGCTGGCATGGATATGATCGAAGCGCTGGTGCGGCGCGAACTCAAAGGATGGATCAACTAACCATGCCCGGCCTGAATCCCGCCATTGACCCGGACGGTCTGCTCGAATTCTCGGTAGTGTTCACCGACCGCTCGCTCAACCATATGAGCCAGCGTTTCCAGCAGGCAATGCGCGATATTCATGGCGGGCTGTGCGAGGTTTACGGCGCAGAGCGGGCCGTGGTCGTTCCCGGTGGCGGCTCCTATGCGATGGAGGCGGTCGCGCGCCAGTTCGCCACGGGCAAGCGCGCGCTGGTGATCCGCAACGGGTTCTTCTCCTACCGCTGGAGCCAGATTTTTGAGGCTGGCTCGATCCCCGCCAGCGAAACCGTGCTGAAGGCGCGCCGGGTTGGCAATGCCGGGCCGCAGACGCCATTCGCGCCGATCCCGCTGGACGAGGCCGTGGCCGCAATCCGCAGCGAAAAGCCGGAAGTGGTCTTTGCCCCGCACGTCGAAACTGCCAGCGGGATCATCCTGCCCGATGCCTATGTAAAGGCGATTGCCGAGGCCGCGCATGAAGTGGGTGCGCTGTTCGTGCTGGACTGTGTCGCTTCTGGCTGCATCTGGGTCGATATGCGGGCGCTGGGCGTCGACGTGCTGATTTCCGCGCCGCAAAAGGGCTGGTCCGCCTCGCCCTGTGCCGGTCTGGTGATGCTGAGCGAACGCGCAGTAGAGGTGGCCCGCGCGGCCAAGTCGACCAGCTTTGCGGTCGATCTGGGCAAGTGGCTGACGATCATGGATGCCTATCTGGGCGGCGGTCACGCCTATCACGCGACCATGCCGACCGACGCACTGATGCAGTTCCGCGATGCGATGCTGGAAACCAAGGCCGCCGGTTATGAAGCCTTGCGCGCCGCTCAGTGGGAACAGGGCAATGCCGTGCGTGCCATGCTGGCCGCGCGCGGAGTGCAGTCGGTTGCGGCTGAAGGCTTTACCGCGCCGGGCGTGGTGGTCAGCTTTACCGAAGATCCGGACGTGCAGAACGGCAAGAAGTTCGCTGCCATCGGCTATCAGATCGCTGCCGGTGTGCCGTTGATGATCGACGAGGGGCCGGACTATAAAAGCTTCCGCCTTGGCCTGTTCGGGCTGGACAAGCTGAAGGACGTTCCGGCCAGCCTGGCCCGGCTGGAAGCAGCCTTCGACCAGGTATTCTGATCCTAAAAATCGATTGCGATGCCCTTTTTCACCCAGTCGCCATAGCGGGTCGGTGACAGGCCATCGGGTTCTTCGCCGGGCTGCGGTTCAGCCGGGGCGGGGGCCGGGTCATTGCTCCAGTGCGCGGGCTTCTGGAAGCTGTTCGGGCGTTTGGTAGCGCGCTTGGTCATGCAATCTCAATGCGCCCGCTGGCCCTGAAAGGCAATTGTCTCTAGGGGCAGGAAATGGACATTCCCGGTCATCCCGCGCGCAAGGGTGCGCTGAAGCTGCTCGACGCCGTGCTACGCCGCGGCGAAACGCTTGATGTTGCTGCCCACGCCGCCTTGCAGGGACTGCGCAGCGGCCCGGACAAGGCGCTGGCCCGCGCGCTGGCCAGCGAAGTGCTGCGCTGGCTGATCGATCTTGATGCGCTGATCGATTCCGCAACACGCGAGCCTTTGCCTGAAGATGCCAAGCCGCGCGCCGCGCTGCGGATCATGCTGGCGGGTTGGCTGCGACTGGATACGCCGCCCCATGCGGTGATCGCCACCGGCCTGCCGCTGCTGAGCGGTGGCCCGCGCCGCCTCGCCCACGGGGTGTTCTCCACCTTGGTCAAGCGCGGCGTGACTTTGCCGGAAGCGCCGACCTTACCCACGCCAGTGACGGAGCGTTGGGGCGCTCAGGCCAGTGCGATTGCCGCCGGTCTTGCCGTGCCACCGTCGCTTGACCTGACGCTGAAGGATGCGGCGGAAACGGCGCTGTGGGCTGAGCGGCTTGGCGGGCAATCGCTCGCCCCCGGCCACGTCCGCCTGCCGCGCGGCACGGCGGTTGAAAATCTGGAAGGCTTCGATCAGGGCGCATGGTGGGTGCAGGACCTTGCCGCCAGCCTGCCTGCGCGCCTGCTGGGCAATGGCGAAGGCCGCCGCGCGCTGGACCTTTGCGCCGCACCCGGTGGCAAGGCGCTGCAACTAGCCGCGTCTGGCTGGCAAGTGACGGCGGTGGAACTAAGCGCCAAACGCGCCCAGCGGATTGAAGCGAACCTTAAGCGCACTGGTCTGAATGCCGACATCGTGATTGCCGATGCCTTGAAGTGGCAGCCGGAGGAAAAGTTCGACGCGGTCTTGCTCGATGCGCCGTGCACCGCCACCGGCACTTGCCGCCGCCACCCTGACGTGCTGCACCGCATCGGCCCGCGCCAGATCGCGGAGATGGCCGAACTGCAACAGGCGCTGCTGGAACGCGCGGCGCAGTGGCTGAAGCCGGGCGGGCAGCTGATCTATGCGGTCTGCTCGCTGGAGCAGGAGGAAGGCGAGGCGCGGGCCGAGCAAGTCACTCTGGCCCCCGATCCGATCCGTGCGGAGGAACTGCCTGCTGGCCTGAGCCCGACTGAACAGGGCTGGCTGCGGACCGATCCCGCCATGCTGGCAGAGGCGGGCGGGCTGGACGGGTTCTTCGTCGCCCGCTTCCGCGCCTGACCTAGCCCTTCAGCTTGTCGGCAAAGCCCTTTTGCAGCTTGGCCAGCTTGGGCGGGATCACGGCCAGGCAATAGGGATTGCGCTGGCCTTCGCCCTGCCAATATTCCTGATGGTAGTCCTCGGCCGGATACCACTGGGCCGGGCCTTCGATCGTGGTCACTGCCGTTTGCCCCGGATGGGCTTCGTTCCAGCGGGCAATGCCAGCCTCGGCCTCGGCGCGCTGCTCGGCGTCCAGCGGGAACAGGGCAGTGCGGTACTGCGTGCCGATGTCGTTGCCCTGGCGGTTCAGCTGGGTCGGGTCATGGGTGCCCATGTGAATGTCGAGCAGGTCGGCATAGGACACCACGGCGGAATCGAACTCGATCCGGATCGCTTCGGCATGGCCGGTATCGCCGCTGCACACCTGTTTGTAGGTAGGGTTCGCTACCGTGCCGCCGATATAGCCGCTTTCGACCGAGCTAACCCCTGTTATGGAGCGGAACACCGCTTCGGTACACCAGAAGCAGCCGCCCGCGAAAATTGCCTGTGCCATGTCCAATCCTTCCTCTTTGGGTAGGAGATAGGATCTGCCGCCGCGCTTGTCATCGTGTCCTTTGGCACTAGTCTGCCCGGCATACGTAGTTCCCCGGGAGAATACCGATGCGCCGTTTGATTTTACCCTTTCTTGCCCTTGGCTTGACCGTTCCGGCCGTCGTGGCCCTGGCCGCGCCGGATAAGGCCGCCGCGCCCAAGGTCAATGCCGATCTGGCCGCTGCCGTGGCTAACCCGCTGCGCGACAAGGATCGCGCCCGCGACACCTGGCGCCGCCCCGCCGATACGCTGGCCTTCTTCCAGGTCGCGCCGGATATGAAGGTGGGGGAATATGCTCCGGGCGGGGAGTGGTATTCGCGCCTGCTCGGCCTCTACCTTGGTCCCAAGGGCAAGCTTGTCGGGCTCTACTTCGATCCCACTTCCGGTGTATTCGATGAAAAGCGCCAGCAAGGCATCCGTGATGGTGCGGCCAAGTATCCAGCGGACATTGCCGGCTGGTCCGGCCAGTCGGTTGAGCGGTTTGCAGCCTACACTCTCGATGCCGTGCCGGCAGCGGAAAAGGGCACCTTTGACCGCATCCTGATCATGCGGACGATGCACAACCTGATGCGCTGGAACATTGCCGACCGCGAAGTGAAGGCAATGCGCGACTTGCTGAAGCCCGGCGGGATGATTGGGATCGAACAGCACCGTGCCAAGCCGGATGCACCCTACAGCTATACCGACGGCAGCAAAGGCTATCTGCGCGAGAAGGACGTGATTGCCTTCATGGAACTGAACGGCTTCGAATATGTCGGCAGCAGCAATGCCAATGCCAATCCCAAGGACCCGGCAAACTGGCCGGGCGGGGTCTGGACCCTGCCGCCGGTGATGGGCGGCGCCAAGGAAGAGGACAAGGCGAGGCTTCAGGCGATTGGCGAATCCGATCGGATGACGCTGCTTTTCCGCAAGCGGCCGTGATGCTAGGGCGGCGGCATGAGCACGCTACATGTCGCCGCCCTTCAGCTTCCGCTTGGCTCCACGGACGAGCAGGAAAACATCAGTGCCGTCTCTGCCCTGGTTGAGCAGGCCGCAGCTGGCGGAGCGCAGGTGATCCTGCCGCCGGAACTGTTTTCCGGCCCCTATTTCTGCAAGGTTGAGGACGAGGCCCTGTTCGCGCTGGCCCGGCCCACGGCAGAGCATCCCTCGGTTCAGGCAATGCAGGCGCTGGCGGCCAGGCTGAAGGTCGCCATTCCGACCAGCTTTTTTGAGCGGGATGGGCACCACTATTACAACACGCTGGCGATGATCGGTCCGGATGGCGCGATCATGGGCACCTACCGCAAGAGCCACATTCCTGATGGCCCGGGTTACGAGGAAAAGTACTATTTCCGCCCCGGCAATGACGGCTTCAAGGTGTGGGACCTGTTCGGTCACAAGGTCGGCGTCGGCATCTGCTGGGACCAGTGGTATCCCGAAGCGGCGCGGGTCATGGCCCTGCTCGGCGCGGAAGTGCTGCTCTATCCCACGGCCATCGGGTCAGAGCCTTACGACGCCGATCTCGACACCAGCCGGATGTGGCGCCGCGCGATGATTGGGCACGCCGTGTCAAACTGCATGCCGGTAATCGCCGCCAACCGCATCGGCACCGAGGATGGCCAGCGGTTCTACGGCCACTCCTTCATCTGCGACGAATGGGGGGACTTTCTGGCCGAATACGGCGCCGAGGAAACCGGCGTGCTCAGCGCAAAGCTAGACCTGTCCCGCGCTGCCACGCACCGCGCAGGGATGGGCTTTTTCCGTGATCGCCGCCCGCAGCTCTACACCCGGATCGCGCAGGACATCTGACGCTTGCGGCAGCGCTATCTGATCGCGCTCGGCTCCAACAAGCGCCACCACCGCCACGGCGCGCCGGGGCGTGTGCTGGATGCCGCCCTGGCTGCGCTGGAAGGGGAAGGGGTGCGCGTAATGGCGGCTGCGCCTGCGATGCAATCCCCCCCGCTTGGCCCATCAAAGCGCCGCTATGCCAACAGCGCGGCACTGGTCGAATCGGATCTTGCGCCGGAAGAATTACTGAACCTGCTCAAACGGATCGAGCGCGACTTTGGCCGAAGGAGCGGTGGCCAGCGCTGGTCGAGCCGAGTGCTGGACCTGGACATCGTGCTGTGGAGCGGCGGGGCATGGTCCTCGGCTAACCTCACCATCCCACACCAATCCTTCCGTATGCGCGACTTTGTTTTGGCCCCGGCCCGGCAGATTTGTCGCTCTTGGCGCGATCCAATCACCGGACTTTCACTAAATCACCTCTACGCCCGCTTGACCCGGCCACGCAGGCTGCCTAGGTGAGGCCACCCTCGGTGAGGGCCCTTAGCTCAGTCGGTAGAGCAACTGACTTTTAATCAGTAGGTCGCTGGTTCGAATCCAGCAGGGCTCACCATTTTATCAAGCAGGTTCAGTGGTTTACGAGTATTCACTCCCGCTGAAATCTCTCCCGATAAATATGCATGGCCCTTAGTCCGATATGATCGCTTTACCGGTCTGTGGGCTTGAGAATCGCGATGTGCTGCGTTGCGGCTGTATATTGGCACTCAATCACAGTTCACGCGATTGCTGGCCTGCGTGCCTGCGGCTTGGCTGATTTGGCCGCAGAATTTTTGCATTAATGACAAGGTCTGCAATGCGGCGGAGGAAGTCTCTTGGCGCATTCGAATGGAAAATAAAATTCCTAAATAAAAACAGTAATTTAATATGCAAATTAGGTGCAAGTAAATAGGTTGTTTTATAATCGGGAAAAGGGGTCTATAATGTGGCAAAATGTTAATCTAGTGGATTGATTCCAACGTTTGGTGCCC
>CAZLPK010000022.1:0-30940 GCA_964561375.1 uncultured Novosphingobium sp.
TGCAGAGCTTTCAGGAATTCCTGACCAGCAAGCTGACGCCGGCGCCCAATGTCGCCAGCGTCAAGACTTCGCTTACCATTCGCACGGCCAAGCAGATGCCGGGCGTGCCGCTGGAATAATCAGGCTTAGCCTGGCGATCAGTTCGACCGCTGGGCCAGCCATTCCTCCAGCCACTTGATCGTGTAATCGCCGTGGATGAAATCAGGCTCGTTCATCAGGGCCTGATGCAGCGGGATCGACGTTTTCACGCCGGTCACGACCATTTCTTCCAGCGCGCGCTTCAGCCGCATGATGCAGCCTTCGCGGGTGCGGCCTTTCACGATCAGCTTGGCGATCATGGAATCGTAGTACGGCGGGATCTTGTACCCGGCGTACAGCCCGGAATCGACGCGCACGTTCATCCCGCCAGCGGCATGGTAGCTTTGCACCAGACCGGGTGAGGGGGCGAAAGTCCACGGGTCTTCCGCATTGATGCGGCATTCGATTGCGTGGCCGTTGAACTCGATTTCGTCCTGCGTCACCGACAGCGGCTTGCCATCGGCAATGCGAATCTGTTCGCGGACCAGATCGACGCCAGTGATCGCTTCGGTCACCGGGTGTTCAACCTGCAGGCGGGTGTTCATTTCGATGAAATAGAACTCGCCGTTTTCCCACAGGAATTCGATAGTGCCAGCGCCGCGATAACCCATGTCGGCCATGGCCTTGGCCACGATGCCGCCCATGCGGTCGCGCTCTTCCGGGCTGATGACCGGCGAGGGCGCTTCTTCCAGCACCTTCTGGTGGCGGCGCTGCAGCGAACAGTCGCGCTCGCCCAGATGGATGGCATTGCCATTGCCGTCGCCGAAAACCTGGAATTCGATGTGACGCGGATTGCCAAGGTACTTTTCGATGTAAACCGTGGCGTCGCCGAACGCGGCCTTGGCCTCGGTTCCGGCCTGGGCAATCAGGGTTTCCAGCTCGTCCGGGCCGTTGCAGACCTTCATGCCGCGGCCACCGCCGCCCGAAGCGGCCTTGATGATAACCGGATAGCCAGCCTTTTCCGCGATTTCACGGGCTTCGGCGATGTCGCTCACCGCGCCGTCCGAACCCGGCACCAGCGGCAGGCCAAGAGCGCCAGCAGTACGCTTCGCCTCGATCTTGTCACCCATGGTGCGGATATGTTCAGGCTTCGGCCCGATCCAGGTGATCCCGTGGCTTTCCACGATTTCGGCAAACTGCGCGTTTTCCGACAAAAAGCCGTATCCGGGGTGGATCGCGTCGGCGTCAGAAATCTCTGCCGCCGAAATGATTGCGGCAACGTTGAGATAGCTGTCCTTGGCGGGCGGCGGGCCGATGCAGACCGCGTGATCGGCCAGACGCACGTGCATGGCGTCGGCATCGGCGGTGGAATGCACGGCGACCGTTTCGATCCCCATTTCGTGTGCCGCGCGATGGATGCGCAGAGCGATCTCGCCGCGGTTGGCGATCAGGATGCGAGAAATGGTCATGGGCGGTGCGGCCTCAGGCGATCACGACCAGCGGCTGGTCATATTCGACCGGCTGCGCGTTTTCGACCAGGATTGCCTTGATCGTGCCGGCCTTGTCGGCGGTGATCGGGTTCATCACCTTCATCGCTTCGATGATCAGCAGGGTGTCGCCTGCCTTGACCTGGCTGCCAACGGTGACGAACGGCGCAGCGCCCGGTTCCGAAGCGAGATAGGCGGTGCCGACCATCGGCGACTTCAGCGCATTGGCATCGACCGCCGGAGCAGCAGCTTCGGCAGGAGCAGCGGCAGGCGCGCTTGCCACAGGTGCGGCGGCGAAGGGGGCAGCCATGGCCGGAGCGGCAAAGGTCTGCACGGCGGCGGCCTGACGGGCCACCTTGATCTTGCGGTCGCCGTCCTCGACTTCGATTTCGGTCAGGCCGGTTTCAGCCAGGAGTTCGGCCAGTTCACGGACCAGCTTGCTGTCGATGTTCATGCCGCCGGAACGGTTCGTGCCCTTGGTGTCGCTCATGCGATCCTCTTAATTGAAACGGGCTTGTGCCTATGCGGCGGCAAGGCCGGTGAGGCAAGCCTAAAGCGCCGCAGCCCGTTCCAGCGCCACTTCATAGCTACGCGCGCCAAGGCCTTTGACGCAGTCAATCGCGGCCATGCCGATATAGGACAAGTGTCTGAAAGGTTCGCGTGTTTCCGGATCAGACAGGTGGACTTCGATCACGTTCAACTGGGTTGCCTTGATCGCATCGAGCAGGGCAATCGAGGTGTGGGTATAGGCCCCGGCATTCAGCAAAACGGCGTGAAACTGACCCCGCGCCTCATGCAGCCAGTCAACCAGCACGCCTTCATGATTGGACTGGCGGCATTCCACTTCCAGCCCCAGATCGGCCCCCAGCTTGATCAGCCGCGCTTCGATGTCGGCCAGCGTTTCATGGCCGTAGATCTCCGGCTCTCGTGTGCCGAGCAGGTTGAGGTTCGGGCCGTTGAGGACAAGGACTTTGCGCAAGTGCGGAACCTTCCGGAATGAAGTTTCCGTTTCCATAGCCGTGCGCGGGGCGGGGGCAAGGCCTAAGCGCGCGGCGGTCAGTGCTGGACTGCGGGCTGATCTTCCGGAGGCGTCGGGTCGTCCGGCTTGGGCTCTTCGGCTTGCGGTTCGTATTCGATGCGAGCCGGGCTTGCCTTCTCCAGCTTGGCAACAGCGGCTTCGGCCCGTTCTGCGGCCTTTTCGGCGCGCGCTGCAGCCGCATTTATTTCGGCGAGGCGCTCCGCACTGTCGGTATCGCGGCCCGAACAACCTGCCAGCAGGCCCGCGCCGAGGATAAGAGCCAGCAATCCGGTCTTGGCTAAAGGGAGGTCGGGTCCGCGCACAAACAACTCCTGAACGGCGGCAATTGCGTTCGTTGGCGTCTGTCTTAACGCCAAAAGCTTACCCGAAAATAACCAAGACCGGGGCTGGTCAGCGGCTGATGGAATGAGCCTACTTGTCGCTGCCCGCCACTTTGCCCCACTGCCGCGCAGCGGTGTAACCAAGGTAGCCGGTGCCAAACAGTGCATAAAGCGGCTCTGGCAGGCCGGAGAGATAGGCATTCATCCCTTCGGCAATGTCCTTGGCCGTCTGCGGGGAAAAGGCGGCAAGCAGGCCCATCGGCAAGGCCCAGAGCAGCAGGGCGTAAACCACATAGAGAAAGCTGGGCCGTGCGCGGCTGGTCCAGGGGTCGTGCGAATTGGCTTCGGCGACAATCGCGGACAGGCGGGCCTGAATTTCGGCCAGTTCCTGCGATCCCTGCAATTGCAGGAGTTCCAGCTTGGCCCGGTCGCGGGCTTGTTTGTCGGGAATGACCTTGTCGATCAGGCTGGCGACGGGACCGATCAGGGCTTCGAGTAGTGCCATGGCTTCATGCTCCTTGGGCGAGGGAGCAAGCCAGATAACCAATCCGGTTAAAGTAGGAAAACAGAGCGCCCCTCTGGTCAGCCGCTCCCCAATGTGGAAATCAGGCGCAAACGGGAGATTCAGGATGCAATACATCACCAGCGAACTGTCCGGCGGCGTGCGCAAGATCACGCTCAACCGTCCGGAAGTACTCAACGCGATCAACGCCGACATGCATTGGGAACTGGAAGAGGCGTTCAACGCCTTCGCTGCCGCACCGGACGAACAGGTCTGCGTGATCACCGGAACGGGGCGGGGCTTTTGTGCTGGCACCGATCTGAAAGCTGCCGTGGCCGAAGGGCGGCGGCCCTATCCGCCGCACGGCTATGCCGGACTGATCGAGCGGTTCGATTGTCCCAAGCCGTTCATCGCGGCGGTCAACGGGCTGGCACTTGGCGGCGGGTTCGAACTGGCCCTGGCCTGCGACGTGATCATTGCCGCAGAAAGCGCCAGCTTTGGCTTGCCCGAGCCGCTGGTTGGCGCGGTTGCCCTTGGTGGCGGGCTGCACCGGCTTGCGCGGCAGGTCCCGCTCAAGCAGGCGATGGGCATGATCCTGTCCTCGCGCCGGGTCCCGGCAGAGGAGGGGCATCGCCTTGGATTCGTGACCGAGGTGGTGCCGGATGCGGAACTGGACGCCACCGCTGCCCGCTGGTGCGAGGAAATACTCCGCGCCTCGCCGGTTTCGATCCGTGCGTCCAAGCTGATGGTGATGAATGGCCTGACCGCGCCGGGAATCGAGGCGGCGATGAAGGCGCAGCCGAATGATCCTGCATTTCAGGCTTGGCAAAACAGCGAAGACGCCAAGGAAGGCCCCCGTGCTTTCGCTGAAAAGCGCAAGCCGCAGTGGAAAGGCCGCTGATTTTCGAGATTGAAATGGTCGGGACGAGAGGATTCGAACCTCCGACCCCCACACCCCCAGTGTGATGCGCTACCAGGCTGCGCTACGTCCCGACCGGATCATCCCCGGCAACAAAGCCGGGGCGAGGAGCGGGCCTATAGGCAGCGCGCGGCGGCTTGGCAAGCCGCAGATGGAAAGATCGCGTCTGCATCTTGAAGGCTTGCGATCAGGCGCCATTTGTGGGGCATGCCAAAGGGGCGGCGCGTTGCTATCGCGAGGCATTGCTGCTAGGCGCCCGCAATTGCGTCCGGCGGTCCCGGACGCCTGTATTTCAGGGATCAAGACAAAGCCATGAGCAGCCCAGTCCTTCACCTTCTTTCCGCCGCAGCCGCCGGAGCCGATGCACCGCCGACCTGGACCACTTTCGTGCCTCTGGTCGCCATGGTTGCGGTGTTCTGGTTCCTGATCATCCGCCCGCAGATGCGCCGCCAGAAGGAGCATCAGGCCAAGGTTACCGGCCTGAAAAAGGGCGATCAGGTGCTGACCGGTGGTGGCCTGCTGGCCAAGGTCATCAAGGTTGACGAACACTACGCCGAACTGGAGCTTGGCCCCAATGTCCGCGTAAAGGCGCTGAAGTCGACCATCGCAGACGTCGTGCCGCCGGCCGGCGCCGCCAACGACTGATCCCGGCTTTCCGGGTCTTCTCGAAAGTTACTCCATGCTCGACTTTCCCCTGTGGAGGCGGTTGACGCTCTGGGCGATCACAATCGTGACCTGCCTTGCGGCGCTGCCCTCGATCTTTGCTGTCACCAACACGCCCTGGCCCTCGTCGCTTTACGCGCCGAAGGTCAATCTGGGCCTCGACCTTGCCGGGGGCAGCCACCTGCTGCTCGAAGCGAGTGCGGACCAGATTCGCCGCCAGCGGCTCGACACCATGGCCGAAGACGTGCGCAGCCGTCTGCGTCAGGCCAAGATCGCCGTGGGGGACATTTCGACCAAGGACGGCACGGTTTCCTTCATGGTGACCGATCCGGCCAAGGGCGATGCGGCGCGCGAAGCGCTGCAGACGCTGACCAGCGGCGCATCCATGTCGGGCCAGCGCGATTGGGACCTCAAGGTCGATGGCGGCAAGATCGTGCTTGCCCCGACCGAGGCCGGGATCAAGCAGGCCCAGTCGATGGCGATGGATTCGGCCACCGATGTGGTCCGCAAGCGTATCGACAAGATGGGGACGCGCGAACCCACCATCATCCGCCAGGGCGCGAACCGCATTGTTGTGCAGGTTCCGGGGCTGAAGGACCCGGCAGCGCTGAAGGCGCTGCTGGGCCAGACGGCCAAGCTGGAATTCCGCATGGTCGACCTGACGGCCGATCCGACTCTGGTCGCTCAGGGCATTGCTCCGGCCGGGTCCGAACTGCTGCCTTATGCCAACCCGGAAAAGGATGGCACCGGCCGCCTTGCCGTGCGTCGCTTTGGCGGGATCAAGGGCGACCAGCTGACCAATGCGGTCGCGGGTAACGACGATCGCACCAACGAACCGATCGTTTCGATCACATTCGATCAGGCGGGCGGGGCAAAGTTCGCCCGTCTGACCACCGAGAACGTGGGCAAGCCTTTCGCCATTGTGCTGGACGGCAAGGTGCTTTCCGCGCCGAACATTCAGGAACCGATCCTGGGCGGGCAGGCGCGCATTTCCGGCAGCTTTACCAGCGAGAGCGCGAACCAGCTGGCTATCGCTCTGGTTTCCGGCGCTCTGCCGGTTGACCTGAAAGTGGTAGAAGAACGCTCGGTCGGTCCAGACCTGGGTGCCGACTCGATCACCAAGGGCGTTTACGCCATGGCGATCGGCACCCTGGCGCTGATGATCTTCATCGCCGTCACCTATGGCCGCTTCGGGCTCTATGCAAACGCCGCGCTGGCGATCAACGGCCTGATGATCCTCGGGATTATGTCGCTGCTCGACACCACCCTGACTTTGCCTGGTATCGCCGGCTTCGTGCTGACCATCGGCGCCGCGGTTGACGCCAACGTGCTGATCAACGAGCGTATCCGTGAAGAACGGGCGCGCGGGCGCAAGGTCGTTCAGGCGGTGGATCTTGGCTACAAGGAAGCCAGCCGCGCCATTTTTGACGCCAATATCACCAACGTGATTGCCGCAGTGCTGATGTTCGTCGTCGGCTCCGGTCCGGTGCGCGGCTTTGCGATCGTGCTGATGATCGGCATCGTCACCTCGGTGTTCACCGCCGTGTGGCTGACCCGCATGTGGGTGGCAGGCTATCTGCGCCGCAACCGCCCCAGCGACATCGTGCTTTAAGGAACCGTTCGATGAAACTCCTCAAACTCGTTCCGGACAATACCAACATCAGGTTCCTGCGCTGGCGCCTACCGTTCTACATCGTCAGCACGCTGCTCATCATCGCCTCTTGGGGGCTGGTGATGACCAAGGGGCTGAACCTGGGCGTCGACTTTATCGGCGGCCAGATGATCCGCGTTACCTATACCCAGAGCGCGACCGCTCCAGTGGCGGAACTGCGCGAAAGCGTGGGCAAGCTGGGCTATGGCGAACCGATCATCCAGCAATTCGGCAAACCCAACGAGGTTTCGATCCGGATGAAGCTGCCCGAAGGTTCGGATGAAAACACCGCGCTGGCCGACGAAATGGCCAAGAAGATCACTGCGACGATCAAGGCAGAGCACAGCGACGCCCGGATTGACGGCGTTGACTCGGTCTCCGGTAAGGTCTCCGAGGAACTGGGCAAGCAGGGCGGTCTGGCCTTGCTGGCAGCCATGATCGCGATTTCGATCTACATCTGGGTGCGGTTCGAATGGCAGTTCGGGGTGGGGGCGCTCTACGCGCTGGCCCACGACGTTTCGCTGACCATGGGCATGTTTGCGCTGACCCAGATGGAATTCGACCTCAACATCGTTGCGGCGTTGCTGACCCTGATCGGCTATTCGCTTAACGATACGATCGTGGTCTATGACCGTATCCGCGAGAACATGAAGAAGTATCGCCGGATGCCGATGCCGGAACTGCTCGACCTTTCGGTCAACGAAACGCTGAGCCGCACCATCGTGACCTCGCTGTCGGTCCTGATCACCCTGATTGCCCTGCTTGTGCTGGGTCCGGACGTGATTTTTGGCTTTACCGCTGCAATCACGCTGGGGATCTTCGTCGGCACCTACAGCTCGGTCTATATGTCCGCGCCGATCCTGATCTGGCTGAAGGTCAAGCCGGACAGCTTCGTGCCCACTGAAACCGCGCTTGAGCGGCAGGAGCGACTGGCCCGCGAAGGCGCCTGAGCTTTCGAAGCTTCAGAAAATTACGGGCGGCCAGTGCAGGGGCATTGGCCGCCCGTTCTGTTTCAGAGCGGCCGCACCAGCATTTCCGCTGCGGCAATCCACGCGGGATTATCGACCACGATCTGCCGCTGGCCCGGATCGGGCGGGAGAATGGCGACACGGGTGCCATCCCGGTCAATCAGGCGGCCAAAAACGAAGCGCCCGCCAGAGCGCGGCACCAGCACATCACGGTTAAGCAGCCTGGCACTGTCCGCTACGCCGAACTGCCGCAACCACACCTGATCGCCCGCGCGGTAGAGCCCGGCAGGCGCTTCAACCGCAAGCACGACCAGTTCGCCATCGCCGCCCAGCGCCGTGGGCAGGATCGCGTCGCGAACAGCGGGCAGGGCTTCGGCCCCGTCACTGCCCAGCCGCGCAACGAAACGCGGCTGCTGCGCTTCTTCAGAGCGAACCAGCAGTTCGGGATCGACTTCAAGTGCATCGGCGATCCGGTTCATCCAGGCCAGCGACAATTGCCGCGTCCCCGTTTCCAGCCGCCCTATCGTCTGCGCCGTGGTTGGAGGTGAGCAGCGGGCGGCCACATCGGCCAGGGTTAGCTTCTTCTCGCGGCGAATGTCGCGAATGCGATTGATCATGGCGCAATTCCGATAACCAGATTGGTTTTATACTTTCCTACAATGTGCCGGATTTGGCAAGTCCGCCAAACCAACAGCAAAGGAGCAGCCATGCAGCGCGAACTGGTTGAACGCGAATTGACCGAAGTCGGACCCGGACAGGCAGTACCGCGCAAGGGGCGGCGCTCGGTAACGGTGAACCTAGCGGAAAGTCCGCTGTCATGGCTTCACGCCCGGGGCCATGTCAGCGAACGCCAGCTTGCCGCACGCCAGCGGTTCGACAGCGCAATTGCTGCTGCTGGTCCCGGCCTGTCCGACATCCTGTGGCGCGTGGTCTGCAACGGTGACGCCTTGCCGGTGGCCGAAAAAGCGCTGGCCTGGCCCGTGCGCAGCGGAAAACTGGTCTTGCGTCTGGCCCTCGACCGGGTGGCGGGTTTCTACCGAATTCGCTGACGCTCGTCGAAGCAGTCATGCGGCTGGTCGAAGGCAGTGCCGTTTACGGCCCATTTTCCGCAGAGGTCGCTGCAAAGCGACCACGCAGGAGATAATCATGGATCGGCGGCAATTTCTGGCATCGAGCGGGCTTGCAACTCTGGCTTTCGCAGCTGAACCGGTTTTTGCGGCAGGCACGGCCAGCGCTGCCGATGCCAAGTTGCACGGTCTGCTTGATGCAGTGTTTCAGGACGGCATTGCCCATTCGCCGGAATTCGCGACCTCGCTCGGCTTGGACAAGGGCAAGCTGGCGGCGTTGCGCGGCCAGCTCAGTCCTGCGACCGCGGCTGAGCGTCACGCCGATCTGGCCCGCAACCAGCGCTGGCTGGGCGAAATCAACAAGGTTGCCGCAGATGGCCTGAGCGAAGCAGGCAAGCGCCACCGCGCTCTTGCAGTTTACCAACTGGAGCAGCGCACTGTCGCGGCGCAGCGCTTTGACATTGGCTCTGTCCAGCGGCCCTATCCGATTTTCCAGCAGGGCGGTGCTTACTTCGAAGTGCCGGATTTCCTGACCTCGCAGCATCCGGTGGAAAGCGCGAGCGATGCAGAAGCCTATTTGTCGCGCCTCTCCGCCTTCGCCCGTGTGCTGGATGAAGATACTGCCGAACAACGCGCTCAGGCTGCGCGTGGCTTCATTGCGCCGGGCTGGTCGCTGGACCTGACCCAGGGCCAGATCGGTAAGCTGCGTTCGCCTGCTGCCGCTGACAGTAACATGGCGCGCTATCTGGGCGACAAGGCGAAGGCCAAGGGTATTTCGGGAGATTGGCAGGCGCGTGCCGCCAGGATCATCGAAACTGCGGTCTATCCCGCGCTTGACCGCCAGATGGCGCTGCTGGCCGAACTGCGTCGCAACACTCAAGAGGGTGATGGCGCATGGCGGTTGAAGCGCGGCGATGAAATCTACGCGGCAGCGCTGGCCCATGCGACGACAACCAGCATGACCCCGGACGAGGTCCATGCTGCCGGTCTGGAGCAGGTGGCGGATATTTCGGCCAAGCTGGATGCGATCCTGAAGGATGCGGGGCTGACCCAGGGCAGCGTCGGTGCCCGTTTGACCGAACTCAACAAGCGGCCTGAGCAGGTCTACCCGAATACCGACGAAGGCCGCGAAGCGCTGATCGACAGTCTCAACGCCGGGCTGGCAGACATGTGGCAGCGCCTGCCCGCTGCCTTTGCCGAAATTCCGCGTCAGCCGCTGGAAATCCGCCGTGTGCCGGTCGAAATTCAGGATGGCGCGTCGAACGGTTATTACAACCGTGCCTCGCTGGATGGCACCCGCCCGGCGATCTACTGGATCAACCTGAAGGATAATGGCGACTGGCCGAAGTATTCGCTGCCCGCGCTGACCTATCACGAGGGCGTGCCGGGGCACCACTTGCAGAATTCCTATTCGCAGCTGTCGGGCGATCTGCCGATGCTGCTGCGCAATATGTTCCTGTCTGCCTATGGTGAGGGCTGGGCGCTCTATGCCGAACAGCTGGCCGATGAACTGGGCGCCTATACGGGGATCGAACGGGCCGGTTACCTGCAGAGCTTCCTGTTCCGCGCTGCGCGCCTGGTAGTTGATACCGGCATCCACCACAAGCGCTGGAGCCGCGAACAGGCGACGGACTACATGGTAGCCACTACCGGCTTTGCACAGCCGCGCAGCCAGCGTGAGATCGAACGCTATTGCACTCAGATGGGACAGGCCTGTTCTTACAAGATTGGCCACATGTCCTGGGTGAAGCAGCGCGAAAAGGCGCAGGCGGCATTGGGTGAAAAGTTCACGCTGCCCTGGTTCCACGAGGTGCTGAAGGAAGGTGTTATGCCGCTTTCGATGTTCGAGGCGCGAATTGACGAGCGCGTGAAGCAGCGGCTGGCAGTGAAGGGCTGAGGGCAGGCGCTTCACGGCTGCCGGTCCCGGATCAGGTCCGGGACCGCGCCGCTTACCCCTCGACCTGTTCGGCGAGTTCCAGCCAGCGTTCCTCGGCTGCGTCCTTTTCGGCGCGGGCGGCTTCGATGGCCTTGGTCAGGGCGGCGAATTTGGCTGGGTCGCGGGTGTAGAGCGCCGGGTCAGAAAGGGCCGCTTCGTCGCGGGCGATCTGTGCCAGCAGTTCCTCGATCCGGGCCGGCAGCAGATCGTAGTCGCGCTGGTCCTTGTAGGATAGCTTGGTCTTGCGCGGTGGGGGCGGTGGCGGCGGCGCGGAGTTTTCCGAGTTGCTCTTGGCCGGTTTGACCGGGGCGACGCGCTTTTGCCGCTTTGCTTCCCAGTCGGCATAGCCGCCCGCGATAATGTCGACCTTGCCGGAACCGTCCAGACCAAGCGTGACCGTGACCGTGCGGTCAAGAAAGTCGCGGTCGTGGCTGACGATCAGGACCGTACCGTCGTAATCGGCGATCACTTCCTGCAACAGGTCGAGCGTTTCAAGGTCGAGGTCGTTGGTTGGCTCGTCCAGCACCAGCAGGTTTGACTTGCGGGCGAATTCGCGCGCCAGCAGCAGTCGGCTCCGTTCACCGCCGGACAGGGTGCCGACGCGGGCATCGACCAGACCGGGGTCGAACAGGAAGTCCTTGAGGTAGCCTTGGATATGCTTGCGCACGCCGCGCACATCGATCCAGTCGCCGCCTTCGGCTAGCACGTCGCGCACGCGCTTTTCGGGCGAAAGCAGGCTGCGCTGCTGATCGATCATCACCCCGTGCAGGGTCTTAGCCAGCGTTACGGTGCCGCTGTCCGGTTCCAGTTCGCCGGTCAGCAGTTTCAGCAGGGTGGTCTTGCCTGAGCCATTCGCGCCGACCAGACCGATCCGGTCGCCGCGCTGGATGCGCAGGGAGAAATCCTTGATGATTGTGCGGTCGCCGAATTTCTTGTTGACCTTGTCGGCCACGATGACCGCCTTGGTCTTTACGTCGTCGACCACCAGCTGCATTTTTGCCGCGCCTTGCGGGTTGAGCATGGCGGCCCGCTGGGCGCGCATTTCCCAGAGTTTTGCGAGACGTCCCTGGTTGCGCTTGCGCCGGGCGGTGACGCCGCGTTCCAGCCAGTGGGCCTCGATCTTCAGCTTGGCGTCCATCTTTTCAGCGGCGCGGGCTTCCTCGGCATAGACCTGCTCCATCCATGCCTCATAGCCGCCAAAGCCGATTTCCTTGCGGCGCAGACCGCCCCGGTCAAGCCACAGCGTCGCCTTGGTCAGGCGCTTCAAGAATGTACGGTCGTGGCTGATGACCACGAAAGCGCCGGTGTAGCGGTTCAGCCATGATTCCAGCCAGTCGATCGCGGCAAGGTCGAGATGGTTGGTCGGCTCGTCCAGCAGTAGCAGGTCCGGTTCCGAAGCCAGTGCACGGGCGAGGGCAGCGCGGCGGCGCTCCCCCCCGCTGGCGCTGTCGGCCTTGCGGCTCATGTCGATGCCCAGTTGTCCGGCAATCGCTTCCACCTCGTGCCGGGGCGGGGCGTCCTTCCCCGAAAGGGCAAAATCCATCAGCGTGTCGAACCCGGTGAAGAACGGGTCCTGCTCCAGCACGACGATCCTGGTGCCGGGCTGGATCGAGCGTTTGCCCTTGTCCGCTTCGATCTGTCCGCCGATCAGACGCAGTAAAGTGGTCTTGCCTGCGCCATTGCGGCCGATCAGCGCCAGCCGGTCGCGCGGGGCGATGTGGATGTCGAGATCGCGAAACAGCCAGCCAGAACCTTGCTGGAGACTGAGTCCTTCCCACGAAAGAATTGGTGCTGCGGCCATGGCTGCGGCAACTAGGGGCGCGCGCGCGCGTTGACAAGGCGCTCGCTCGGCCCGAGAGGGCGCTCATGCGTACAGTCTGGATCAATGGCGAGTTCGTGCCGGAAACCGAAGCCCGTGTGTCGATCTTCGATCGCGCGCTGCTGTTCGGGCAGGGGATCTATGAAGTGTCCCCGGTGCTGGATGGCCATTTCTGCAACTGGCCGCACCACGCCGCGCGGCTGGAGCGGAGCAAGGCGGCGACCCGGATCAGCGATGATACCGATTGGCCCGGCGTGCTGGCCGAACTGATTGCCCGCAACAATCTGGCGGAAGGCCGGGTCTACCTGCAAATTACCGGCGGCGCGCCCAGCGACCGCGATTTCCTCTCTCCCCAGCCGCCCGCTTCGGTCAACCGCTTTGCCTTTACCCAGGAGGCGAAGCTGGTCGACAATCCGGTGGCCGAACGCGGCCTGAGGGTCATGCTCCACCCGGAAGGTCGCTGGGCGATCCGCTCGGCCAAGACAACGCAGCTGCTCTATGCCGTGCTGGCGAAGGAAGTCGCGCGCGAGGCGGGAGTGGACGACGCCTGGTTCGTGGAGAATGGCCTGATTACCGAACAGACCAGTGCCAATGCTCACATCATTGATGCGCGCGGCGTGCTGGTTTCGCACCCGGTCGATCATGGCGTGCTGCCCGGTGTGACCCGCATCTGCACCATGCAGATCGCCCGCGACATGGGCCTTGCAGTCGAAGAGCGGCCCTTCAGCCCCGAAGAACTGTTCGCCGCGCGCGAGGCATTTGTTTCGGCGGCCGGTTCGCTGGTCCTGCCCGTGGTTGAAGTGGACGGAACGCCGATTGGCGGCGGCAAGCCGGGAGCGATCACGGCGGAGATCCGCCAGCGCTACATTGCCTTGCTCCGGGCTGGCTAGGCCATTCACTTCGTGTTCAAGGCCTTGGCCCTAGCTGCAGCGGTGCAATGAAGAAATCCATCCTCCTTTTCCTGGCGATCGCGCTGTGTGTTCCCGTGGCTCCGGCCGTGGCTGGTCCTGGCGGCGATGCGCAGGAAAAGGCGCGCAAGGACTTGCGCTCCGGCTCGGTCCGACCGCTGCGCGATATCGAGCAGCGGGTGCTGCCGATGATGCGCGGGGCGCAATATCTTGGCCCGGAATATGATCCGGTGGCCCAGGCCTATCGCCTGAAATTCATCCGCGATGGCCGGGTGATCTTTGTCGATGTGGACGCCCGCTCGGGCGAGGTCATCCGCACTCTGAAATAGCGCCGTTTGCTTGACCTGACCGGGGTTTGTCCCCATCTCGTGAGGCATTAATCTAGGGGAATATGCGATGCGCATCCTGATCGTCGAGGATGAACCCACTCTCGGCACGCAGCTCAAGTCCACGCTTGAGGCCAATGGCTATGCGGTCGACCTGTCGACCGATGGCGAAGACGGCCATTTCATGGGTTCGACCGAAGACTACGACGCGGTAATCCTTGACCTTGGCCTGCCGGAAATCGACGGGCTGACCGTGCTGGGCATGTGGCGCAAGGAAGGTCGCAAGTTCCCCGTGCTGGTCCTGACCGCGCGGGATAGCTGGTCGGACAAGGTGGCCGGGCTTGACGCCGGGGCCGATGACTATCTGGCCAAGCCGTTCCAGACCGAAGAACTGATTGCCCGCCTGCGCGCGCTGATCCGCCGCGCTTCGGGTAATACCAGCAGCGAACTGACCGCGGGCGACGTGCGGCTCGATACCCGCTCGGGCCGGGTCACGCTGAACGGCGAGCCGGTGAAGCTGACCGCGCAGGAATACAAGCTGCTGTCCTATCTTTTGCACCACAAGGGCAAGGTCGTCAGCCGGACCGAACTGATCGAGCATATCTACGACCAGGATTTTGACCGCGACTCCAACACGATCGAGGTTTTCGTCACCCGCATCCGCAAGAAGCTGGGGCCTGACGTCATCACCACGATTCGCGGGCTGGGCTATAGCCTCGACGATCCGGCTGGCCCGGGCCGGGGCTGACAAGACACGTTTGGGGCGACGGTGAGCGGCAAGGATTCAGCGCCGGCGCTCGCAAGCGCGATTCAGCACACCGGCTCGCTCTCGCGGCGGATGCTGCTGATTGCGGCGGCGTGGATTGGCGTGCTGCTGCTGGGCGGCGGCATCGCGCTGGATCGGACGTTGACCAATCTGGTCACCCGCAATTTCGATGCGCAGCTTTCCAACCTGCTCAATGGCATGATCGCCTCGGCGGAGATCGGCCCGGATGGCGAGGTTTTCCTCAACCGTCCCCTGGGCGATCAGCGCCTGCTTGAGCCGAACAGCGGCCTCTACTGGCAGATTCGCGGCGAGGGGCATGATGATTTCCCGTCGCGGTCGCTGTGGGACCGTTCGCTCGACGTGCGGGCCAATCATGTCGATATGGATGCCCACATCTACGACAGCAAACAGTTTCCGGGCGAGCCGCTGCGAGTAATCGAACGCTCGATCAAATTGCCCGGCAGCGAGACGGTCTGGTGGTTCAGCGTGGCTGAGCGCCGGGCCGGGCTGGATGACCAGATTGGCCGGGTGCGGCGCATTCTGGTGCGCAGCTTTGCGGTGTTGGGGCTGGGGCTGATGGTCATGGCCATGTTGCAGATCTGGCTTGGCCTTGGTCCCTTGCGCGGGGTGCGGCTGGCGATCCAGAAGATGCCCGGTTCTGGTGCAAACCGCGTGACCGAACCGCTGCCGCTGGAAGTGCAGCCGCTGGTCGAAGAACTGAACGGCCTGCTTGCCCATACTGAACGGCAGGCGGAAGAGGCGCGGACCCATGCGGGCAATCTGGCCCATGCGCTGAAAACGCCGCTGACCGTGGTGATGAATGCCGCCACCGCCAAGGCGCCGGACCTTGCGGATACGGTGATCCGCGAGGCAGCGGTCATGCGCCGACAGGTCGATCATCATCTCGCCCGAGCCCGGGCCGTGGGCAGGCGCGGGGTCGGGCAGGCGCGCGCCAACGTATGCGAAAGCGTCGAGGCGGTGCTGCGCGCTGTGACGGTGCTTTATGACCAGACCCGCTTTGACCTCGATGGCAAGCGCGATGCGCAGGTTGCGATCGAGCGGCAGGACCTTGACGAAATCCTTGGCAACCTGATCGAGAATGCCGCGAAATATGGCGGCGGTTCCGTCTTCGTCACCATCGACCCGACCGAAGAAGCCGATTGGTGCGAGGTCTGGGTCGAGGACGACGGCGCCGGTATTCCCCCTGCCGAACGCACTCGCATTTTTGATCGCGGCGCCCGGCTGGATACCAGCAAGCCCGGAACCGGCCTTGGCCTCGCCATCGTGCGCGATGTGACGGAAATCTATGGCGGCTCGGTCAGGCTGGAAGAAAGCGAAGACCTGGGCGGCCTGCTGGTCAAGCTGCGCCTGCCGCGCGCCGCTTTGACCAACTGACCGCCCCGGATGGGATTACTTGTTTTTTAGCGGCTTGTTGCGCTCGGCCAGTTCAGCCTCGGTCAGTCCCATCAGTTCCGCCATGCGCTTGCGTTCGGCCTTGTTCAGCCGCGCATAGAGCTTGACTTTGGGTAGCTTGGCCGGGGCCAGCGATGCGGTTTTCATCATCGCCGGAATATTTTCGCCAAGCTTGGACATCTTCTTCATCATCCGGCCCATCACTTCCGATCCCGTCGTGATCGGCAGGGATTCCGCAGCGTAGAGCGAGCCGGTCGGCGTGCCGAGGAATGCGTTGATTTCAGCCAGCTGCTGCGGGGTAAAGCGCCGGGCATAGCTGAGGGCGATGCCTTCGCGAATCTCGGGCTCGGCCTCGATCATGGCCTTGGTCAGTTCGTCCGACATTGCTTGCCGGATCATGGCCATCCGCTTGTCGGAAACAGGATCGATGATACCGATCATTTCCTTGATCGCCTCGGCACTCAACTGCGAGAACTGTTCATTCGTCAGCCAGCCCATGACGGCCAGTTCAGACAGCTGACTGTCGCGCGTGGATGACACTGAAGCCCTGATTACCCGTTCCACCGTATCGTTCATGGTCCGGGCATAGGTGCCGGCCGGGAACAGCTTTTCCGCCACGGCATTGGCCGCAACCAGATGTTGCGGATCAAATTCCGGCGCAGCCTCGACGGTCTGGAGCGCAGGCTCAGTCTGGGGTGCGGGCTCGGTCTGGGCAAAGGCAGGAGTAGAGACGGCCGCAGCCGCCAGCAGCAAAAAGTGTTTCATTTGGTACGACCCTTTGAATTGTTCGCAGGGCTATACCGTTGAAAATGAAAAAAGTCTTTGTCTGCGTGCAGTTATTTTCCCGCAGCCTGCTCGTGATGGCGGATCACTTCCTCGATGATGAAGCGCAGGAACTTTTCCGAAAATTCCGGATCGAGATGGGCTTCTTCGGCCAGTTTGCGCAGGCGCGCGATCTGGCGTTCCTCGCGGCCCGGGTCGCTGGCTGGCAGGGCTTTTTCTGCCTTGTAGGCGCCGACCGCCTTGGTGATGCGGAATCGTTCCGCTAGAATATGGATCAGTGCGGCATCGATATTATCGATCGATGAGCGGAAGCCGGCAAGGACGGGATCGGGCTGGTTTTCGGACATAATTGCCCCGCTAGCATGCATTTTGGCGCAAGACCATTGCCCCCTTTGCACTTGCCAACCGCGCAATCGCGTATCAAGGGCAGGGCATGAGCGCCGATGTGATCCCCCTTCGCCCCCGGGATAGCCAACCTTCGCTGGCCCCGATGATGGCGCTGACCGCGCCGGGCATGAATGCCGTGAACCAGGTCATTCTGGAGCGGATGCAAAGCGAAATTCCTCTGATTCCCGCGCTGGCCGGTCATCTGATTGCGGGCGGGGGCAAGCGGATGCGCCCGATGCTGACTCTGGCCGGAGCGGCGCTGTGTGACTATCAGGGGACGCGCCAATACAAACTGGCCGCCGCAGTTGAATTCATTCACACCGCGACTCTGCTGCATGACGATGTCGTCGATGGGAGCGAAATGCGCCGGGGCAAGGCTGCTGCAAACCTGATCTTCGGCAATCCGGCGACGGTGCTGGTTGGCGATTTCCTCTTCACCCGCAGTTTTGAACTGATGGTGGAGGATGGCAGCCTGAAAGTGCTGAAGATCCTCTCCAACGCCAGCTCGGTCATCAGCGAAGGCGAAGTCGATCAGCTGACCGCCGCCCGTCAGGTGGAAACCAGCGAAGAGCGTTACCTGAACATCATCGGCGCCAAGACCGCTGCCCTGTTTGCTGCGGCCACGCGGATTGCCGCCGTCGTTGCGGAAAAGGGTGAGGCTGAAGAACGCGCACTGGAAGACTATGGCCGCAATCTGGGCATCGCTTTCCAGCTGGTCGACGATGCGATGGATTACGATTCCGACAGCGCCGAAATGGGCAAGGGTCGGGGCGATGACTTCCGCGAGGGCAAGATGACCCTGCCGGTGATTCTGGCCTATGCGCGCGGGACCGAGGAAGAGCGCGCCTTCTGGAAGGCCGCAATCCAGGGCCATCGTACTTCGGATGAAGACCTGGCCCATGCGATCAAGCTGATCGCCCGGCATGACGCGGTGAACGAAACACGCGAACGGGCGCGCCATTTCGCCGCTCGCGCCATCAATGCCATTGCGATCTTCCCGCCAAGCGAGGCCCGCGCGGCCATGACTGAAGCGGCGGAATTTGCGGTTTCGCGGCGCACCTGACCCTCGCCTGACGTTTTGCAGCTACGTCTTGCCACGACCTGCCCTTGGCGGGCGGCAAGCCGTTGCGCCTCTTTAACCGTTCTTAACCAGCAAGCCCGATAGTCGTCCTTCTCGGGGGCCCAGAACCGACCTTGCCAAAGGTCGCTGTCACAAGGGCCGAAAAATGATTGAGTACCAGCACAACCGTTCAAACCGGAATGTCGGGGACGGAACTCAGGATCGCGCTGCCTTGCCGCCGCGCGGCACCAAACGCTGGGTCGCAAGCCGCAAGGCACAGGTCGTTGCCGCCGTCGAGAAGGGGCTGATCAGCCTGGACGAGGCGATGGAGCGTTACAGTCTGAGCCTGGAGGAATTCCAGTCATGGCAGCGTGCGTTTGATCGCAGCGGCGTGGCGGGGCTGCGCATGGCCGCCGCGCAGATTCGACGCAAACAGCGCGGCTCTGCTCCACCGAAACTGACCCTCGCCACGCTCTGACCGCAGCGTGCAGGGCTTGACCGTCGGGGTTTTTCGGTCTCACTTCTCGCCCACAATCAGGAACCGGTCCCTGCCGGTCCGGGAATGGGGAGAATTACCACATGCAACGCCGCCGTCTGGGCAAGTCCGCCATCGTCGTTTCCGACATCTGCATGGGCACCATGACCTTTGGTAGCCAGACCGACGAGGCCGAGGCGCTGCGCATTCTGGACCAGTGCTTTGAAGCCGGGATAGACTTCTACGATACGGCCGAAGGCTATCCCGTGCCGCCCGATCCGAAGTGGGTTGGCCGCACCGAAGAGATCGTTGGCAAGTGGCTCAAGACCAAGCCGCGCGATGCGATCATTCTGGCGACCAAGGTTTCCGGCCCCAGCCACGTCTGGTTCCGCAGCCCCAAGCGCGAAGGGATGACCGCGCTGGACCGTCGCAACATCATGGTCGCGGTGGAGGAGAGCCTGAGGAAGCTGGGGACCGATTACATCGACCTTTACCAGACCCACTGGCCCGATCACGAATTGCCCTATGACGAGACGATGGAAGTGCTCGACGAACTGGTGCGTGATGGCAAGGTCCGCATCGTCGGCTGCTCGAACGAAACCAGCTGGGGCCTGATGAAGTCGATCCAGACGGCCGAGCGACTGGGCACGGTGCGTTATCAGACGATCCAGAACAATTTCAGCCTCAACAACCGCCGGTTTGAAGATGAACTGGCGCAGGTCTGCCGGATGGAAGGGGTCAGCCTGATCCCTTACTCGCCGATTGGCGGCGGGGTCCTGTCGGGCAAGTACCAGAACGGCGCCCGTCCCGAAGGCGCGCGCTTCACTCGTTATCTGGGCATGGAAGGGCGGCAGGCCGCAATGGGGCGCCGCTTCGTCAACGAGCGCAGCCTGGCTTCGACCGAGCAGTTCATGGCCATTGCGGCAGAGGCGGGGATGAGCCCGGTGACCATGGCGGTCGCCTGGTCCAAGCAGCATGATTTTGTCGCCTCGACCATCGTTGGCGTCAGCAAGCAGGATCAGGTGGCGGAAATCCTTGCCGCAGCCGATCTGGTCCTGCCTGATGACGTGATGAAGGCGATCGACAAGGTCAGCCGGGAAATTCCCTACCCGATGGGCTGATGCTGGGATAAGGCGGGCCGCGTGAGCGACCTGCCGATCCATGCCGTCCTGCCTAGCCTGCTTGCCGCCTTGCGCGAGCGGGAAAGTGCCGTGCTGGTCGCGCCGCCGGGGGCAGGCAAGACCACCTCGGTCGCGACTGCGCTGCTGGCCGAGCCGTGGTGCAGCGGCAGCGTGATCCTGCTGTCCCCGCGCCGGGTTGCGGCGCGGGCTGCGGCAGAGCGGATGGCCGAACTGCTGGGTGAGGCACCCGGTGAAACGGTCGGCTACCTGACCCGGCTCGACAGCAAGAAAACGGCCCGCACCCGGGTGCTGGTGATGACCGAGGCGATTTTCGTTTCGACCATCCTGAATGATCCCGAACTGGCAGGCGTTTCCGCCGTCCTGTTTGACGAGGCGCACGAGCGGCATCTCGATTCCGATCTGGGGCTGGCCTTGGCGATTGAGAGCCAGCAAGTGCTGCGCCCGGACCTTCGGCTGGTGGTGATGAGCGCGACGATTGACGGCGCGCGCTTCTCTGGCTTGCTGGGCGATGCGCCGGTGATCGAAAGCGAGGGCAAGGCCTATCCGCTGACGATCCGCTGGCTGGGCGCGCGCCCGGAACTGCGGATCGAGGACGCGATGGCCAGCGCCGTTCTGACCGCGTGGCGTGAGGAACAGGGCGATATTCTGGCCTTCCTGCCAGGCGTGGGAGAGATCGAGCGGCTGCGCGAACGCTTGGCCGAAAAGCTGCCGGGTGCGCTGGTTCTGCCGCTGCATGGTCAATGCGAACCAGCGGCGCAGCGCGCTGCGATCCGGCGCGATCCGGAAGGGAGGCGGCGTATCGTGCTGGCCACGGCCATCGCGGAAACCTCGCTCACGCTGGATGGCGTTTCGGTGGTGGTCGATGCAGGCCTGTCGCGCCGGGCGGAATTTGACAAGGCGGCGGGGGTGACGCGGCTGGTAACGCATCGGGCCAGCCAGGCCGCTGCCGCCCAGCGCGCAGGCCGTGCCGCGCGTCAGGGGCCGGGCATAGCCTATCGCCTGTGGGAAGAGGCGGCCCATGCCGGACGTGCGCCGTTCGATCCGCCGGAAATGGTGACCTCGGACCTTGCGCCGCTGCTGCTCAGTCTGGCGCAATGGGGGGCGAGCGAACCGGCTGCACTGCCTTGGCTCGATCCGCCGCCTAACGCGGCATTGGCGGCGGCGCGGCAGATACTCCAATCGCTTGGCGCGCTTGATGGGGAAGGGCGGATAACCGCGCATGGACGGCAGATGGCGGGCCTGCCGATGGCGCCGCAACTGGCGCATATGCTGCTCTATGCCGCGCAGCATGGCGCGGCGGACGAGGCGGCGTGCCTTGCCCTGCTGTTGCAGGAACGCGGCCTTGGCGGACGCAGCGATGATCTTGCCGCGCGGCTGGATCGCTGGATGGGCGACCGCAGCCCGCGCGCCGGGCAATCGCGCAAGCTGGCAGAGCGGTGGGAGCGGTTGGTGCAGGGGCTTCGACAGGCTCAGCCGGAGCGGGGCAAGGAACAAAACTTCACCCGAAAACCCGCTCGGCCTGAGCCTGTCGAAGGCCCCGCGCCGCCGCTTGGCATTCTGCTGGCTGAGGCATGGCCGGAAAACATCGCCCGCCGCCGTGATTCTGCCGGTGAGAACTGGCTGACTGCGGGCGGGCGCGGCTTGCGGCTCGATCCGGCATCACCGCTGGCCCGCGCGGAATGGCTTGCCGTGGGCGAAGCGCAAGGTGAGGCCAAGGGCGCGCGGATTACAGGCGCTATTGCCTTGACCGAAGCGGAAGTCACCCGCTGGCTCTCCCACCGGATCGAACGCCGCAGCACCCTGCGCTGGGTTGATGGCGAGGGCCGGGTTGAGGCGTTGCTCGAATCCCGGCTGGGCGCAATCACCCTGTCGCGCGGGCCCGATCCTGCGCCTGATCCAGAGGCGATTCGTGCTTTCCTGATTGATAAGCTGCGCGCCGAAGGGCTGGGCCTTTTGCCGCTGTCCAAGGCGAGCCAATCCCTGCTGCGCCGCGCGCGCTATGCCGGGATCGAGGCGCTGTCGGATCGCGCTTTGCTGGATGAAGCCGACGAATGGCTGGCGCCATTGCTGGGACGGCGGCTCGATCAGCTTGATTCGGGCAAGCTCCACGATGCCTTGCGCGCCCGGCTGGACTATGCGGCGCAGCAGACGCTGGAACGTCTGGTCCCGGCCCAGTTCAACAGCCCGGCGGGCACCAGCCACGCGATTGACTATGACGATCCGGGCGGGCCTTCGGTGGAATTGCGGGTCCAGGCGCTGTTCGGGCTGGACCGGCACCCGACCTTTGGCCAGCCGCCAGAGCCGCTCTTGCTCAAACTGACCGATCCGGGCGGCAAGCCGGTTCAGACCACGCGCGATCTGCCTGCTTTCTGGCGCGGTTCGTGGCGTGATGTGGTGAAGGACATGAAGGGCCGCTATCCCAAGCACCGCTGGCCGGACGAGCCGTGGACTGAGGTGGCTAGCCTCAAGACCAAGAACGCCTTCAACGCGGCTACGCGGCGCTGAATCGGCGGGGCGGGTGCTTCGCGGCGCTATGGAACTAACCGGGGCTTGATTTCCGCAGCGATTCGACGCAATCGCCGCGTATGCCTGCACGTATCTATCAGCGCCCCAAGAATGCCATGCAATCGGGCAAGGCCCGGATTGGTGAATGGCTGCTCGAATTCGACCCGGCCGAGGCAAAGCGCCCCGATCCGGTGATGGGCTGGGCCGGTTCCGGCGATACGCAAAGCCAGGTGACGCTGAAGTTTGCCAGCCAGGCAGATGCGCAGGCCTATGCTGAAAAGTACGGAATTGCGGCAGTTGTGCACCCCACGCCGCCGCGCCGCCTGAAGATTCAGGCCTATGCCGACAACTTCCGCTAAGCGTTAAAACACCATCTGATTTGAGGGTTTGGGAAGCGGGTCCGGCGATTGCCCGGGTCGCAGAAGACGATCCCGAACCCGCTTCCTGGTCTCCAGCGGAGAACCGTGACTACCCTGAAAGGGCCTGTCTGAGAGTTGTTTAGCGCAACGAATCGCAGACAGACTTGCGCAAACGCGACAGCACGGCCATATGCGCCGCGGGAGTCGGTCGGACGTTTGCGCTCGCCAACCTGGTCAGGTCCGGAAGGAAGCAGCCACAACGGGTTGCGGCGGGTCGGCCGGCTCCTTTTCTTTCTTCGACAAAAATGAACCGGACGCCTACATCTGGCGCGCGATGGACGATTCCCACGAAACCTACGGCGAAGAGCCGGAACTTGAAGCCCCGACCGCTGCCGAGCTTGAGGCAGCAGGGCAAGGCTCGATGTTCGGCGCGCCCGAACCGGCACCGCAGCCCGTAGCTGTTCCGGCGAATCCTCAGCCTGCCGCACCCGCACCTGCACCCGCTGTCGCTCCGGCGCAGCCCTATCGCGTGCTGGCGCGCAAATACCGTTCGCAGACCTTTGCCGAACTGATCGGGCAAGAGGCCATGGTCCAGACCCTGGCCAATGCGATCAAGCGTGACCGGCTGGCCCATGCCTTTCTGATGACCGGGATTCGTGGGGTCGGCAAAACCTCGACCGCGCGTCTGATTGCGAAAGCGCTCAACTGCGTCGGGCCGGATGGGCAGGGCGGGCCGACGATTGACCCGTGCGGCCAGTGCGAGCCGTGTCAGGCGATCGCCGAAGGGCGTCATATCGACGTGATCGAAATGGACGCCGCCAGCCATACCGGCGTCGACGACGTGCGCGAAATTATCGAAGCGGTGCGCTATGCGGCGGTTTCGGCGCGCTACAAGATCTACATCATCGACGAAGTTCACATGCTCAGCCGCAACGCCTTCAACGCGCTGCTCAAGACTCTCGAAGAACCGCCGGCCCATGTGAAGTTCCTGTTCGCCACGACCGAAGTTGAAAAGCTGCCGGTTACCGTGCTGTCGCGGTGCCAGCGGTTTGACCTGAAGCGGATTCCGGCACCGATGCTGGCCGATCACTTCGCGATGATTTGCGGCAAGGAAGGGGTCGAGGCTGAACCGGAAGCTCTGGCCATGATCGCCGCTGCGGCAGAGGGTTCCGCGCGTGACGGGCTTTCGATCCTCGATCAGGCGATTGCCCATGCTGACCTTGGCGGGGATAGCCGGGTTACGGCCGAACAGGTCCGCGACATGCTCGGTCTGGCGGACAAGAGCTCGCAGCGCCGCCTGTTTGCCGCGCTGCTGGCCGGTGATGGCGCAGCCCTGCTTGAACTGATCGACCAGCAATTTGCTCTGGGCGTAGAGCCGCTGGCGCTGATGCGCACAGTGATGGAACTGACGCACCGGATTACCGTTGCCCAGCTGGGCAAGGGCGCGGCTGACGCGATTTCCGAGGAAGAACGCAGCGCGATTGGTGAATGGGCGGAAAAGCTGACGGCTGGCCAATTGCACCGCCTGTGGCAATTGCTGCTTAAGGGCCATGACGAAGTGCGCAGTGCGCCCGATCCGTTGGTGGCGGCCAAGATGGCGCTGCTGCGGGTCCAGCACGCGTCGGACTTGCCCGATCCGGGCAGTCTGGCCCGCAAGCTGGAGGAAATCGCCGCGCGTGGTCCGGTCGCCGGACCGGCGGGCGAGGGCGCTTCCGCTTCCGCTGCTGCGGCACCGGCTTCGGCGGCCGCTCCGGCTCCCGCTCCGCAGGTGCTCGATTGGCAGACGGTGATCAACACGGTGGAGCAATCCGGGCAGTTTCGCCTGTCGCAGCTGATGCATGACTGGGTGCGGGTGATCACGCTGAAGCCGTGCGAACTGGTTTACAGCCTTGTCCCCGGCTATCCCGGCGATGCCACGGCGGAACTGCGCGATGCCTTGCTCCGCGCGACTGGTGAGCGCTGGACCGTTACCCGCGGCGAAGGCGATGCCCAGCCCAGCCTGAAGGAAGAAAAGGACGCGCAAAAGGATGCGGCCCGCGCCGCTATTCTGGCCGATCCTCTGGTCGAAGCGGCCTTTGCCGCGTTCCCCAACGCCGAACTGATTGATGAAAGTCCCGAGGCTCGCGTTGCGAGCATGGGCTCGAAATGGAGAAACTGATGAAGTCGATGGAAGAGATGCTCAAGGCTGCGCAGCAAGCTGCCGAGACCATCCAGAAGCAGATGACCGAAATGCAATCCAAGCTTGATGCCATGGAGGTTGAGGGTGCGGCTGGCGGTGGTCTGGTCAAGATCCGCTGCTCGGCAAAGGGCCGCGTGATCGGCATTTCCATTGACGACAGCCTGCTGCAGCCGAGCGAGAAGGGTATTCTCGAAGACCTGATCGCCGCCGCCTTCAACGATGCGCGGGCCAAGGCTGATGCCGTTTCGGGCGAGGAAATGACCAAGATGCAGGGCGGCATGGGCCTGCCCCCGGGCTTCAAGCTGCCGGGAATGTAACCGAGCACCTCTGAGTCCAATCTCGGCCATTAGCGTCATCCCCGCGAAAGCGGGGATCGCGTGCCGGTAAAGATGCTTCTGGCCGCGTGCGGTCCCCGGTCAAGCCGGGGACGACTGCATCAGGGGAATCAACATCCTTCGACAGGCTCAGGATGAGCGGGGGAGGTTAAGCTACCTCACCAAATCCGCTCAGGCTGAGCCTGTCGAAGCCCGGTTTTCCAGCAATCAGCGGGCGTGTTCCACTACGACGCCGCCCTTGATCACACCGTCCACGCTTTCCAGTTCGCGGACGTTGGCCAGCGGATCGCCGTCCACCGCGACCAGGTCGGCATAGCGACCGACCGCGATGGTCCCGACATCCTTTTCCCACCCTAGCGCCTGCGAGGCATTCAGCGTCGCGGCACGGATCGCATCCAGCGGCGTCATGCCGTACTGGACCATAACTGCGAACTGACGGCCGATCAGGTCATGCGGCATGACCCCGGCGTCGGAAGCAAAGACCATCTTCACCCCGGCCTTGAACGCCTTGCGGAAGTTGTCGCGCTGGATCTGGCCGATTTCGCGGTCCTTGCGCAGGTTTTCCTCCAGTACGCCGTTCTTCTTGCCTTCGGCCTGGGTGTAATCGGTATTGTAGATGTCCATCGCGAACCAGACCGGGCGCTTGCGCTCTACGGCCAGCTTGATGCCTTCATCGTCAACCAGGCTGGCGTGCTCGATCGTGTCGATCCCGCTCTTGATCGCGGCCTTGATCCCGGCAGCGCCATGGGCATGGGCGGCAACGCGCAGGCCCCACATATGGGCTTCATCGGCAATCGCGGTCAGTTCCGCTTCGGTAACCTGTTGCTGGCCCGGCTCGGTATTGTGGGAGAAGACCCCGCCCGTGGCGCAGACCTTGATCACGGTCGCGCCATATTTGCGCTGGCGGCGCACCTGATAGCGCAGCTCGTCGGGCGTATCGCCGATCCCGTCCATCTTGCCCGGCTTTTCCATGCTGGGGGGCAGGCCGGTCTGGTCGCAGTGGCCGCCAGTGCTGCCCAGGGCAAAGCCGGCTGCGGCAATGCGTGGCCCGATCACATAGCCCTGCGTAACGGCCTGGGTCAGGCCCACGTCATTGCGGTTTGACGCGCCGACATTGCGCACCGTGGTAAAACCGGCGTCCAGCATGGCGCGGGCATTGCTGACTGCGGTCATGGCGAAAAAGCTGTCGGTATATTCCAGCCCGCGAAAACCGCCGATGTCTGCCGGGCTGTCGAGATGGACATGCATGTCGATCAGGCCGGGAAGCAGGGTCTTGCCGCCCATGTCGACATGGTGGACGTCCGCGCCCCATTTTACGGTGCGGGCATCTGCGATGCTGGCAATGCGTCCGTCAGTTCCAACGAAAATTGCTGGATTTTCAACATATTTTCCCGTAACAACATCAAGGTAGCGGGCGGCGGTAATCACGGTCTGCTTCGGCTCGCTTGCGCTGCCCGGTTCCCCGGCAAAGGCCGGAGCGGCGAGGGCAAGGGCAGCGACAAAGCTGGCGAATGTAATCTTGCGCATGGTTCGAATCCCCTGTTTGCTTGGCTTTACCCTGCGGAGCGCGGCGGCGCTTGGCAAGCAGGTGGCGCAGGGGAACATCCACAGACCTGGGGTCTACCCCCATTGCACAGCCGCTATGCCGCCCCCATATCTCGATCAAAGCCGGATTCACCGGCGGGCCCGTTAGACTGCGGGCCGAAATGGACGGACTATGACAAAACTTCTTCCCCTGCTGCCCCTGCGCGATATCGTCGTGTTTCCGGGCATGGTCGTTCCGCTCTTCGTGGGCCGGGACAAGTCGGTCGCCGCGCTGGAAGCGTCGATGGAAGCGGACGACAAGGAAATCTTCCTGATCGCGCAGCTCGATCCCGGCTGTGACGATCCGGACGAGCATGATCTGTATGACATCGGCGTGGCGGCCACCGTGCTGCAATTGCTCAAGCTGCCGGACGGCACCGTGCGCGTACTGGTTGAAGCCAAGCAGCGCGCCAAGCTGGAAAGTATCCGGTTGGAGCAGACCAGCCATGGCGAAATGGTTGTGGGACAGGTTACCCCGGTTCAGCCGGTCAGCGTTTCGGGCAACGAGGTTGCCGCGATGATGCGTTCGGTGGTCGATACCTTTGCCGAATATGCCAAGCTGAACAAGAAGCTGCCGGCCGAAGCGGGCGAGAACCTGGGCGAAATCGTGGATGCTGCGCAATTGGCCGATGCCGTTGCCGCGCACATTCAGGCTAAGGTGGTCGACAAGCAGGCCCTGCTGAGCGAGGCCGACCCGCTGAAGCGGCTGGAAATGGCCTACTCCTTCATGGAAGGGGAATTGGGCGTGCTGCAGGTTGAGCGCCGCATCCGTGGCCGCGTCAAGCGGCAGATGGAAAAGACCCAGCGCGAATATTACCTCAACGAACAGCTCAAGGCGATCCAGTCGGAATTGGGCGGCGGTGACGATGGCGAAGCCAACGAACTGCAGGAGCTGCAGGAAAAGATCGACAAGCTGAAGCTGTCGAAGGAAGCCCGCGCCAAGGCCAATGCTGAGCTCAAGAAGCTCAAGACCATGCAGCCGATGAGCGCGGAAGCTACCGTGATCCGCAACTACCTCGACGTGCTGCTTGGCCTGCCCTGGGGCAAGAAGAGCAAGCTGAAGCGCGACATTGCCGCGGCTCAGGCCGTGCTGGATGCCGATCACTATGCGCTGGACAAGGTCAAGGACCGGATCGTTGAATATCTGGCGGTTCAGGCCCGGACCAACCAGCTCAAGGGGCCGATCCTCTGCCTCGTCGGCCCTCCGGGTGTTGGCAAGACCTCGCTGGGCAAGTCGATTGCCAAGGCGACCGGGCGCGAATTCATCCGCCAGTCGCTGGGCGGGGTGCGTGACGAAGCCGAAATTCGCGGCCACCGCCGTACCTATATCGGCTCGCTGCCGGGCAAGGTCATTTCCAACCTCAAGAAGGCCGGGACCAGCAATCCGCTGTTCCTGCTGGATGAGATCGACAAGCTGGGTCAGGACTTCCGCGGCGATCCCGCTTCCGCCCTGCTCGAAGTGCTCGATCCGGAACAGAACGCCAAGTTCCAGGACCACTATCTGGAACTGGACTATGATCTGTCGGACGTGATGTTCGTCTGCACGGCGAACAGTCTCAACCTGCCGCAGCCGCTGCTCGACCGCATGGAGATCATCCGGCTGGAAGGGTACACCGAGGACGAAAAGGTCGAGATCGCCGAGCGGCACCTGATCGCGAAGCAGATCAAGTCGCATGGCCTGAAGCAGGGTGAATTCACTCTGACCACCGAAGGCCTGCGCGACCTGATCCGGTACTACACCCGCGAAGCCGGGGTGCGTACGCTTGAGCGCGAGATTGCCAAGCTGGCCCGCAAGAGCCTGCGCCAGATTCTGGAAGGCAAGACCAAGTCGGTCACGATCACGCCGGAAAACCTGGGTGATTTCGCCGGGGTGCGTCGCTTCCGCTATGGCGTCGCCGAGGAAGAGCATCAGGTGGGTGCGGTCACGGGCCTTGCCTGGACCGAAGTGGGCGGCGAACTGCTGACCATCGAAAGCGTCACCGTGCCGGGCAAGGGCGGGGTGAAAACCACCGGCAAGCTGGGTGAAGTGATGAACGAGTCCATCCAGGCGGCCTTCAGCTTTGTGCGTGCCCGGGCGCCAGCCTATGGCATCAAGCCGTCGCTGATCGCGCGCAAGGATGTGCACATCCACTTGCCCGAAGGGGCAGTGCCGAAGGACGGGCCGAGCGCCGGTATTGGCATGGTTACTTCGATTGTCTCGACCCTGACCGGGATTCCGGTGCGCAAGGACGTGGCGATGACCGGCGAAGTGACGCTGCGTGGCCGCGTGCTGGCAATCGGCGGGCTGAAGGAAAAGCTGCTGGCTGCGCTGCGCGGCGGGATCAAGCTGGTCCTCATTCCGGAAGAGAACGTGAAGGATCTGGCCGAGATTCCGGCAAACGTGAAGGAAGGGCTGGAAATCGTGCCCGTCTCGCACGTTGATGAAGTTCTGGCCAAGGCGCTTGTCGAACCGCTCGAAGCCATCGAGTGGAGCGAGGAAGATGACCTTGCCAGCCAGCCGGTGGCACCCGGTTCGGCAGTGACTGCCGGATCAACTACGGCCCATTAAGTACTGTCAAAATATTGCAATACTAATCGGTAGGAAGCGCGCTGAGAGGCGTCGCTTCCTACCGAAAGTGTCAGTTTGCGCCCAAATGGGCTAAAATGGCGGGAAATCGTGGATAATCCGGGATTCCCAACACGGTTTGGCTTTGACAGTCTCTCCAAAAGCGGCTCAATTCCGCCAATCTTTCGAGGCGAATCAAAAACAGTTTCCAAATCCAGAAAAAGGTAAGGGGGTTCCCGATGAACAAGAACGATCTGATCAGCGCCGTCGCCGATGCCAGCGGCCTCACCAAGAGCGACGCCACCAAGGCTGTCGAAGGCGTATTTGACGCCATCACCGGCGCTCTGAAGCAGGGCGACGAAGTGCGCCTCGTCGGCTTCGGCACCTTCTCGGTTGCCAAGCGCAAGGCTTCGACCGGCCGCAACCCGCGCACCGGCGAACCGATGGCGATCAAGGCTTCGGCTCAGCCGAAGTTCAAGGCCGGCAAGGGCCTGAAGGACGCCGTCAACTAAGACGCGATCTGCACCCGGCCGCCACGCCTCGCGGCCAGGAGTACGGAATGAGCCGCGCCAACTTAGGTTGGCGCGGCTTTCTGTTTGTGCGGTTCAGGTTGTGGGGCTCAGGCCTTGGCCTTCACCACGGTAGGCTTGCTGGCAAAGGATACCAGCCGCGAGAAGGCCCAGGCTACCACGCAGGCGGCAACTACGGCGCCGATCCAGACCGGCATGGACAGGCCGAAGATCTCGGAAACCCACACGATCACGGTCAGATGCACGCAGTATAGCGGCAGCGAGAAGTTGCCGAGCCATTCCATCGGCGCACGCAGCGCCTGTGGCGGCTGGGCCATGGCGATCAGCCACATCGACGGCGGCAGCAGCAGGATGACAAACAGCAGGTCGCCGGTCGCCTTGGAGAAGGGCAGGTAAGGCACGGCCATGATGCCTGCCACCGGCACCAGCAGGGCCAGCCACCACCGCAGCGAGGGGGTGCGGAAGCCCTGTACATATTTGCGCCCGATCCAGACGCCCAGCACATAGGAAAAGCCAACGCGCGGCAGGCCCATCCACCAGGTGTCCCAGGTTGGCGCATTGACGCCCATCGTATCCGATCCGTGCAGGCGCACGGTATGGATCAACCAGGCCCCCATGGCCACTGCCAGGACCAGCATGGCCTTGGTCGGCACCCGTTTCAGCACCAGAGCGTGGATGAAATTGGCGAGCAGCTCATAGAACAAGGTCCATTGTGGACCATTCAAGCGGTAGAACGGTCCTGCTCCCGCCAGGCTGGGGATCATCAGCAGGTCCAGCGCCAGCCACATCACCAGCGTCACCGGATCGGCCTGGCCGATAACGAAGGACCGCAGCACGGCCACTCCGGCACCGACTGCAACCAGCGGCCAGAGGCGCACGAAGCGGGCCTTGGTAAATTCGAATGCCCCGATGCCGCTGATCAGCTTTTTCTCGGTCGATACGGCAAGGACAAAGCCGGACAGGAGAAAGAACAGGTCAACGAACAGGTAGCCGCGTTCAAACGGGCCGCTCAGCCGATAGACAATGGTCAGGTGATAAAAGACGATGATGAACGCCGCGATGCCGCGAAATGCGTCCAGTTGAAACATGCGCGGCGATTGTGCCGGTGCCGCTGACGGTGCGTTCATTGGAAATGCCTCCCTGCCCCTGGCTCTAGAACAGCATAGCGGGGGAAAGATCAACAGGGCTAAGGCGATACTGCACGGCAACGAGTCCAGGTTAACAGATTTGTGTCTGGAGCAGTGACGTAAGGAA
>CAZLPK010000023.1:0-28584 GCA_964561375.1 uncultured Novosphingobium sp.
CCGCCGCCCCCGCCGCCGCCTCCGCCGCCTCCGCCGCCCCCGCCGCCTCCGCCGCCGCCGGTCGTGTGCAACAAGGGCCCGTACATCGTGTTCTTCGACTGGGATAAGTCGGACATCACGCCTGAGGCTGCTTCGATCCTCGACAGCGCAGTCACTGCCTATGGCAACTGCGCCAACGTTCCGATCATGCTGGCTGGCTATGCCGACCGTTCGGGTACGGCCAAGTACAACCAGGGTCTGTCCGAGCGTCGCAATGCTTCGGTCCAGGCTTACCTGACCTCGCGTGGCGTCCCGACTGGTGCAATCACCAGCCAGGGCTTCGGCGAAAACAACCCGCGCGTTCCGACCGCCGATGGCGTGCGTGAACTGCAGAACCGTCGTGTGGAAATCACCTACGGTCCGGGTTCGGGCATGTAAGCTCGCCCAAAAGGCAAAACGAATTGGGGGCCGGAGCAATCCGGCCCCCTTTTTGTTAGTGTGGGAGGAGAATCAACTGTCTGGAGGTCTTATGATCCGCACTGCTGCATTGCTGGCTCTTGCTGCTGGCACCCTTTCCGCCTGCACCACGATTGGCGAAATTCCGACTGAGAAGGTTGCCACTGCCACCCTTAGCCAAGGCAACGGCGCACCGGCTGGAACCGCAATCCTGACGCGCGCCGGCGAAACGCTCACCCTTTCCGTGGCTCTGGCGGGTCTACCTGCGAGCGAAAAGGGAATGCACCTGCACATGATCGGCAAGTGCGAGGCGCCGGCCTTCACCTCGGCCGGAGGACACCTGAACCCGCACGGCAAGCAGCATGGCAGCCAAAATCCCGCTGGCAGCCACCTTGGTGACCTGCCGAACATTGTGATCGCCAGCAACGGGACTGGCGCAGTCTCCGCTACGCTTTCCGGATCTGCAGCGGAACTGGAGCCGATCCTGTTCGACGCCGATGGAACGGCCATCATGGTCCACGCCGCCGCAGACGATTACAGGACCGACCCCACCGGCAACAGCGGGGCCCGGATCGCCTGCGGCGTTCTGAACCGCTAAGTTCGGCTATTCTCCCGCGCGTTCGCTCAGGGTCGCTTCGGCCCTGGGCACCGCGCGGTAGGCATAGAGCAGCAGGGCCATGCCAATCGGGGCCACACCCAGCACCGACAGAATGCCCGTGCGCAGATCGCCGACCGGCTTTCCGTTGACGACCGTACCGGCAAGATCGGAAATCTGGCCGACCATGTAAGGACCGAAGCACAGACCGACCAAGGTCGTGCCCAGGAAGAAGGACGCAGTGGCCGTCCCGCGCATCCGCGGCAGAACAAGGTCTTGCGTCGTCGCCGCAGCAGCGCCCAGAGCAGCAGCCCCAAACATCCCGGCGAGGAAGTTCATCGCATAGAACACGATGGTATTTTCGGTAGTGTAGCCAATCCAGATCGGAATGATCGGAGCAACGACGCCAAACATGATCACCAACACGCGCCCAGCCGGATTGCGAGCCCGCAGGCGGTCTGCAGCCTGTCCACCGATGATAACGCCCAGGAAGCCGCTGACAGCACCGCTCGCGCCAAGCCAGAAGGCAAGGCTTGCCTTGGACAGGCCGAGTACGGTTTCAGCATAGGGCGGCGACCAGGCAGCCAGGCCATAGGCCGCGAGCGAAACCATGCCATAGCCCAGCGTCGTGCAAATGAAGGCAGGGGTTTGCCAGATCAGCCGGAAGGTTGCGGGGTCTTTCGAGCGCAGCGTGCTGGCCCATGAGAATACCGCGTAATACCCAATCCCCACGGCAGTCCACTGCGGAAAGTTTCCGGTCAAGCGGATCATCCACCATGCGAACAGCGCCAGAGCACCAGCCGCAAGAACGTTGATGGCCAGGGCAACCGGCCCCCGCTTGGCAGCGCCGATCAAGGTGAAGGGGGGAATGATTGTCGAGAGGTCAGCAAAGAAATCGGCAAAGGGGTTGGGCGAACTCGGGCTTGCAACGCCGTCCATCGCTCCGCGCACCGGTTCGCGCAGGCTGGCAACCCAGAGTGCCAGCAGCAGGCCGGGAATGCCGACCACCAGAAAGGCTGCCTGCCAGCCCATCAGGCCAAGCGGTCCGCCGCCCGGATGGGCATCATTCCACGCCTGCACCACCTTCGCACCGATGAACAGCGAGACCCCGCCACCAAGATAGAGGCCAGAGGAATAGATCGCGAGCGCGGTCGCCCGCTGCTTCTTGGGAAAGTAGTCCGAGATCAGCGAATAGGCTGTCGGGCTGGCGGTAGCCTCCCCGATCCCGACGCCCATCCGGGCGAGGGATAGAGTGATCTGGTTGCGGGCAAACCCCGAAAGCGCAGTCATGGTCGACCACAGCGCCAGACCGACGCTGAGCAACTTAATGCGGTTCCAGTTGTCTGCCAGGCGGCCCAGAGGAATTCCGAACAGGGCGTAGAACACGGCAAAGGCCGCGCCCATCAGAAAGCCCATGTCCGCATCGGTCAGGTTCAGGTCGCGCTTGATATCGACAGCCAGGATCGAAACGATCTGACGGTCGATGAAATTCAGAATGTAGACCACCACCAGGACGGAAAGCACATACCAACTGTAACCGCTGGCCTTCGGTTCAGCCTGCGGATTGTCCTGCTGATCATTCACTCGGTCTCTCCCAGAAAACTATCCCGAGTAACGAGTGGTATCGATAATTCCTGCCTTGGCAAAGCCTTCTCGGCGCAGGCGGCAAGAATCGCACAGGCCGCAGGCTGAACCATCGGGCTGCGGGTCATAACAGGACCAGCTCATCGCCGGGTCCAGCCCAAGCCGTCCGGCCTCGGCCGCAATCTCTGCCTTGCCCATGAATTGCAGCGGGGCGTGGATGCGGAAATCATCTCCTTCCGCCCCCGCCTTGGTGGCCAGACGGGCCAGATCGGCGAAACCGGCGATGAATTCCGGGCGGCAGTCGGGATAGCCGGAATAATCCAGCGCATTGACCCCAATCACCACATCACGCGCACCCAAGGCTTCTGACCAGGCAAGGGTCAGAGACAGGAAAACGAGGTTGCGAGCCGGGACATAGGTGACCGGAATCTCTTCCCCCACGCCATCCTTGGGCACGGCAATGTCGTCAGTCAGTGCAGAACCGCCAAACTGGCGCAGGTCGAGCGGAAGAACGACGTGTCGCTTCGCCCCCAGCTGCGCCGCAATTTCCCGCGCCGCATCCAGTTCACGGCGATGCCGCTGGTTATAGTCTATGGTCAGGGCGTACAGGTCATAGCCTGCCTCGCGCGCCAGGGCGGCGCAGACCATGGAATCAAGGCCACCGGAAAGTAGGACCACGGCCTTGCGGCCCGTGCCATCAGGAAGTTGCTGCATGGTCTGGGGCTAGCTGCTTCGCGCAGCCAAGGCAACCGGATCAGGCGCCGCCGCAATTTCCGGTGCGACGGGCTTCAGCATTGAATTCAAACGGCAGGCCATTCGCGATACCGCGGCTATCGATCTGAACCAGACGCGAGGTCTCGCGCCGGATGTGGGTCCGGCCATAGCCACGGCCCCGGCACGTGTATTGGACCACCACCTCATTGGACCCGTCTTCCACCACGAAGCGTTCGCAGGCTGCGCCGGGGTGGCGTAACTGGATCAGGGCCTGCCCGCTCGACATGCACATCCGCTGCGGCGGAGCGCCGGCCTCGCGATAACGGACTTCCCACTGACCGGCATCGATCCGCTCAAGCATGGCAAGCGAAGGCCCCGCGCCCATCGCCGGGGCGGCAAGAGCAAGCATGGCCGCAGCGGCGGTCCCGGCAATGCGCATCCTGGCTTTTACGTTCACCACGACATTCTCCGATCGAGCCATCGACATGGCCTGGATATATCCAAGCTTACCATGCGGGCGGCTATCGCCCAACCGTGCATTTCGGTAGACGAGCCGGGAATTTCAAGCCGTGATTTCGAACAGGCGCGAACAAAAGGCGCAATCAACCACGATCAGCCCCTCCTCGTTGCGCATATCGATCCGGTCTTCTTCCGGAAACTGCGCCAGCACGGACTGGTAATGCTCGATCGAGCAGCGGCAACCACGCGACAACTGTCCGAAGGGCTCGATCCGGACTTCCTGCTCTTCATGGAACAGGCGCCAGATCAAGCCCTCTAGCGAGAGATCGACATCAACCAGTTCGTCATGCCGCGTGCTGCCAGCCAGCGCCGCGACATGTTCCCACTGGGGATGGTCCATCCGGACATGCAGGCGTTCGCGCCCCTCTTCTCCATCCGGCAGATGCTGAACCAGAAGGCCCCCGGCCACACAGCCCTGCGCATCGGTTTTCACGCCGACGCGGATCAGGGTCGGAACCTGTTCGGACTGCGCGAAATAGGATTCACAGGCCTGCGCCAGTGAATCACCCTCCAGCGGGACGATGCCCTGATAACGCTGGCCGGTGGTAGCCAGATCAAAAGTGATGGCGAGGTAGCCGCTATCCCCGAAAAGGGCGCGCAGCGAGGGATTGGCACCAAGCTGCGTGAACCGCTCCGGATCATGCCGAACGTAGCCGCGCACTTCTCCGCCGCGATAGTCGCAGACCAGCAGGTCGACCACGCCGCTACCCTGGGTTTGCGCCTGCATGGTCAGCTGCCCCTCGCCATCCTTGAGCAAGGAGCCGACCAGCGCTGTCAGAACCAGGGCCTCGGCCAGCAGATGCTTGATCGGCACCGGGTAGTCATGGGCAGCGAGAATCGTTTCCAGCACCGGGCCAAGGCGCACCGACCGGCCACGCGCATCGCGCGAGGGGATGGTGAAGCCCAGTACGCGGTCATACCCGGTCTCACCCGCTGCAATATGCTCGGGCGCGCTCACAGTTGACCAAAGGCCCAGCGCAGCACGCTCTTTTGAGCGTGGATGCGGTTTTCAGCCTCATCCCAAACTACCGACTGCGGACCGTCGATCACGCTATCCGTCACTTCCTCGCCACGATGGGCGGGGAGGCAATGGAGGAACAGCGCATCGCTTTTGGCCAGCGCCATCAGCGCATCGTTGACCTGGAACGGCGTCATCGCCGCAATACGCGCTTCGGCGCCCTGCTGGCCCATCGAAACCCAAGTGTCGGTCACAATCACGTCCGCACCGCGCGCCGCTTCTGCCGGATCGCGGGTAATCGTGATCTGCGAACCGAGTGCACGGGCGCGCTCGATATAGGCCGGGTCGCTGTCATAGCCATCCGGAACCGCAATGCGCACGTTAAAGCGCATCAGCCCGGCTGCTTCGACAATCGAATTGAGCACATTGTTGCCGTCGCCGAGCCATGCGACTTCCAGCCCCGGCAGAGCCTTGCCATGCTCGACGATCGTCTCGAGATCGGCAACGATCTGGCACGGGTGCGAAAGGTCGGTCAGGCCATTGATGACCGGAACCGAGGCGTGCGCAGCCATTTCCTCGATCTTTGCATGATCGTCGGTACGGATCATGATCGCATCGGCCATGCGGCTCAGCACACGGGCCGTGTCCGCAACGGTCTCGCCGCGGCCAAGCTGGGTCGTACCGGCATCCAGCACGATGGCCGAGCCGCCAAGCTGGCGCATCGCCATGTCGAACGATACGCGGGTGCGGGTCGAGTTCTTCTCGAACACCATGGCCAGGACGCGGCCAGCCAGGGGTGCATCCGGGTCCGGAGCGCCCTTGGGCAGGGAAGCGCGCGCAGCCTTGCGGGCTATCGCGTCGTTGATCATGGCCGCAAGGGCTTCGCCCCCGGCATCGCTGAGATCGAGGAAATGCCGGGTCATTTGTCCGCAGGCTCCGCTACATAGCTCGCCGCACCGGCGGAGAGCTTCTCGATGAATTCGTCGATGTGGCTGTCGTCAATCACCAGCGGCGGCACCAGACGCAGGGTGTTGTCGCCGGCGCCAACAGTCAGCAGCTGGTGATTGTCACGCAGATGCGCAACAAGCCCGCGCGGCTCGGTCTTGAGCTTGAGACCCAGCATCAGGCCCATGCCGCGCACGCTTTCAAACAGCTCCGGATAGTTGCCGATGAATTGCTCGAGACGGCTGCGCAGGCGGTCCGCCTTGGCGCGCACGTCAGCCAGGAAGGCATCGTTGGCAACTGCATCCAGCACCGCTTCAGCCGCCGCCATGGCCAACGGGTTGCCCCCATAAGTGGAACCGTGCGTGCCGATCACCATACCGCGCGCCGCCTTTTCGGTCGCCAGGCAGGCGCCAATCGGGAACCCGCCGCCAAGGCCCTTGGCCGTGGCCACCACGTCCGGAACGATCCCGTACTGTTCATAGGCATACATGGTGCCGGTACGCGCAACGCCGCACTGCACTTCGTCCAGCGCCAGCAGCAGGTCATGCTCATCGGCCAGGGCGCGTAGGCCGCTCATGAACTCCTGCGAAGCCGGACGAATGCCGCCTTCACCCTGCACCGGCTCGACCAGGAAGCCCGCCGTATTCGGACCGATGGCCGCACGCGCACCTTCCAGATCGTCGAAATCGACGTACTTGAAGCCGGGCAGCAGCGGCATGAAGCCCTTGTGCATCTTTTCCTGATTGGACGCACTGATCGTAGCCATGGTCCGGCCATGGAAGGCGTTCTTGAAGGTGATGATCTCGTACTTGTGATCATTACCGATGTGCTGATGGTAGGCGCGGATGGTCTTGATCACGCATTCCACCGCTTCCGCACCCGAATTGGTGAAGAACACCGTATCAGCGAAAGTCAGGTCAACCAGCCGCTGGGCAAGGTGCTCACCCTGAGGGCTGCCATAGAGGTTCGAGACATGCATCAGCGTCTCGGCCTGCTTCTGGATCGCGCCAATCAGGCCGGGATGCGAATGGCCCAGCAGGTTGACTGCAATGCCCGCCGCGAAGTCGAGATATCGGCGCCCGTCCTCCCCGATCAGATGGCAGTGGTCACCACGCACCGGCCGAAAGCCGCAACGGGGATAGACTGGCATAAGCGGGGTAATCGACATTGGCATATCCTTCGCTTCGCATTGGATTCAAAAAGAAAATCAAAACGACAAATGGCGGCCCCCTAAAGGGCCGCCATCTGCACGCGTTTAGAACTTGGCAGGTTCCGGGACAACCCGGAACGATGCAGCGGGATCAATCCTGACGCGGCACCAGGTTGACCGCCGAGTACTTGCCTCGTCGATCGACTTCGATGTCGAATTCAAGCCGATCACCTTCGTTGAGGCCGGACATGCCCGAACGCTCAACGGCGCTGATGTGAACGAAAGCGTCCGGCTGGCCATCATCACGGGTGATGAAGCCAAAGCCCTTCATGGAGTTGAAGAACTTGACCGTGCCGGTTGCGCGTTCGCCGGTCAGCTGACGCTGCGGAGCAGCATCGCGCTTTTGCACCGGGATCACGTCGCCAACGGCTTCCAGTTCGCTGGCCGAAACCTTGCCACCGCGATCAACCAGCTGGAACTTCAGCTGCTGACCTTCGGCAAGACCCTCAAGACCGGCGCGCTCAACCGAGCTGATGTGGACGAAGACGTCTTCACCGCCACCATCCTGCTGGATGAAGCCAAAGCCCTTGGCTGCGTTGAAGAACTTTACGACGCCAGTGCCTTCGCCGACCACCTGGGCAGGCATGCCGCCGCCACGCGGGCCGCCGCCGAAGCCGCCACCACCGCCGCCGCGAGGACCGCCGCCGAAGCCGCCGCGGTCACCGCCGCCAAAACCACCCCCACGGGGACCGCCGCCAAAGCCGCCACGATCGCCGCCGCCGAAACGGTCTCCACCGCCAAAGCGATCACCGCCGGCGAATGGATCGAAATTGTCTTCTCCGAAACCGTCCCGCTTGTCGCGCCCGCGTCCGCGGCGCCCTCTATCAAAACCCATATACCCGATCAAACCTTCGATTCGCCCCATTCAACACAGCCCGGCAGCGCGGACGAATCGCACCGGGTGACAGCGCAAGACGCCTTGGGCCTCTTACTCTGCACTTTTCCACATAGCTGAATTGAATCGTAATGGCGAATGGAATCACCACTACATGCACGAATTGTCTTGCAGGCCGCCCGCTGTGGCATTTCTGCAAGCAATATTGCGTCGTGGGCCGAGTTCGATAAAGTCCAATAATGCGCTGGCACGTACAATACTTGCCAGCAGAGGCGGTGCTTGGCAAAGCACTGCAAACAGGAGAATTTCATGTTCCGTCAATTGTCCGATCGTGTTTACGCCAGTCCGCAAATCGGCCTTGCCGAAGTGGCGGAGGCGGCGCGAATGGGCATTGGCCTGATCGTCAACAATCGCCCCGAAGGCGAAAGCGATGACCAGGTGCCGGGCAGCGAAATCGAATCGGCCGCCCACGCTGCCGGTCTGGACTATGTTGCCATCCCGGTGACCCATGCCGGGTTTTCCGAAGGACAGATGAAGGCCATGGCTGCGGCCCTTGCCCGCACGGACAAGCCGGTGCTGGCCTATTGCCGCTCCGGCACTCGCTCTACCCTGCTCTGGGCGCTGGCGCAGGCCAGCGAAGGAAAGCAGCCGGACGAACTGGCCGCTGCCGCTGCCCAGGCCGGATACGATCTGACCCCGGTCCGCCCCCTGCTTGATATGCTGGCTGCCGGCACGCAGTAGAGACCGCTTGTGGGGGGCCTGACAGCAGCACAATTTATCCAGCCAGCCGTATCCCTGCTGGCGATCCTGGCTCTGGCCTGGCTGGCGCATGGAATGCGGCTGGGAGAGGATGTCCGCATCCGGGGCGAGGATCACGCCCGCGACCTCGCGCGGGAAGCGGTTTGCGATTTTGACGTGGTGGATCTTGTGCTGGACCGGGCCGGGATCGGGGCGCTGCTGCGCGACACGCGTGGCCGTGTCATGCTGATCAAACGGCACGGAGCGCACTTTGTTGCCCGCCTGCTGGATACCCATGCCGATGCACAGCTGGACCGGAACTTCCTGACCATTGGCAGCGGCGAAAAGACGTTTGGCAGGGTAACGCTCGATCTGGGTAACAAGGCCCAGGTCTGGGCGGGCAGCCTGCGGCGGCTGGGTGTCTGACATGGCCCCAGGGTTCAATCCGGTGGCCTATGCGGTTCCAGGCTTTGTCCTGTTGGTCCTGCTGGAAATGGTCTGGGCCTGGCGCAAATCGCCTAACAGCTATGAGCCGCGCGACACCCTCACCTCGCTGGCGATGGGGCTGGGCAGCACGATTGCCGGGGCCTTGACCGCCGGGCTGGTCGGGGCCGCGTTCCTTGCCGTTTACCAGTACCGGCTGTTCGAAATCGGCTGGGCCTGGTGGGCGTGGGCCGCCTGCTTCGTGCTGGATGACATGGCCTATTACTGGTTCCACCGCACCGCGCACCGGGTACGCTGGTTCTGGGCCAGCCACGTCAACCACCACTCCAGCCAGCACTATAATCTGTCGACCGCGCTGCGGCAGACCTGGACCGGAACCATTGCCTTCAGCTTCATTTTCCGCCTGCCGCTGCTGCTGATCGGCTTTCCCCCGGAGATGATCCTGTTCTGCGCCGGGCTGAACCTGATCTATCAGTTCTGGTTTCACACCGAAGCCGTCGACAAGTGCCCGCGCTGGTTCGAGGCGATATTCAACACCCCCAGCCACCACCGGGTCCATCACGCCACCAACCCGCTCTATCTCGACCGGAACTACGCCGGCGTCTTCATCATCTGGGACCGGCTGTTCGGCACCTTCCAGCCAGAGCTGGACGAAGTTCGGCCTCACTATGGCATCGTCAAGCAGCTGGGCAGCTTCAACCTGCTATGGGTCGCTTTCCACGAATGGATCGGGATCGCCCGCGACATGTGGAATGCGCCCTGGGGCAGCAAGCTGGGATACCTGTGGCGCCCGCCCGGTTGGAGCCACGATGCCAGCCGTGATACATCGGATGCAATCCGCGAACGCTGGCTGGCAAGGACCGCACAGGCTCCCGCCGAATAGAACCCGCCCGCCGCAACCGCTTCACTCGACTTGCAAGCCGCTTTGGCCTGATACGAAAAAGGGGCCGACTGCGCTGGCAGCCGACCCCGTTTTCATTCGCCTTGGTTCGATCAGAACGTCTGGCGCACGGTCATGCCAACCTTGCGGGGCGAACCGATGTTGTAGCCGATCCGAGCCCGGCCACCACGCTCACGATCGAGCGAGAGCAGCGGGTTTTCGTCGAACAGGTTGTTCACGTAAACCGTGACCGACAGGCCGCTGTCCCAGCTGAGACCAGTCGACAGGTTGACCAGGTTGTAGTTCGGCAGCAGGTACGAACCAAAGTTGTAGGCACCCGAACCATAGGTGTTGTCGGCCAGGTTATACCACAGCGAGTTGCTGAAGCTGCCCGAACCGGCTTCCTGATCGCCCGGCTGGGTATAGCGGCTGCCGACATGCTGGAAGCTGGCGGTTGCCGTCCAGTCGAGACCGTCAGACACCTGCGTGGTGTAGCTGCCGGTCGCAGCCATCTGGAACTTCGGCACGGTCGGCAGGCGGTTGCCATCGCGCATACCGGCGATCACGTTGCCACCGGCATCCGTGACCGAGCTGTCGAACTTGGCATCGATGACCGAGCCGTTGAGCGACAGTTCCAGACCCTGCAGCGGGCGAGCCGACAGTTCCATTTCCAGGCCCATGCTGTGGGCCTTGGGAACGTTGAACACGACGCGCGACGAGCAGCTTCCGGCATCGGCGGTAACCTGCAGGTTCTTGATGTCGTTGTAGAACACGGCAGCGTTGAAGGTCAGGCCGCCAGTCGAGGCCTTGACCCCGGCTTCATAGTTCCACAGCGTTTCGTCCTTGTAGGTCGGGCGGCCGCCATAAGTCACGGCATCGGCACCAGTCGCCCCGCCCGAGCAAAGCGGGATGTTGAGCGGATCATTCACGCCGCCAAGACGGAAACCCTTCGAAGCCTGCAGGTTCACCGTGACGTTGTTGTTGACTTCATAGCTGGCGATGAAGCGCGGCGTGAAACCGTTCGAACCGGTCTTGTCCGCACGGAAGGTGTCGCCGTTGGAGAAGATACCACCCGAGATGAAGTCACGCGTTTCATTGAAGTCGTAGTAACGGCCACCGGCAGTCAGCTTGAACTGACCGACCTTATAGCTGGCTTCCCCGAACAGGGCGAACTGCTCGATCTGATAGGGGATGTCGGCATTGTAGGGCGAATTGGCCGGGAAGCCGTTGTAGGTTACCGAAACCGGCGGAGTGCCGGACTGGGTATTCAGGAACAACTGGCTGTAGGCATCCGAACCCGGAGTTGGCAGGCGCTGGGAGTAAGCGCGGTCGACACTGCTGTAGAAGCCGCCGATCACCCACTGCAGCGGGCCATTGCCGGTCGAAGACAGACGCAGCTCCTGCGACCACTGCTTCAGCGTCGTGGTGTCGTGCAGGTTCGAATTGGTCGTCGCGCCGCCAGCAGCTGCCGGAGCATCGCCTGCGAACGAGACATAGACCGAACCGGTCAGAGCCGAAGCGTCGCGGCTGACCAGAATATCGCGATCGATGTAGCTGGTCACCGAGGTGAGCTGCGCAAAGTCGCTGAACTCGAGGTTCATCGTCAGGTCGGCCAGGGTGGTGCTGTCCTCAAACCCTTCGCGCAGCTTGAGGTACTGGGTCCGCTCCTGAATGACATTCGTCGCGCTGGCCAGCGGGCTGTAGTAGAAGTTGTAGTTGTCCTGGCGGTTGAAGCCATTCACGTCGATCTTCTGATGGATCACGCGCGGGGTGATGACCATGCCCTCGACTGGCTCGATCCGGACAGCGGTGCGGAAGCCCCACCGATAACCATCGTTGATGTTCTTGCCGGCTGCCGGACCGATGGCGTTGATGAAGCCGCCAAAATGCTCGCCATAGGCTACCACGCGAACGGCCATCTTGTCGCTCAGCGGCAGGTTCAGTGCCGCCTTGCCGGCATAGCCGACATCGCCGCCCGCCAGGGTGTTGACGTTGGCCTCGACTGCGCCTTCGACGCGGTCGGTAGTCGGCTGCTTGGTGATGTAGCGGACGGTACCGCCGACCGAACCCGAACCGAACAGCGTGCCCTGCGGACCGCGCAGGGTTTCGACGCGATCAAGGTCGAACAGGTCAAAATCAGGGGTGAACAGCGAAAGCGAGATCACCGATTCATCGAGATAAACGCCAACCTGCTCCTTCACGCCCGGCTGGTCGCGCACGACCTGACCTGCGGAAACGCCGCGAACCGATACCTGGCTTTGGCCCGGCCCGAGGTTCTGGACGGTCAGACCGGCAACATTGCGGGAAACGTCTTCCAGGCTGGTCGAGCCATTCTTCTGCATGGCTTCGGCAGTCTGGGCGTTGATCGAGAATGGAACGTCCTGAATCGTTTCATTGCGCTTGGTCGCAGTAACGACGATTTCGTTGCCGGCGTTCTCTGCGGTGGCTTCCTGAGCCATCGCGGGCGCCGCGATGGAAACCGCGGCAATGCCGGCCAAAAGCTGAACCCGGAAACCGAACTTGGTGATGCGGGAGCTATTCATTGCTTCCTCCTGTTTTGTTTTTTCGCAGTAAACTGCGGCCTGCAGCCCCTCCAGGCTACAGTTATCGGAGTGCTGAACTCTTCGATTCCAGCGCGCAAGCGGACACGGGACGCGACGCATCGATTTGGCAAAAGCTGTCACGCGATTGCCACATATATGTAATATAAAATTGCTGGTCAGCGACCTAAACGCTCAATGGTGACAGGCCAGCGCCTCAACCACATCGTCCAGTCGTGCTGGATCGCCCAGAGCCAGGACATGGCCATCGCTGGCGGCGTGCAGCGGTTCGCCATTCCAGTCGCACATGGTGCCACCCGCACCTTCCACGATCGGCACCAGGGCTGCCCAATCGTGCAACTTTAGATTGGCCTCGCACACGAGGTCGAGGTGGCCCGAGGCAAGCATGGCATAGTTGTAGCAATCGCCGCCCATGACCATGCGCTTGTGATCGGTCTTGGCGGCCAGACCCATGAAATGCTCGCCGTCGTGATCGTCGAAATAATGCGGGCCAGTCGTGGCGATGGCGGCATCGGCCAGTTCGCGGCACGGGCGGGTGCGGACCGGCTGTCCATTCAGCGTCGTGCCCTGTCCGGTCACGCCCAACCAGCGTTCACCCAGAATCGGCTGGTCGATCACGCCCAGCACCGGCCAACCTTCCACCACCAGCGAGATCAGGGTGCCGAAAATCGGGCGCCCCGCCATGAACGCAGTGGTACCGTCAATCGGATCGAGCACCCAGGTGCGGCCCGAACTGCCGGTTTCGGCGCCAAATTCTTCACCGTGGATCGCATCGGTCGGAAATTCGGCCCGGATCAACCGACGCATCACCTCTTCCGCAGCGCGGTCGGCTTCCGTCACCGGCGTCCGGTCAGCCTTGCGCTCACTGCTGGTAGGCGCGCGGAACAACGGGCGGATCGCCTCGCGCGCGGCATCGGCGAGACGGTGCGCGAGCGCGACTTCAGCGGCCAGTTTCATCAGTCGAACAGACTGGAGACAGAGCTTTCCTCGGCAATGCGATGGATCGCCTCACCGATCAGCGGCGCAATCGACAGCACGCGGATCTTGCTGCCATCAGCCGTTGCATCTTCACCGGCCTGAATCGTGTCGGTGATGACCAGTTCCTTGAGCGCCGAGCCGTTGACGCGCTCCACCGCAGCGCCGGACATCACGCCATGGGTAAGATAGGCAGTCACGCTCTTCGCACCGGCTTCCATCAGTGCGCCAGCAGCATTGCACAGGGTGCCGCCGGAATCGATGATGTCGTCGATCAGGATGCAGTCCCAGCCCTTCACGTCACCGATGATGTTCATCACTTCGGACACGCCCGGCTTGTCGCGACGCTTGTCGACGATGGAGAGCGGCGCATTGTTGAGCCGCCGCGCAAGCGCGCGGGCACGGACCACGCCGCCCACGTCGGGCGAGACGACCATCAGGTTTTCGCCGCCGGTGCGCTGCAGGATGTCTGCGGCCATGACCGGCGCGGCATAGAGGTTGTCGGTCGGGATATCGAAGAAGCCCTGAATCTGCCCGGCGTGCAGGTCCACCGCAAGAACGCGGTCAGCCCCGGCCGTGGTGATCAGGTTGGCGACCAGCTTGGCCGAGATCGGCGTGCGCGGGCCGGGCTTGCGGTCCTGACGGGCATAGCCGAAGTAAGGCACCACTGCGGTAATCCGTTTGGCCGAGGCGCGGCGCAGCGCATCGATGCAGATCAGCAGTTCCATCAGGTTGTCGTTGGCCGGAGCGCTGGTCGACTGGATCACGAAGACGTCTTCGCCGCGCACATTCTCGTGGATTTCCACGAAAACCTCGTCGTCCGCAAAGCGGCGCACATCGGCATTGGTCAGCGGCAGCTCAAGATAGCCCGCGATTGCCCGCGCCAGCGGCAGGTTGGAGTTCCCGGCCAGGATCTTCATAAAACGCCCTTCCCCGCAAGAATTAGCCCTTCGCGGCCCTTAACCCAAGGACCGACGATTGCAACAGCGTGACTCGGAAAGAGGTCCGGTCAGCTCTTGTTGCGGTGTTCGCCCGAAACCCAGCGTACAGTGCCGGAGCTGGCGCGCATCACCACCGACTGGGTGGTGATCAGACCGTCCTTGAGCCGCTTCACGCCCTTGAGCAGCGAACCATCGGTCACGCCGGTGGCGGCAAAGATGCAGTCGCCCTTGGCCAGTTCATCGCGGGTATAGATCTTGTTGAGGTCTTCGATGCCCCACTTGCGGGCGCGGGCGCGTTCGTCGTCGTTGCGGAACAACAGGCGGCCATTGAACTGCCCGCCGACACAGCGCAGTGCGGCAGCGGCCAGCACGCCTTCCGGCGCGCCGCCCGAACCCATGTAGAGATCGATGGTCGTATCCGGGTTGGTCACGGCGATCACGCCGGCCACGTCGCCATCGCCGATCAGCACGACACCGCAACCCAGACCGCGCAGTTCGGCGATCAGTTCGGCATGACGCGGACGATCCAGCACGCAGACGATGATTTCTTCGGGACGAACGCCCTTGGCGGCGGCAACTGCCTGCACGTTTTCGGTCGGCGTCTTGGCCAGATCAATGATGCCTTCCGGATAGCCCGGACCAACCGCCAGCTTGTCCATGTAGACGTCGGGCGCGTTGAGCAGGTTGCCTTCTTCGGCAACGGCAAGCACGGCCAGAGCATTCGGACCAGCCTTGGCGGTGATGGTCGTGCCTTCCAGCGGGTCGAGCGCAATGTCGATCTTGGGGCCGGTGCCCTGGGCCGAGCCGACCTTTTCCCCGATGTAGAGCATCGGCGCTTCGTCACGCTCGCCTTCACCGATAACGACCGTGCCGTCCATCGCCAGTTCGTTCAGCGCGGCGCGCATGGCTTCCACTGCTGCGGCGTCGGCAGCCTTTTCGTCACCGCGGCCGATCAGCTTCGAGGCGCCAATCGCCGCCGCTTCGGTGACGCGGACCATTTCAAGTACCAGGACGCGGTCGAGAACCTTCGAGGCGGGCGTGGAGGACTTGGTCATGGCGCTGAATTGACTCCGATGAATAGGTATGTAGCGCCGGGCGCTTAAACCGGCGGAGCGCCGCTGTCGAGAGCGGCGGTTCAGACCTGATTAACTGCAGGGCCGCTTGTGCACAGATTGCAGAGAGTTAGGGGGCGCAAATGGTGAAAAAGATGGCACTTGCCCTGATTCTTCTGCTTCCTGCCCCCGCACAGGCGCAGGACAGTAGCGAGGAACTTGACCGCAAAGTGGCAGAACGGATCGAGCAAAGCCGGGCGATTTACGGCGTACCGGACCCTCGCCTGCGCTGCCGCCCGAAGCCCGGTAGCGATGAAATCGTCGTCTGCGTTGACCGGGGGGAAGATCAGAAAGTCGATCGCACCGCCCCCGATCCCAACACTCTGGAAGGCCGCCGCGCCCTGGATGGCGGCATCCCGCGTGCGCCGCAGTTCGATCGGGGATCGTGCCGGGGGCAGCCGGGATGCGTCACCGGCGGCTGGGCGCCACCTCCGGCCTATTACATCGACATGGAGGCGATCCCGGAACCGCCGCCGGGATCGGACGCCGACAAAATTGCCAAAGGCGAAATGCGCGCGCCCTGAAACGGGGCTCAGTCGCCGAGGATTTGCAGGACCAGCGGCGGCTCGGTCAGGCTGTCCGACCCCTCTAGCAGATCCAACGCCTTGCGTACCGCGCTTTCCGGACCTTCGTGCGTGACCATGGCAACCATGACCTCGTCCCCGGCCCCGCCCTTCTGGATCAGGCTTTCGATCGAGACACCCGCATCGCGCAGGGCCGCCGTGATCTCGGCCAGAACGCCGGGGCGATCGGCAACCATGAAGCGAACATAGGCCCGCCCCAGACGATGCCCGGTTTGTGCCGGACCCAGGGCTTCCAGTTCGGACACCGGCATGGAGAACGGATGCCCCACTTCACCGCGGGCAATGTCGATCAGGTCGGCAACGACCGCGCTGGCCGTCGGGCCGTCACCGGCGCCTGCGCCCTGGAACAGCAGCCGGCCCGAGAAGTTGCCTTCTGCCACGACCGCATTGGTCGCGCCGTCAACGTGGGCCAGCGGATGATCGACCGGCACCAGATGCGGCTGAACCCGCTGGAACAGCGCGGTCGAGCCATTGCTGCCTTCGGTTTCAGCCATGCCGATTAGCCGGATCACATAGCCCAGCGCATTTGCCTGGGCGATGTCCGCTGCCCGCAGGCGGGTGATCCCGACCGTATCCACCGAACCGAAATCGATCTTTGAGCCAAACGAAATGGCCGCAAGAATCGACAGCTTGTGGGCGGCGTCCGTCCCCTCGACGTCAAAGGCCGGATCGGCCTCGGCAAAACCCTTGGCCTGGGCTTCGGCCAGCACGTCGGCAAAATCGCGCCCGGTGTCTTCCATCGTCGAAAGGATGAAATTGCAGGTGCCGTTGAGGATGCCGTAAACCCGTTCGATCTCGTTCGCCGCCGCGCCTTCGCGCAGGCCCTTGATCACCGGGATACCGCCCGCAACCGCGGCTTCGAACTTCAGCGCGACCCTCTTTTCCTCGGCCTTGGCCGCCAGGTCGAGCCCGTGGTGGGCGATCATCGCCTTGTTCGCGGTAACCAGCGCCTTGCCAGCCTCGATCGTGGTGCGAGCCAGGGCCAGAGCCGGGCCGTCGGAGCCGCCGACCATTTCGACCACCACATCAACGTCATCCCGCTCCCCCAGGATGACCATGTCGTCTTCCCACGCATAGGGCGACAGATCGACACCGCGCGCCTTGTTGCGGTCGCGCGCAGAAACCACGGTAATCTGGATCGGGCGACCAGCGCGGCGCGCAATCAGTTGGGCATTGGCCTCCACCAGCCGGATCACTCCGACCCCGACAGTTCCCAGTCCGGCAAGCGCAATCTTCAGCGGTTCGGCCATGTTCATCCCTTTCGCGCTGGCCCTTAGGCGGCAGCGCGATCACGGGCAAGTAAGAGAATGTCCTCGCGCGGCGCTAGTTCCGGCTGCGCGGACAGGGGCCAAGCTGCTCGATCACAAAGCGATAGTCGCGCGCAGCGGCGCTGCGGTCGGCGGGCGTGGACGAGATATTTGCCGCAGCGGGAAGCTCGCCGGGGAGAAAACAGGCCAGGCGATACCAGGCCAGACTGCTGCGCGCAGGCGGCGCCGCGTCGGCCGAAACAAGCTCGGTAAAGGACACCGACCAGCGCGGCGCCTGTCCCGGACCGCGATGGACCGCGATTGCGGCCGGTTCGCCATTGGCAGTAGAGAGGAAGAACTGGCTCTCGCTCTCGCCCGCCAGATTCCCCGGGACGAAAATTGCCTCGCGCACACCGATAACCTTGTGGGCGGCACCCGGGGCGTAAAACTCGTTCAGAATATTGCGCAGGCGCTGGTCCAGCGGGGCATCCCACAGCAATTGCGCATCGGGGCGGACCAGCTGCAATTCACCCGGACGTCCGTTTACCGGACGCGCAAACAGGACGACGCTCTGCTTCTTGAACTTCGGCGGCTTGCCTTTCGCATCCAGCGGCAGGTCGACCAGATAGCGCAGCACCTGCCCCAGCGGCTGGGTGCCGGCAACGACGCTCTCGGTCTTTGCCTCTACGTAAAAGCGGCCCCAGCCCGCCTTTACGCCGCGCGCACGTTCCGGCTCCACCGCCACAACCTTGCGCGGCTGGGCACGGATCACCAGCGGTGCGGCATCGGCCAGGTCGGCAATATCGGCATAGGTCAGGGTCGCAGAGGCCGGCGGCGTAACCGCGCGCGAATCGGCAACCGCCGGATTGGCCGAAAGAGAAACCGCAGCAATGGCGGCAAGTGCGGGAATAAGGTTCCGGTTCAGGTGCATCGTTCTCATTCTGGTACACTGGGCTATGCCCGCTGGCAGCATGCCACGCCGGGAAGCAGCCTCTTTTCCATGAACCTTCCACCTTAACCAAGGTGAATCGAGTCTTAATGGATAAAGCGTTGCACCGGGCGAAAACGGCGGTTAAAGCACCGTCTGATAAGGGCCAAATAATAATAATGGCCCGCAATCTGGACTTGTGGTCGCCATGCGTCCGCGTGGTTTCCCGATTGACCCACAGGGTGGAAATTAACAATCTGGCCGTCTGGCGTCAGCGATTCTCGCTTGCGGCAGGCGTCGAGACCGGGCTTCGGCCCGGTGGGACTGGTTTTAGGAGTGATGCGTCAGAATGGCTTACGCTGACCAAGAAGTTAGTGGCAATCGTATTGCCGCCTTTGTCATCGTCGCTTTGCTTCACGTGGCTCTGGGCTATGCGCTGGTTACCGGCCTTGCCTATGAAGGGGTCAAGCAACTCGTGAAGAAGGTGACAACCGTCGACATCAAGAAGGAAGAGCCCAAGGAGGAGCCGCCGCCACCGCCCAAGAAGGCTGAGGCTGCGCCCCCGATTGTGGCCCCGCCGCCGAAGATGAACATTGCCTCGGTCGCACCTCCGGTTGAGATCGTGCAGACTGTCCCGCCGCCAGCACCGCCGCCGGTTATCGTTGCGCCGCCCGCTCCGGTCGTCGCTCCGCCGCCGCGCGTGCAGCCCAAGCAGGCAACGCCGAAGGGCAACCCGGCGAACTGGGCAACTACCAACGACTATCCGACCCGGGCCCTGCGTGAAGAGCGTGAAGGCACCACCGGTTTCCGCGTCACCGTCGGTCCTGACGGGCGCGTGACCAGCTGCTCTGTGACCAGTTCCAGCGGCAGCTCTGACCTGGACGAAGCGACCTGCTCGAACGTTACGCGTCGCGCCCGCTTCAATCCGGCGACGGATGGCGAAGGGAACCCGACCACCGGCCAGTACAGCAGCCGCGTGCGCTGGGTCATCCCCAAGGATTGATCGCAGAACTCCACATCTTCCGGCCCCGCATGGGCCACAGGCATCAAACTTATTTCTCTTGAGAGGACTATCGCATGTTTTTTGAACTTCTCACTGCTGCCGCCGAGGCAGCTCCGCAGAACAAGTTCGGCTTCAAGGAAGCACTCGAACAGGGCGGTTTCATCGCATACGCAACTGTCGTCATCCTCGGCATCATGTCGTTCGGCTCGTTCTTCATCCTGATCACCAAGTGGATCGAGCAGAACAAGATCCTGGGCCAGTACAAGGAAGTTCGCGGCAACTTCTGGCGCGCTGCCACCCTCAAGGAAGGCGCTGCCAAGCTGGAAAAGAACAGCGCATGGCGCCAGATCGTGGACGACGGTCTTGCTGCTGAAGAATCGCACGCCAAGATGACCGACGCCCTGGAAGCCCACGACTGGCTGCACGGCTCGCTCGCTCGCTCGGAAGCTTCGGTCAACGCTCGCCTCGCTGGCGGCCTGCCCTTCCTCGCCACCGTCGGCGCTACCTCGCCGTTCATCGGTCTGTTCGGTACCGTGGTCGGCATCTACCGCGCTCTGATCAACATCGGCATCGCCGGTTCGGCCTCGATCGACAAGGTCGCCGGTCCGGTCGGTGAAGCTCTGATCATGACCGCGCTGGGTCTGCTCGTCGCCGTTCCGGCCGTGCTTGCCTACAACTACCTGCAGGCTCGCAACAAGCGCATCGCCGAACTGCTTTCGGGCTTCTCGACCGACGTTCTGGCGAACATCAACTCGAAGGGCGCTGTGAAGCCTGCCGTTGCTGCTGCTCCGGCTGCCAAGCCCGCAGCTGCCGCTCCGGCCGCCAAGAAGTAAGTACGCCAGGCCGGCGCCGCTTAAACCCGGCGCCGGTTCCTAAGGCGGACGGCAGGCTTGCCTGACCGATCCGCAGCAATTGCAAGGATAGGAACTAGCCCATGGCTATTTCGATGGGAGGCGGCGGCGAGGAAAAGCCGATGTCGGATATCAACACCACGCCCCTGGTGGACGTGATGCTGGTTCTGCTCATCATCTTCCTCATCGCTGTCCCGGTTGCGATCCAGACGATCCAAAAGCTCAAGATCCCCGTGCTCGCCAGCACGGAATCGAAGGACAAGGTCGAAAACCTCCTGCTCACTGTCAGCACCACTGATGCTGCCGGTCGCAGCGCAGGTGACCCGGGCTTCGAAGGAGCTCAACTGGGTGGCGAATGCCGGATCTACTTTAATAACGTCACACCGGTGGATTCCACCGAGCTGCAGAAGGCAGCCTACAAGCGTCTCGATTCGATCGTGAAGCGTGCAGGCGGTCCGGATGCGCTCAAGGATAACCCCGATCTGATCCCGCAGGTCCACATCCGTGGCGACGTGTCCGCCCCGTGGCGTTGTGTCGCAGGTGCGATCTACAACGTCCAGCTGGCCGGTTACCCGACTGTTGGCTTCATTTCGACCCCGGTCGATCCGAACGGCTAAGTCCGCCACGGATCGGTACGACACCTTTCAGGAGTAACCCACCATGGCAATGTCAGGCGGCAAGGACGATGGCGAGCCGATGATGGAAATGAACACGACGCCGTTGATCGACGTCATGCTCGTTCTCCTCATCATGTTCATCATCACCATCCCCGTGGCCACCCACGCCGTGAACATCGACCTTCCCAACCCGGCAGCTCCGCCGCCGGACGTCGTGATCAAGCGCGACAAGAACAAGGTCGTGGTCATGCCGAACAACGCCATTCTCTGGAATGGCACTCCGGTAACGGACGGTCAGCTCACTTCGCTGCTGAAGTCGACGCTGGCGATCAAGCCGGAACCGGAACTGCAGTTCCAGCCTGATGCCCAGGCACCCTATGATACCAGCCTGCAAGTGCTGAATATCATCAAGGGCTCGGGTGTTACGGCGTTCGGCTTCGTCGGCAACGAACAGTATGCCGGCTTCGGCAAGGACCCCAAGGAGCCTGCGCTCCAGGGTCTGGACTGATCAGGTTCACGAACCAAACGAACAAGGGGCGGAGAAATCCGCCCCTTTTTCTTTGCCTGCAGTTCAAGCGAGGAAGCACCACCTAATCCGCCTCGATACCGGACAGTGGGCCACTGCGCATCGCCCGCTCCGCCAGACTTTCTGCCTCGATCAGCAATTCATCGTCCGCCATGCCCTGCGGAACACTTTCCCGCCCGATCATGACCAGCAGCGGCACGGCAAGCGGGCTGACCCGGTCCAGCAATATATGGCGAACCTCCCGTGCCGCACGGTCCAGCACTCCGGCCAGACGGCCGATGTCGGTCATCCGCGCTCTCGCATCGGCCCAGGCCGCCTCCAGCAAGACATGATCCGGCTCGTGCTTGCGCAGGACGTCGTAAATCAGGTCGGTGGAGAACGTGACCTGCCGGCCCGTCTTGCGTTTGCCGGGCTGCTGGCGCTCCACCAACCCGGAAATGACCGCAACCTCACGGAACGCGCGCCGCAGGAGGTAGCTGTCCTCAACCCATTCCACGAATTCGTCCGCCAGAATATCGGGCGAGAGCAACTCCACCGGATCACGCACCGGGCGCAGGTTCCACACTGCCAGCGCATAGTCATTGGCCACGAAACCCATCGGTGAAAGGCCGCGCTCCTCCATCCGGCGCGTAATCAGCATCCCCAATGATTGATGGGCCGGCCATCCTTCAAAACAATAGAACACGGTGTAATGCCGCCCTTCATGCGGGAAGCCTTCGACCAGCAACCGCCCCGGAGCCGGCAATTCGGAGCGCCAGTCCTGCATCTCCAGCCATTCGCGGACATCGTCGGGGAAACGCGCCCAACCCGCCCGGTCATCCAGCAGGGCCTGAACCCGCCCGGCAAGGTGCGTGGTCAAGGCCAGACGCTGCCCCATATAGCTGGGGATCTGCCCCGCCTTTTTCGCCGCCCGAACAATCAGCTCGCTTTCGCGCATGGCTTCGACCTCGAGATCGAGCCCGGCAAAGCGAATAGTGTCCCCCGGGCGCAAGGCTGCGGCAAAGCTTTCCTCCACCCGCCCAAGCGCTCGGCCATTGCGAAAGCGCACCTCCATCATCTCGCTATCGATGATGATACCCGCGTTCAGGCGAAACCGCGCCGCATGTTCCGGGTGGGTAAGGCGCCACAGCCCGTCACGCCCCAAGGTGATCCGCTGGAACCGATCATAGGCACGCAGGGAATAACCACCGGTAGCGACAAACTGAAGAACCCGGTCAAAGGCGGCCTCGTCGATCAAGTGGTAGGGCTGACACGCCCGCACTTCAGCCAGCAGGTCTGCCGCCCGGAAAGGCCCGGCACAGGCCCGCGCCATCACGTGCTGGGCAAGCACGTCCAGCGCGCCGGCGCGAAACGCCTCACCATCACGCTGCCCTTCCTCGACGGCCTGCTGTGCCGCCATGGCCTCAAGGAACTCAAAGCGGTTGCCCGGCACCAGCAAGGCGCGGCTCGCCTGATCGAGCCGGTGATTGGCCCGTCCGATCCGCTGCAACAGGCGCGAAGAACCCTTGGGCGCCCCCATCTGCACCACCAGGTCGATATCACCCCAGTCCACCCCCAAGTCGAGGCTGGCCGTACAGACCAGCGCCCGCAATTCGCCGCGCGCCATCGCCCCTTCCACCTTGCGCCGCGCCTCTTTCGACAGCGAGCCATGGTGAATTCCGATCGGCAGCACATCCTCGTTCGCGTTCCAGAGCTGCTGGAAGATAAATTCCGCCAGAAACCGCGTGTTGCAGAACACCAGCGTCGTGCGGTTGGCCTTTATCTCCTGATAGAGTTGCGGCACGGCCCAGGCCGCCGCGTGGCCGCCCCATGGCACCCGCGCCCCCTCTGGCAACAGGATCGCCAGTTCAGGATCGGCGCCCTGCTCTCCTTCCACAATCGCGACGCTATCCACTGCACCGAGTGGGGCTAGCCAACGCGCGAAATCGTCCGTGTTGGCAAGGGTTGCGGACAGACCCACCCGTTGCAGCCCGGGAGAGATCGCCTGCAACCGCGCCAGCGCGAGAGCCAGCAGGTCGCCCCGCTTGGTCGGGGCAAAGGCATGAATCTCGTCAATCACGACCCGCTGCAATCCGGCGAAGAGCGTCTCTGCCTCAGGGTAGGACAACAGCAGCGACAACGATTCGGGCGTGGTCAGCAAAACGTGCGGCGGATTGGCACGCTGACGCGCCTTGCGCTCCGACGGAGTGTCCCCGCTGCGCACTTCGACCCGCAGCGGCAATCCCAGTTCCTGCACCGGCGCCAGCAGATTGCGCTGCACGTCGTGGGCCAGCGCCTTGAGCGGCGAGACATATAGCGTGTGCAAGCCCTCGGGCGGTGCCTCTCCGCCAAGCTGCGATGGGCAGAAAGCGGCCAGAGTTGGCAGGAAACCGCCCAGCGTCTTGCCCGCCCCAGTATCGGCAACCAGCAGAGCGTGACGCCCCTGGGCGGCCACGTCCAGCATCTCGGCCTGATGCCGTCGCAAGCGCCAGTCACGTCCGGAAAACCACTGGTCCAGTTCAGGGGGAAGCGCCTCGGCCATCGTCTTTGCTAGATGGGCGCGCATGCGGGCATAGCCAAGCCCTTCCTTTGCGCGGCAGGCAGTGCCACAAGCAGGCCATGCACCCGCTCAACTATGACGAATTGACCGCACTGGGCCTTGCTCTGGCCTTGGGTCTGCTGATTGGCCTGCAGCGGGGCTGGGCATTGCGCACCGGCGCACCGGGCAGCCGCTTTGCCGGAATCCGCACCCACGCCCTGTTCGGACTGGCGGGTGGCATTGCCGGCGCCATGCAGGCCCGCGCCGCCGGGATGGCCACCGTCCTGCTGATCGCCACCGCCGCACTGATCGTGATGGGCTATTGGCGCAGCACCGATTCCCGCACCTCGGTCAGCGGCACGGCCAGCCTGACCGGGCTGATTACCTTGTCCTGCGGTTTCCTGTCCGGCTCCGGCGAATTTGCCCTGGCGAGCGCGCTTGCCGGTACCACAGTGCTGCTCCTGTCGCAGCGCACCCGCCTGCACCACTGGTTGCGCCACATCGATGAAACCGAGATGATGGCCATTGCCCGGTTCGCCCTGATCGCGCTGGTGATCCTGCCCCTGCTGCCCAACGATCCGCTTGGCCCCTATGGCGCATGGAAGCCGCGCCAGTTGTGGCTGGTCGTGGTCCTCGTCTCCGGCTTCTCCTTTGCCGGCTATGCAGCCGTAAAGCTGCTCGGACCGGCACGCGGGGTACTGGCCACATCGGCAGCTGGTTCGATGGTGTCCTCCACGGCCGTTACCGCTTCCCTCGCCAGCAAGCTGCGCGACAGTTCCGGTGACATGATGGTGCTGAATGCCGGCGTGGCCCTGTCCAGCGCAACGATGTTCCTGCGAGTCATGCTGCTTACAGCAGGCCTTGCAACTTTCGCCGCACCCCATTTCGCCATCATTGCCACACCCGGGATGCTGGTCAGCCTGGCTGCCTCCTGGCTGATCCTGCACCGTCAGGATGCAGACGGGCGGCAGTTTGAGGACGGGATGAAGCTGCGCAATCCGTTCGACCTGCTTCCTGCCATCATCCTGATGTTCCTAACCATGGCCCTGACCCTTGCCGCCCGCTGGGTGCTGGAAAAGTTCGGCAATGCCGGTCTGGCCACGGTGCTGGCGATTTCCGGCTCGGTCGATGTCGATTCGGCCATCATCACCATGGGCAACCTGCCCGGCGGCACGCTGACCGCGCGCGTTGCCGCGCTGGTCCTCGCCCTGCCCGTCACGCTGAACACCTTGTTCAAGACCGCGACGCTGGTTTCCATCGCTGGCTGGAACAGATCCTGGCCGGGTGCATCGGCAATGCTGGCCAGCCTGGTCGCGCTTGGCGGAGGGGTGCTGCTGGTCTTTTAGTGACCGGCTTGCGGGCCGCGCTTCAATCCGCTGGCCGCCAGTTGCGCGTCGATCTGCTCCATCAAGCGGTCAAGACCGGCCTGGTCCTCGCTTTCGGCGCGGGCCACCAGCACGTCCTGTGTGTTTGACGCACGCAGCAGCCACCACCCGTCGGCAGTCGAAACGCGCACACCGTCGGTCGCGTCGACATTGGCCCCGGCAGCAGAGAGGCGTGCCTTCACCTCGTCGACCACGGCGAACTTGCGGCTCTCGTCCACCTGAAAGCGCAGTTCCGGCGTATTGACCAGGTCCGGCATGGCTCCGCGCAGTTCGGTCACCGACTTGCCCAGACGGGCCGAGGCGGCAATCAGGCGGATTGCGGCGTAGAGTGCGTCGTCAAAGCCGTAATATTGATGGGCAAAGAACACGTGCCCACTCATTTCTCCGGCCAGCGGCGCGCCGATCTCTTTCATTTTGGATTTGATCAGGCTGTGTCCGGTTTTCCACATAAGCGGCCGTCCACCCAGTTGAGAGACCCGCTCGAATAGAGCGCGACTGGCCTTCACATCCGCGATGATCGCGGAACCGGGCTCCATTTGCAGGAGGTCTTCGGCGTAGATCATGAGCAGCTGGTCGCCCCAGATGATCCGGCCCTGCCCGTCGATCGCGCCGATGCGGTCGCCGTCGCCGTCAAAAGCAATTCCGAAATCGAGCTTCTTTGCCGCGACCAGTTCGCGCAGATCGGCCAGGTTCTTTTCTTCAGTGGGATCAGGGTGATGGTTCGGAAAAGTCCCGTCAACCTCAGTGAAGAGCAGATGATGTTCGCCAGGAAGATTCTGAGTGAGGAGCTCGAGCGCGGGACCGGCAGCGCCATTACCGGCGTCCCAACCGATCCGCAGCTTGCCGAGCATGGCGGGATCGATGCCGGCGAGCCCTTCGATCATCCGCTCGACATAAGCCTTGAGGACCTCGCGTTGCTCATGCCCGCCGGTTCCCTCGGCCCAGTCGCCGGTGGCAGCCATCCGTCCGAGCTGCTGAATGTCGTCGCCGAAGAACGGACGGCCAAGAAATACCATCTTGAAGCCATTGTAATTGGCGGGATTGTGGCTGCCAGTTATCTGAATGCCGCCCTGCACATCTTCGGCTGAAGCCTCGGCATAATAGAGCATCGGGGTGGGCCCCATGCCAACGCGGACCGCATCCAGACCGGCATCGTTGATCCCCCGAACCAATGCCTGTTCCAGCATCGGGGAACTGGTGCGGCCATCATAGCCGACTGCGATCTTGCGCCCACCGGCACGGCCAAGCAGCGTCGCAAAGCCACGCCCGATCGCATAGGCATCCGCCTCACCCAGAGTTTCGCCAATGATCCCGCGAATGTCATATTCACGCAGGATGGTGGGGTGGAACTGGTGGCTCATGATCTCTCCTATTGGCCGCGTGCAAGACGCGCCAGCAGCAGGTCTCGGGCAGCGTTGGCCCGGTGAACTGCCTCGTTGCTGCCGCCGCGATCAGGGTGAACGCGAATCAGCAGATTGCGGTGGGCTTCGATGATTTCGTCGTGACTGGCGCTGGAACCCAGCCCCAGCAAGGATCGCGCTGCATCCTCCTCATCTGTCCGGGGCTTGGCGGCAAGCAGCTGCCACGGCCACTTGCCCGTCGCCATGCGAATCAAAGCGCTGGCCAGGATCAGGAAAAACAGGAGGCGAGCCATGGTGTCGCCCTATCAGGCCGAAGCAGGCAGGGCCAGTTCGGGCGAATGACCGGGCACAGGCAAGCCCAGCGAGGCAATCAGCGAGCGCAGTTCCTGCCGCGCGACGAGGTGGCTGGTGCCGAGTTCGCCCAGATGGCCCTTGTCCAGCAGGGTCAGACCGGAAGGGAACAGTTCGCGGTAGATCACGCGTTCGGACAAGCCACTGGCGATGCGGAAACCGACGCGCTTCGACAGTTCGGTCAGCGCCTGATCAAGGCGGCGCATATTGCGCGCTTCGGTATGCTGAGTGCGGTTGCGGACCACGACCCAGTCCATTTCGCGGCGCTTTTCGGTAATCGTCGTCAGGGCCCGCTTCTTGCGCGCTTCCCAGATCAATTCGGCATAGAACGACAGGCGGCGCACCTTGAAGGTTTCCGCATCGACCTGGCCGATCAGGTCAAAGTCCACGAAGCTGTCATTCAGCGGGGTTACCAGCGTGTCGGCCTCGGTCGCGACGTGACGGGCGAAGGGGTCATCACGGCCCGGGGTGTCGAAAATGAGGAAGTCCACGCCCTCGGCCAGTTCCTTGGCCTGGGCATCCAGTTCCTCCACCGTGGTGCCGGTGAACACGCCATAGCGTGCATTGGGCAGGGTAATGTTGCGGCGCCGCTCGGTCTCGGTGCGGTTTTCCAGATAGCGATGCAGCGTGCGCTGGCGCGGATCGAGGTCGAGCGCGGCCACGCGTGCGCCCTGATAGGCCAGGCCAATGGCCGTGTGGACCGCCGTGGTCGACTTGCCGGTTCCGCCCTTCTCGTTGGCGAAGACGATCTTGTGGGGAGCATTTGGCAAGGACACGGCTGTGGTATCTTTCCGGTTATTGTTGCGATTGCGACAGTTGCGGCGCTAGAGCGACCACATCGTTCATATCGCAGGGGCCCGCCCAGGTGCAAACCGTTAGCCAGCTTGATCCACTACGCGATGCAGTTGCCGCGTTGAAGGCGGAAGGACCGCTCGCCCTCGTCCCGACCATGGGGGCACTGCACGAGGGCCACCTGACCCTGGTGCGCGAGGCGAAGAGGCGCGCTGCCCATGTGGCAGTGTCCATTTTCGTCAATCCGCTTCAGTTCGGCGCGAACGAGGATCTCGACAAGTATCCACGCCAGCTGGCTGCGGATTCCGCCTTGCTGGAGGCGGAAGGGGTGGGCCTGCTCTGGGCCCCCACGCCTGAGGCGATGTATCCTGCTGGCTATGCCACCAACATCTCGGTGACTGGCGTGAGTGAGGGGCTGTGCGGGGCCGCGCGCCCGGGGCACTTCGATGGCGTGGCCACCGTGGTCTGCAAACTGTTCAATCAGGTCCGACCCAACCTGGCCCTGTTTGGCGAGAAAGACTGGCAACAGCTCGCTGTGATCCGCCGCATGGCCCGCGACCTTGACCTGATGGAACCCAAGGTTGGCGACATCATTGGCGTGCCGACCGTGCGAGAGGCTGACGGCCTCGCCATGTCGTCACGCAATGCCTACCTATCGCCGGAAGACCGGATTCGCGCGGTAGCCCTGCCCAATGCCATGCAGGCAGCCATTGCTGCTGTTCGTGGCGGCCAATCCGTGGCCGACGCACTGATTGCGCTGAAGGAGCAACTGAGCAGCGTTGGTTTCGCGCAGGTCGACTATGCCGAGATCTGTGATGCAGCTTCGCTGGTGCCTTTGGCTGCGCTTGGTGCGGAGCCTGCGCGGCTGCTGGTCGCAGCGCGGATTGGCGGCACGCGCCTGATCGACAACATGGCAGTCTGAACGAGCGAGAGCACTCGTCAGCTTAGTACTACAGTTGCATTTGCAGTCGCTTT
>CAZLPK010000024.1:0-28050 GCA_964561375.1 uncultured Novosphingobium sp.
GTCGCAGCTCACTGCCATCGAAAAAAGCGACTACAAATGCAACTGTAGTACTAGGCTTTTTCCACTGACTGTCACGCCAGCGTCGCTTGCGCCGCGCACGACAGTGCCTATCTTCCGACTCAGGGCCGCTACCGGCCCGGCTGAAAGGAGCGCATGGCCCGCAAACCCCCGAGCGTCTGGCATGAGGCGCCATCCCGTCCCGCCCCGCAACGCGCGCGGGCAGAGCTTGAATTTGAAGAAGCGACCATGCTGGGCGCCCTGTTCGGACAGTTCGATGCCAATCTGGTCCTGATCGAAAACCGCCTGGGCGTGTTCATTTCCGCCCGTGGCAACCGGGTCCAGATCGAAGGCAGCGATGATGGCGTCGCCCGCGCCCGCGATGTGCTGAAAACCATGCACCAACGCCTGATGAAGGGCGAAGAGCTTGATCCCGGCGCTGTGGAATCGATCATCGTGATGTCGGCCGAACCGACCCTGGAAGGGATCGTCAGCGGCGATCAGGGTGCGCCCCCAATCATGATCCGCACGCGCAAGAAAACGATCGTTCCGCGCTCTGCGACCCAGATCGAATATATGAAGGCCCTGGCCAGCAAGGACGTGATCTTTGCCCTTGGCCCGGCCGGGACCGGCAAGACCTATGTCGCGGTCGCTCAGGCCGTGGCCCAGTTGATGACGGGCAGCGTCCAGCGCCTGATCCTTTCGCGCCCGGCGGTTGAGGCGGGTGAGCGGCTGGGCTTTCTGCCCGGCGACATGAAGGAAAAGGTCGATCCTTACCTGCGCCCGCTTTACGATGCACTGTATGACTGCATGCCGCCGGAACAGGTGGAACGGCGCATTGCTTCGGGTGAAATCGAGATTGCGCCGATCGCCTTCATGCGCGGGCGCACTCTGGCCGATGCCTTCGTGATCCTGGACGAAGCGCAGAATACCAGCCCAGCGCAGATGAAGATGTTCCTGACCCGCTTTGGCCAGAATAGCCGCATGGTGATCTGCGGTGACCCGCGTCAGGTTGATATTCCGGGCGGAGATTCGTTCAGCGGCTTGGCCGATGCGGTCAAACGGCTGGAAGGGATCGAAGGCATTGCCGTCACCCGCTTCACCAGCGCAGACGTGGTTCGCCACCCGATTGTGGGCCGGATTGTCGAGGCTTACGAAGGCAAGGACGCCTAGCGCCTCTCGTAAAACAGATTACCCTTCCCTATCTATGGGCAAGGTCCGCTGAGACCACTGCATCAAGATAGGGAAGGAGGATCACCATAGCGACTGCATCCGTCACGCCGCTGTTCCAGGCATTGCCGCGCTGGACCGTGATTGCCCCATTGCTGGGGCTGATTGCATTGCTGTTCGATCCGTCGGCTTCGGCCCTGCTCGCCACCCTTGTCAGCGTCATCCTGATCGGTGCGGTCATCGCCGCAGTCCATCATGCCGAAACCATTGCCCATCAGGTCGGCGAACCGTTCGGCACCCTGATCCTCGCGGTCGCGGTTACCGTTATCGAGACATCGCTGATCATTTCGATGATGCTGTCCGACAGTCCGGGCGAAGCGGCGCTGGCCCGCGACACGATTTTCGCCGCCTTGATGATCGTGATGAACGGCATCATCGGCCTCTGCCTGCTGGCCGGAGGCCGCCTGCACCACGAACAGCAGTTCACCCGCTATGGCGTAAGCGCCGGGCTTGCCATGCTGGCAACCTTGTCGGTCCTGACGCTGGTCCTGCCCAATTACACCACCAGCGAGGTTGGCCCCTATTACACCGATGGCCAGTTGGTCTTTGTCGCGATCATATCGCTGGTAATCTATGCCACTTTCGTGGTGGCGCAGACCGTGCGGCACCGGGAATACTTCCTCCACGCCGGAGATGATCTGGCGGCGGAAGACGACGAGGAAGAGCACTTCCCGCCCTTGCCCCGCGGTGCGATGGCGCTGACCGGCCTTTTGCTGATGGCCGCACTGGTGGCCGTGGTCCTGCTGGCCAAGGGCCTGTCTCCGCTGATCACCGACGCCGTAGTCAGCGCCAATGCCCCGCGCGCCGTGGTGGGCATCATCATCGCCGCGCTAGTCCTGCTGCCCGAAGGGCTGGCGGCCTGGCGCGCAGCGCGGCGCAACCATCTGCAGACCAGCCTCAACCTTGCGCTTGGCTCTGCGCTGGCCACCATCGGCTTAACCATCCCGGCCGTTACTGTCGCGGCGCTTGTCCTTGATCTCGACCTTGCGCTCGGCCTATCGCAGACCTCGATCGTTCTGCTGATCCTTTCGCTCTTCGTCACGTCGTTGTCGCTGGGCACCGGGCGGACGACGATTGTCCAAGGCGTGTTGCACCTGGTGCTGATGGCCACCTTCCTGTTCACAACCCTGGTCCCGTGATGAGCTGCCTTACTCTCGAAATTTCTGTCGAAGCGCCCTGGCCCGAAACCACCGACTGGGAAGACCTGACCGAGCGCGCCGCTGCGGCCCTCGCCCAGGTCGCGCCGGAACTAGGCAATGAACGCCTGTCCGCCTCAGTCCTGTTTGCCGACGATGCCGAGGTTCACGCGCTGAACCACGAATGGCGCGGCAAGGACAAGCCGACCAACGTCCTCTCCTTCCCGATGCTGGAGCGCGAGGATCTGCTGGAACTTGGCCCGGACGGTCCGCCAGAATTACTGGGCGACATTGCCCTGGCGCTGGAGACTTGCGCACGCGAGGCGCAGGAAAAGGGTCTGACGCTGGAACAGCACGCGACCCACCTGATCGTCCATGGCCTGCTGCATCTTGCCGGTCATGATCATGAAATATCGCCGCAAGATGCGCGCATAATGGAGCAACTTGAAATAAATGCCCTTGCCCTTTTGGGTATTGCCGACCCATATGGCGATCACGACGAACTATAAGGACTGTGACACAGGGCGATGCCCGACATATCTTCAGGAGACGGGGACAGTAGAAGCCTGCTGACCCGCATTGTACGCCGCTTTATGCGCGGAGGTGAAGCTGACCAGTCGCTACGTGCGCAGCTGGAAGAAGCCATCGACGAGCATGAGGAAGAAGGCGAAGCCGACCGCGGCAATGGCGATCTTTCGCCGCTGGAACGGCAGATGCTGCGCAACCTGCTCCACTTTTCCGAACATGACGCCGATGACGTCGCGATCCCACGCGGCCAGATCATCGCCATCCCGCGCTCTGCGACGTGGGACGAAGTGGTGAAGGCCTTTGCCGCGCACGGCCATTCGCGCCTGCCGGTCTATGGCGAAACGCTGGATGAAGTGATCGGCATGATGCTGATCAAGGACGTGTTCACTTTCCTGGCCGAAGGCAAGACGCCCAAGGACTGGACTCAGCTGATGCGCCAACCCCTGTTCGTGCCGCAGGCCCGCAACGCGCTTGACGTGCTGAACGACATGCGCGCCAGCCGCACCCATCTGGCCGTAGTGGTTGACGAATATTCCGGCACCGACGGGATCATCACCATCGAGGATCTGGTCGAGGAAATCACCGGCGAGATCGAGGACGAGCACGACGATGCGCCGACCGAACTGCTGGTCCAGCTGGACGATGGCATGTGGGAAGCCGATGCCCGGGCCGAACTGGACGATGTCGGCCGCGTGATCGACGCCCGCCTGGGCGAGATCGACGAAGACGTCGATACGCTGGGCGGTCTGGCTTTCGTACTGGCCGGACAGGTTCCGGTTGTTGGCGCCGTACTGGTCCACGATAGCGGCTGGCAGCTGGAAATTATCGGCGGCGATGAAAAGCGCGTCACCCGGTTGCGCCTGCATCCGCCCCCTTCGCCTGAGCATTCGGAGAACTGACGCGTGGCTATCCGCCGCCTGCCCCCGATGCGCGCGATCGAAGCCTTTGTCCGGATCGTCCGGCTTGGCTCAGCCCGTGCGGCTGCGGACGAACTGGGCCTGTCGCCCAGCGCCCTGTCGCGCCGCGTCGCCGCGCTGGAAGAATTCATCGGCAAGCGACTGTTCACCCGCCAGCATCAGGCGATGCGGCTGACCGACGATGGTCAGGCTTTCTACAATGCGGTCGGGCCAAAGTTCGACGAACTGGCCGCTGCAGTGGAAGGGCAGATCGAAGATTCCAAGGTCCTGCGCCTGCATCTGGGCATGTTGCCGCTGTTCGGCAGCCAGCGTCTGTTCCCGCGCCTGCCAGAACTGCGCAAGCAGCACCCGCGCCTGCACATCGACTTTGACACCAGCCCGCAACTGGAAAGCCGGGTTGGCGACACGCTGGATGCAGCTATCGTCCTGTCGAAGCAGCCCGACCCGGCGTTCCATGCAGTGCGGCTGGACCACAACCGGGTCTATGCCTTCACCTCAAAGGCGCTGGCAGCGGAAATCGGGGAGAACCCGGACAAGGAAACCCTGTCGCGCCAGACCTTCCTGATCCACACCGAATTGCAGGACAGCTTCACCGCGTGGAAGCAGGCCATCGGTATGCCCGATCTGGAACCCACGGCAATCGACCATTACGATTCCGGTCAGTTGATCCTTGAGGCCGCCGCAAATGGCCTGGGCATCGCCATCATGCACGATGACCACTTCTATCGCAGCCACGACAAGCGTCTGGCCAAGCTGTTCGATGTCGAAGTGGAAAGCCCCTATTCCTACTGGTTCATCTGCCGTCCGCACACACTGGAAGTGCGGGCCGTGCGGATCTTCCACGACTGGTTGGTGAAGGCCGGGCTTTAAGCCAGAATGGGCGCATGAAGCGTCGATTCGTCCTGGCCGCCCTTCCTGCGATCCTGTTCACCCTGACCGGTGCCGCCAAGCCGCGCAAACCGGCCCCGCGCCCTGCCCCGCCACCTGCCCCGCTGGGCGATGTGGTGCGGATCGAAATCGTGACCGAACTTGGCACGATCACCGCCGAACTGTTCCACAAGCAGGCCCCGATCACGGTGAAAAACATCATGCGCTATGTCGCAGCCCGGCGCTATGACGGCACTTCCTTTTACCGCGCGATGAAGCTGGACTGGGGCGAGCAGCCCAATGGCCTGATCCAGATGGGTATCCGCGATGCGACCAAGCTGTTCCCGCCGATTGCGCACGAACCGACCAGCCAGACCGGGATCAGGCACAAGGCCGGCACCCTGTCGCTGGCCCGCAATGCTCCGGGCACGGCCCGCGCCGATTTCTCCATCCTGATGAGCGACCTGTCGAGCTATGACGCCGATCCCGCTTCTGACAATCCGGAACTGCGCGCCGGCTACACTGCCTTTGGCCAGGTCGTCTCAGGCATGGATGTCGCACTGAAAATTTTCGAAGCGCCGCGCTCCGCCACGGAAGGTCAGGGGATCATGAAGGGTCAGATGCTCGGCCCGCCGATCAAGGTGCTGCGCGTCCGCCGCCTGCCGGATTGATCGCATCTGCCGGATTGATTGCACCTGTCCGCCCCGGATGGCGGATGGCGCAGGCGTCTTGGGGCGTATCCCGTTGGGGCCGGGATCGTGCACTGCCACCATCCGCCGCACTTGCTGATACCCGCCCCTGAAAGGAGCACGGGAATTGCAGTGCGCCCGGTTGGGCCGGGATGCAGTCTTGCCGAAAGACTCGACCGCATCCCGTCATGCCAACCAGTGTGAGGCAACAGCCTCAAGTTTGCACGAAATTATTGTAAAACTGTAATTTTATTCAGTCACTGTCAGCTAACAGTCGCCTTCAGGATCGTGCCCGGCTCGCGCGGCGGCTCACCCTTGGGCAGCGCGTCGACGAATTCCATGCCTTCTTCGACCTGACCCCAGACGGTGTACTGGCGATCAAGGAACGTGGCATCGTCAAAGCAGATGAAGAACTGGCTGTTGGCCGAGTGCGGGTAATTGGTGCGAGCCATCGAGCACACGCCGCGCACGTGCGGTTCGTTGTTGAATTCGGCCTGCAGGTCCGGCTTGTCCGAACCGCCCATGCCGGTGCCCTGCGGGCAACCGCCCTGAGCCATGAAGCCCGGGATCACGCGGTGGAACTTCACGCCGTCGTAAAAGCCTTCGTTGGCCAGTTCGACAATCCGCGCGACATGGCCGGGGGCCAGGTCGGGACGCAGCTTGATCTTTACGTCGCCACCAGTGCTGAGCGAGAGGGTAAGGTATTCGGACATCGGGTTGTCTCCTGCAATTTGCGCGCTGATATAGGCGGCCTGCGGACAAAGTCACGCATGGAACGCGCCCACGGGTTGCATTTGGTTTTGACCGGCCTAGACCACAGCCGATGACTTCCGAGGATCGCGACATCTCCGTGCTGGACGAAGCTGCCCTGACAGCTGCCGAACCCACGCGCGAAAGCGACAGCCTGGATGAAGAAAACACGCTGAAAAAGGACTTTGTCCGCCGCGTCAGCGAAAGGCTTGAAGCGGGCGAGACCGACCAGGTCTATGAACTGGTCGAACCGCTTCACCCCGCCGACATTGCCGACCTGTTCGAGCTGCTGGAGCAGAACGAACGGCCACTTCTGGCCAAGGCGATCAGCGACCTTATGGGCTCGGAAGTATTTGCCGAGCTGAACGATTACGTCCGCGAGCTGCTGGTCGAAGCTCTGCCTGCCGGCGAAGTCGCCGACATTGCCGAACAGCTCGACACCGACGACGCGGTGGCCATGCTCGAAGACCTCGACGAGGATGACCAGCAGGCCGTCCTTGCCGAGATGGAGCCGGAAGACCGCGCGGTGATCGAAGCCGCGCTGTCCTATCCAGAGGAATCCGCAGGCCGCCTGATGAGCCGCGATTTCGTCGCGGTGCCGGAACATATGACGGTTGGCGACCTGATCGACTTCCTGCGCGAAGGCCGCGATCTGGCCAATGAATTCTGGGAAGTGTTCATCGTCGATGCGCGGTTCCACCCAGTCGGCACCTGCCTGCTCAGTTGGATTCTGCGCTGCCCGCGCTCCATCGCCTTGACCGACGTGATGAAGCGCGACCAGACCCTGATCCCGGTCGACATGGATCAGGAAGAAGTCGCCCTGCGCTTTCAGAAATACGCGCTGATCAGTGCTGCCGTGGTGGATGATGACGGGCGGCTGGTCGGCCAGATCACGGTCGACGACGTGGTCCACATCATTCAGGAAGAAGCGGGCGAAGACGTGCTGCTGCTGTCCGGTGCGGGCGACGGCGACATCAACGAGCCGATCCGCGAAAGCTATGCCAGCCGCGTGCGCTGGCTGATCGCCAACCTGCTGACCGCCCTGCTGGGCGCGACAATCATTTCGCACTTTGGCGGGGCGATTGAAAAGCTGGTCGCCCTGGCCGCGCTCTCGCCAATGGTCGCATCGATTGGCGGCAATGCCGGAACCCAGACCATGGCCGTGGCCGTGCGCGCGCTTGCCACCAACCAGCTGACCCGCGCCAATACGGGTCGCATCCTGTGGCGCGAACTGCGCGTCGCCATGCTGAATGGCGTGACCGTGGCGACGCTGATCGGTGTTGCCACAGCCTTCTTCTTTGCCAACCCGCTGCTGGGCGCAGTGATCGGTACGGCAGTTGTGGTGAACATCATCACGGCAGGTCTTGCGGGCGTAATCGTCCCGGTCCTGTTTGACCGCTTCGATCAGGACCCGGCAGTCGCCAGTTCGGTATTTGTGACGATGATTACAGACTCAATGGGCTTCTTTGCATTCCTTGGCCTTGCTGTTGCGAGCGGGCTGGTCTGATGCCGCTGCACCTGACCAAGGTCGCCTATGGCGCGACTTCGCTGGACGATATGCGGGCCTGGTTTTCCGGTCGCGGCAAGGTTGCGCGTCTAACCACGCGCTACCTGCCCAAACGGTTTGAGGAAATCCTGCCCAAGGATGGCGAGCCGGGCGGTTCCCTGTTCTGGATTCACAAGCACCAGCTGGTCCTGCGCAGCCCGATCCTCGGCTTTGAAGAGGCTGAGGGCGGGCGGACCAATATCGTCATTTCGACCGAGCTGATCCAGGTCCACCCCCGCCCCAAGCGCGCCCATCAGGGCTGGCGCTATCTGGAACACGCTGACGCCCCTGCCGATCTTGGCGCTGGCGAAGAAGCGGGTGAGGCCCTGCCCAGCGATCTGGCCGGGGAACTCGCCCGGTTGGGGCTGGTCTAAAGCCCCTTCGCCACCACCCGGCGCAGCGCATTGGCATAGACTTCCGGTTCCTGCGCGCCGGGGATCAGGTACTTGCCCTGCACCACCATGGCGGGAACGCCGGAAATGTTCATGTCCCAGGCCTGCGCCTGTTCGCGCCGCACGATCTGGCCCAGCAGTTCATCGTCCACCGCTGCCCGCGCTCCGGCCCGGTCCAGCCCGACGGAAGCCGCCACATCGGCCAGCACTTCCGGATCACCGATATTGCGGCGCTGCTGGAAATGGGCATCGAACAGCGCCCGCTTCAGCGCCGTCTGCTTGCCTGCCCCGGCCTCGATCAGCGCCCACTTGAGCAGCTTGTGCGCGGCGAAGGTGTTCCACATCATCGCCTTGGGCGGCTCGCCCGGCCCGGTATAGTCGAACGAGTAACCGGCGCGCTGGCCAATCTGCAGCATCTGCCCGCGATTGCTCTCAACTTCTGCGGGAGAACGGCCATATTTGCGGGCGATATGCTCGCTCTGCCCCTCGCCCTCTGGCGGCATATCGGGGTTCAGTTCGAACGGCAGCCAGCGGATTTCGGCCTCGACCTCACCCTCCAGCAGGGCCAGCCCCTTTTGCAGCTGGGAATAGCCGATGATGCACCACGGGCACATCACGTCCGAATAAATGTCGATGGTCAGTTTTGCCGGCTGGGTCATCTTTCAAGCCACCATTTCAGCAAGTGATGGGCAATCGCCTGAGGCGGCGGGGCGATAAAGCGGCCATCCTCGTCCCCGCGCATGGCCGCGGCCACTTCATCGCGGGTGAACCAGTCGGCCTCTTCCAGTTCGGTGCGGTCGATGGTCAGCACATCGTCCAGCGCCTCGGCATAACAGCCGATCATCAGGCTGGACGGGAACGGCCACGGCTGGCTGCCGACATAGCTGACCTTGCCCACGGCAACGCCGGCTTCTTCCAGCACTTCGCGGGCCACGGCCTCCTCGATGCTTTCGCCCGGTTCGACGAAGCCCGCCAGCGCGGAAAAGCGGCGCGGCGGAAAGCGCGGCTGGCGGCCCAGCAGGAGGCGCCCGTCATGTTCGACCAGCATGATCGTGACCGGATCGACGCGCGGGTAATGTTCGGCCTTGCACACATCATTGGTGCAATTGCGCTGCCAGCCACCCTTGGCCAGCACGGTGGGATTGCCGCAGCGCGCGCAGTAACGGTGGCGCGCGTGCCAATCGACCAGACTGCGCGCCGCACCATAGATTGCCAGTTCTTCGTGGCTGAGGCTGCTCATCGCCGCCCACAGGCGCGGATTGGCCGGAGCCAGCGAGCCGATCAGATCGGGCGAGACTTCGGCAAAGCAGCCCTTGCCGTTCATCAGGCCGAGGAACACCAGTTCGCTATCCGCCCCGGCATCGGCCAGAGTGCCCCAGGCCAGCGTGCCTTCGGGCGAGATTTCCGGGTCCAGCCCGTCCAGCCGTAGCAGGCGCGCACGCCAGTCCATCAGGCTGGCCAGTTTATCCGCATCGAGGCGGATGTGATCGGCGCGGTCAAGGCCCGCGCCTGCAAAAGCGATAGTGGAAATGCTCAAGACGGACGCCCCTTTCCAGCGAGAATGTCTGCGGCCACGGCCTGCGGGAATTCGGTAATCAGCGGCAGGGTTTCCTGCGGCATATACTGGACATACAGCCCGGTGCGCAGGCCAAGCCGCATGTTGCACATGCCGATGGTGCCCGCCGCACCCGACCAGCCGTATAGCCCTTGGTTCGCGCCCGTTCCGACCAGACCGCCCGCACCGAACTTGTACGCCGCAACCCAGGTGCCAGAAAGGTCAGCCCCCTCCGGCAGCAGGTTCGACGTGCCGAGCCGCACGGTCTCTTCCTTCATGATACGCTTGGTGCCGTGCACCCCGCCATTGACCAGCATGGCCAGGAACTTGTCGAAATCGGCCGGGGTCGTCACCATGCCCGAACCGCCATAGGCAAAGGGCGTAGGCTTGAGGTAGATCGAATTGCGCGGGCCATCGATCGGTAGCGGCAGCGGCAAGTCACCCATCAGGGCGTAATTGGTGGTCAGGCGCGAAGTGGCGCTGGCCGGCAGGTGGAAATAGGTGCTGGTCATGCCCAGAGGGCCAAAGAACTGCTCTTGCAGGAAATGCTCAAAGCTTTTCGCGCCCGCCGCGCGCTGGATGATAATGCCCAGCACGTCGAGGCTCATCGAATAGCGCCAGACCTTGCCCGGCTCTGCCACCAGCGGCACGGCGGCGGTGCGTTTCAGGAACTCGTCCGGACCCGGCACCGGCGCGCCGCCGGACAGGCCGGGAATCGGCAGAGTGGTAACGATGGCGGGGATCAGGCCCAGCCGCTCCAGCTCGCGCGCTATCGGCCTGTTCTTGCCAATTCCGGCATAGCCCAGACCCGCCGTATGGGTCAGCAGGTGGCGCACCGTGATCAGCTTGTCGGTGGGCCGCGCATCCAGTCCCTTGTCCGGATCGATCGCCACTTTCATCTTGGCGAATTCGGGCGCGAAATCGGCAATCGGCTGGTCCAGCTTCAGCTTGCCTTCCTCGATCAGCAGCATCGCCGCCATGCCGGTGACGGGCTTGGTCTGCGAATAGGCGCGAAACAGGCTTTGTTCGGCAATCGCATCGGGATCGTCGAAGGCCTCCTTGCCACGCCGGATATAGCCCGGAGCCGCACCGCCCCAGCCCAGTGCCGCAATCATCCCCGGCACCCGGCGCTGGGCGACATATTTGTCGAGCATCGCCGTTACCGTCGGCCAATGGGCATCGGCGGAAGCGACCGCGGCCTGAGCCAGCGCCTGCGAAAACGGAACGGCAGAAAGCGCAGCCCCCGCCCCCAGCCATGCGCCTCCTCGCAGCAGGCCGCGGCGCGACAGGGCAAGATGGTCGAGATCGTTCAAGGTCAATTCTCCCGGTCCGGTTCGGGCGCCAGCCGCGCCGCCTTGGCAAACAAGGTCGGCAGGCCCGCACGGCTTAGCTCCGCCACAGGCCACCATTCGCCCGCTAGTGCCTCCAGCCTAACCCAATCGCTTCCCGAATAAAGCATCAATTGCAGATCAAGATCGAAGTGCGTGAAAGAATGACGCACCGTGCCAAGGTGGTCCCAGCTTCCCTCCAGCGGCGGCGGCGTGGTGCCATCGCTGCGGGCGGACCAATCGTTGTCCGGCAAGGCGCGCATTCCGCCCAGCATCCCCTTTTCCGGCCGCTGGACCAGCCAGACAGCCCGATCCCGCTCGATCCAGAAGGCCTGCCCCCGGCGCTGCGGCTTGGCCCGCTTCGGCGCCTTGACCGGAAACTGCTCTGGCCCCTGCTGGCGGCCCACGCAATTGTCACTGAGCGGACAGAGCAGGCAACGCGGGGCGCGCACGGTGCAGACTGTCGCGCCAAGGTCCATCATCGCCTGGGCAAAATCGCCGGGGCGCGCGGCAGGCGTCAGTTCCTCGACCCGCGCCCGGATCGCCGTCTTGGCTCCAGGTAGCGGTTCCGAAATGGCATAGAGCCGCGCCACGACCCGCTCGACATTGGCATCGACCACCGCCGCGCGGCGATCAAAGGCAATCGCCGCCACCGCTGCTGCGGTGTAGGCGCCCACGCCGGGCAGTTCGCGCAAGCCTTCCTCGGTATCGGGGAACACCCCGCCGCGCGCCGCCACGGCCCGCGCGCAGGCCAGCAGGTTGCGGGCGCGGGCATAGTAACCCAGCCCGGCCCATGCCGCCATGACGTCAGCATCGTCAGCCGCCGCCAGATCTTCGACCCGCGGCCAGAGCGAGAGGAACTTCGCGAAATAAGGTCCGACTGCGGCAACGGTCGTCTGTTGCAGCATCACTTCGGACAGCCAGACGCGGTAAGGTTCCGGCGCGGGCGCTCCCGGCGGTGCGCGCCAAGGCAGGACGCGGGCATTAGCGTCATACCAGTCCAGCAAGCGTTTGGCAGTGGCTTCCATGCCCCGCCTATGGCATTGGCAGCGGCGTAATGAAACGGGATGGTGACAAGCCGGAGAAAAAGCCAAAGGCAGCCCCGCGCCGCTATGAACGGTCGCGCGGTCTGGGCACCCGGCCAATCGGCGAATTGATGCCCGAAATCGGCCGCACCGCCTTTCGCAAGTTCGGCTTTATTCAGTCCAGCGTCGTGACCCGCTGGGCGGAAATCGTGGGCGAGCGCCACGCCCGGATCTGCATGCCCGAAGCGATCCGTTTTCCGCCGGGCGAGAAAACCGATGGCATCCTCGATCTGGTTGTGGTTCCAGCCCACGCCCCGTTCATCAGCCATGTCACGCCAGAGATCATCGACCGGGTAAACCGCTTTTTCGGTTACAAGGCGGTGGCCCGGGTCAAGCTGCGGCAAGGTGAGGTTAAGCCGCCTGCTGCTGTAAAGCCCGCTGCGGCTCCGCCATCGCTGCGCCCGATCCCGGTCGAACTGGGCGATTCCCTGCGCGACATCGGCGATCCGGAACTGCGGCAGGTACTGGAATCGCTGGCCCGCAATCTGGGCGACGCGGAAGGGGAATAGGCCACTTGGTCAAGGCACTGCGACTTGCGGCAGCAACACTGGCCGCTGTTCTCCTCGGCGCGGCCGCTCCGCCCGCAGGATGGACGCATGCGGTCAGCTGGACCAGCCAGAACGGCCACCTGATCGGCAATCCGCAGGCCCCTGTCCGGCTAGTCGAATACACCAGCTACACCTGCCGTGAATGCGCCACCTACAACCTGCAATCCGAAGGCGTGCTGGGTCTGGCCTATCTTCCCTCGGGCCGCATCGCGATTGAGGTTCGCCTGCTGACCGAAACGCCAGTCGATCTGGCTGCCGCCATGCTGGCCAGCTGCGGCGATCCGGCGCGTTTCCCGCTCAACCACAATGCCTTGCTGCGCAGTCAGGCGAAATGGATGGAACTGCTGCCCCACGCCACGGCGATGCAGCGTCAGCGCTGGAACCACCCGGACCTTGGCACCCGCAACCGGGCCATCGCGGCGGACCTGAAGCTCTATGAAGTGATGGGCAGTCGCGGCTATGATCGCCAGACGCTGGAACGCTGTCTTGCTGATCAAACCATGGCCAGGCGGCTCAAAGCTGCCTCTTCTGCAGCGGTTGCCGCAGGGGTGACGCAAAGTCCCGGTTTTTCTATCAACGGCAAACTGCTAGACGGCACGCACGACTGGGCCAGCCTGCGCCCGCAACTGGATGAAAGCCTGAAATAAATGACCAAGCTTCTTGCTACCACGATCCTTGGCACGCTGGCCGCAACCGCGCTGGTCGCCGCAGGTCCACTCACCGCAAAGCCCGCCGCCAAGGCAACGCCCGCTGCGACTGCCGCCTGGGACCAAAAGTTGACCCGCAGCCCGGCCGGCAACCATGTGATCGGCAATCCGGCGGCCAAGGTCAGGCTGGTCGAATTCATGAGCTATACCTGCCCGCACTGCGCGCACTATGCCCACGACAGCAAGACCGCTCTGCTGGGCGGACTGGTGCGGCAGGGCAAAGTCGCGATCGAGGTTCGCCCGTTCTTCCGCAACATCGTCGATGTCTCTGCCTCGCTGCTGGCGCTGTGCGGGCCGGACAGCAAGTTTCCCGGCAACCACCACGCCATCATGGAAGCGCAGTCGAACTGGCTGAAGAACCCGCCCGAAGGCGCGCAGGAACGCTGGAACAAGCTGGAATTCGGCCCCAAGCTGAAGGCCGTGGCCCAGGACATGGGCCTTTACAGCCTGATGACCGCGCGCGGCTATACCCCGGCACAACTGGACCAGTGCCTTGCCGATCGGCCCCTGGCCGACAAGCTGGCCGCCCAGACCAACGAAGCGATGCAAGGCGGCGTGCGCGGCACGCCCAGCTTCATGCTCAACGGCAAGCTGGCAGAAGCACATGACTGGGCGACGCTGCAACCCTTGCTCAACACCGCAGCCCGCTAACGCACTTGTGGAGAAGCGGTTGGTGCCCAACCACATCGCTTCTTCCTTTACCCGATCCGGGTTAGATTGACCGCCACGATTACCAAGGAAACGAACCGCCATGATCGCCAAGCGCAACCGACTGCTCCTTACTCTGGCCCTCGCCCCGCTGGCCCTTGCCGCGTGCAAGCAGGAAGCATCCGCTCCCGCCGGTGAAGCGCCCAAGGGCGATGCAGTTGCCGCCGTGGCTCCGCCTGCGGGCAAGGCCTGGACCGAAGTGGTGGAAGTGACCGCTGACGGCGGCTACCGCGTTGGCAACCCCAACGCCCCGGTCAAGCTGCTTGAATTTGGCGCCCTAAGCTGTTCGCACTGCGCGGAATTTTCGGAAGCCGCCCACAAGGAACTGCTCGGCGATTTCGTCACCAGCGGCAAGGTCAGCTATGAACTGCGCTTCTTCATGCTGAACGCGCTGGACATTCCGGCCACCCTGCTGGCCACCTGCGGTTCGCCCGAAGCGGTCATCACCCTGGCTGACCAGTTCTGGGGCTATCAGCGGACCATGTTCGAAACCCTGCAGAAGAACGAAGCCGGGTTCCAGCAGGCTGCTGCCCTGCCCCCGGCCCAGCGCTTTACCGCGATTGCCAAGGCTGGCGGCATGGACCAGTTCTTTGCCAGCCGCGGCATTGCGCAGGCTCAGGGCGAGGCTTGCACGGCTGACGTGAACAAGGCGACGGCACTGGCCAATGCGACCAACAAGGCCTCGACCGAAATGGGCATCACCGGCACGCCGACCTTCTTCGTCAACGGCACGAAGATTGACGGCAATACCTGGTCCGTGGTGAAGACCGCGCTGCAAAACGCCGGCGCACGGTAAACCCGGGCACAAGGAGGCGAACGGACCGGGGCGATGCGGATCAAGCGGCTCAAGCTCTCTGGCTTCAAGAGCTTTGTCGAGCCGGCTGAACTGCGCATCGAACCCGGCCTGACCGGGGTAGTCGGCCCCAACGGCTGCGGCAAGTCCAACCTGCTCGAAGCGATCCGCTGGGTCATGGGCGAAAGCTCGGCCAAGTCGATGCGCGGCGGCGGGATGGAAGACGTGATCTTCGCCGGAACCGCGCAGCGCCCGCCGCGCGACTTTGCCGAAGTGGTCCTGCTGGCCGACGCTGGCGACAGCAACAGCGAAATGGAAGTGGTCCGCCGCATCGAACGCGGGGCGGGCAGCGCATACCGCGTCAACGGGCGTGATGTCCGGGCCAAGGACGTGGCGCTGGTCTTTGCCGATGCCGCGACCGGCGCCCACTCCCCCGCCCTCGTCAGTCAGGGCAAGATTGCCGCCGTCATTGCCGCCAAACCGGCGGAACGGCGCATGATGCTGGAAGAGGCGGCGGGAATCGCGGGTCTGCACGTCCGCCGCAAGGATGCCGAACAGAAACTGCGCGCGACCGAAGCCAATCTGGCCCGGCTTGAAGACCTGATGAGCCAGCTCGACAGCCAGATCGGTTCGCTGCGCCGTCAGGCCCGCGCGGCAGAGCGATACAAGGCCCTGTCCGACCGGATCAAGGTGGCCGAAGCGCGGCTGATCTTTGCCCGCTGGCGCGATGCCGCCGCTGCCGCCGAAGCGGCCCGCGCCGAAGCGCAAGCTTGCGAAGCCCGCGTGGTGGCCGCGCAGGAAGCGATGAAGGCGGCGCAGGACGCGCAGCACGCTTCGGCTGAAGCGCTCGCCGCAGCGCGCGACGAACTGGCTGACCGCCGCGACGATGCCAGCGCCCATGGCCACCGCATGGCCGCGCTGACCAGCCAGCTGGAAGCAGCGGAAGAACGACTGAAAGACCTCGACCGGCAGCACAAGCGTCTAGAAGAAGACCGGGGCGATGCCGACCGCCTGACCAGGGATGCCGCCGCTTCTCTCGCCCGGCTGGAACGCGAACTGGCCGAGGGCGAGGAAAGGCTGACAGCCGACGAGAAACGTCGCCCGCAGGTCGCCGCTGCGCTGGACGATGCCGACCGCAGCCTGCGTCAGGCCGAACTGGCTCTGGCCAAGGCGACCGCCGACCAGGCCGGCGTCGAAGCGGAATGGCGCGTGGCCGATGCCGAACTGGCCCAGGCCCGCCAGCGCCTTTCCAGGGTCGAGGCAGAAGTGCGGCGACAGGAAGAACTGGCCGAAAGCCTGAACCGCGAAGGCGATCCCTCGGTTGCCTTGGCCGGGGCTGAACAGGCCCGCGAAGAGGCCAGTGCCGCCCTTGCCGCAGCCCGCGCAGCGCTGGACGGGCAGCAAGCGCGCAAGGCGCAGTTGCAGGCGGCGCGCGACGAAGCATCGTCCACCCTAGCCTCTGCCAGGGCCGAACTGGCCGGGGTCGAGCGCGAATGGCAGGCCCTTGTCCGCGACCGCGATGCCCGCGCCAAGCAGGCCGCAGGGAAACACGGCCGCACCGCGCTGGATGCCGTGCGCGCGGCGCCGGGATACGAACGCGCGCTAGCCGCCGTTCTGGGCCGCGATGCCAAGGCTCCGCTGGGTTTGGCTCCGGCAGACGCAGACGGACGGTTCTGGACCGGGGCCGAGGCTCCGGCACCGGTTGCAGGCAGCCTGCTCACCCATGTCACCCAATGCCCGGACGAACTGAAGGCCCGGCTCGCACTGGTCCATGTCGCCGACAGCGACGATGGCCGCGCGCTCGCTCCCGGCGAATGGCTTGTCACCCGCAGCGGGCGTATCCGCCGCTGGGATGGCTTCGTTGCCAAGGGCGAAGGCGCGGCGGAAGCGGCACGGCTTGAGGCGGAGAACCGCCTTGCCGCCCTGGAAGGCGAACTCCCCACCCTGCGCGAGGCGGTCGCTGCTGCCGAAGACAAGGCACAAACGGTCGGCCAGGAACTGTCCGAACTGCAATTGGCCGTCGTCGCTGCCGAGCGCGCCATTGCCGCCGCCGCCGATGCCGAACGCGCCGCCTTGCGCGCGGTCGATCAGGCCGAAGCAGCCAAGGCCCGGATCGAGGCCCGCCGCGCCGAACTGGCCGCCAGTGCGACCGATCTGGCCGGGCAGCGCCGACAGGCCGAAGCCGAATGCAAAGCCGCCGAGGAGCGCCGCGCCGCGCTGCCCGATCCGGAAGCCGGCCGCGCCGGGCTGGCTGCGGCTCAGGCCCGGCACGATGCGGCGCGGCAGGGATTGCAGGCCGCGACGGCCGGACTTGCCGCTCACGATCAGGCGCTGGCCGTGGCGCGGGAGCGCTGCAACACCCAGCGCAGCGACATCAAATCATGGCAGGCCCGCGCCGGGGATGCGACCAGCCGCCTTGCCTCGATGACCCGCCGGTTCGAGGAAATCGCCGAGGAACGCGCGGTCGTCGCCGCCAAGCCGCCCAGCCTGATGCGCGAGATCGAGGCCGGGGATGAAATCCGCACCCGCCTTGCCAGTGAACTCGCCGCTGCCGAAGCCAAGGTTACTGAACTGGGCGAAGCGGCGCGGCGGATCGAGGCGCAGTTCAACGCCGCCAACGAAGCGCTCGCCTCGGCCCGCGAAGCGCGTGCCGGAGCAGTCGCCCGGGCGGAGAACGAAGACGCACGGCGGGCCGAAATGGCCGGGATGTCCGGCGAACGCTTCCAGTGTCCGCCGCCCCTGCTGCCTGAGCGGTTTGAATTCCAGTCCGCCGAAGTCGGCCCCGCTGCGCAGGAAAGCGCTGAACATGAGAAGCTGTGCGCCGACCGCGAACGGATCGGCCCGGTCAATCTGGTCGCCGCCGATGAACTGGCCGAAGTTGAAGCGCGGCACGGCGCCAGCATTGCCGAACAGGCCGAACTGGTCGAAGCGGTCAATCGCCTGCGCGGCTCGATTGGCAATCTCAACCGCGAAGGGCGCGAACGGCTGCGCGCCGCATTCGAAGCCGTAAACACCCATTTCCAGCGCCTGTTCACCAAGCTGTTCGAAGGCGGTCACGCCCATCTGGCGCTGGTCGATAGCGACGATCCGCTGGAAGCCGGCCTTGAAATCTATGCCCAGCCGCCGGGCAAACGCCTGCAATCGCTGACCCTGCTATCGGGCGGGGAACAGGCGCTGACTGCCGTCGCGCTAATCTTTGCCCTGTTCCTGACCAACCCCGCGCCGATCTGCGTGCTGGACGAAGTCGATGCGCCGCTGGACGATGCCAATATCGAACGTTTCTGCGATTTGCTGGAGGCCATGACGCAGGAAACCGACACCCGCTACCTGATCGTCACCCACAATGCCGTGACGATGAGCCGGATGCACCGCCTGTTCGGGGTGACCATGGTGGAACGCGGCGTTTCGCGACTGGTCAGCGTCGATCTGCAGGCTGCGGAACAATTGCTGGCCGCGGAATAGTCGCCTCTAGACGTTATCCAGCACGAAGCGCGGCCCGGTTCCGGCTGTACCGGCGCGGTCATCGCGGTTGTGCAGGCGGCAGCGGTCAAGGCTCAGGCAACCGCAGCCGATACATTCGTCCAGCTTGGCCCGGGTCTTGGTCATCAGCTGGATCTTGGCATCGATGGCCGCGCGCATTGAACGGTTGATCCGCTGCCAGTCGAGCAGGCTGGGCGTGCGCCCTTCCGGCAATTTGGAAAGCTCCGCCTCGATCTCGTTCAGGCCCAGTCCCAGCCTTTGCGCAATCAGGATGAAGCTGAGGCGGCGAATATCGCTGCGTAAAAAGCGGCGCTGGTTGCCGCTGGTACGAAAGGCCCGGATCAGGCCCTTGTCCTCGTAAAACCGGATCGCGGAAACTGCGAGGCCGGTACGCTTTGCCAGTTCGCCAATCGGCAACAGGTCATTGCGGTCCATCAATCACCATCCCTTCACCAATCCGCACTGCCAGCGTGCAATGCAATTGAAGAAGCCCCCGCCGGGATGCACGAAAGCGGCATCCACGGATGAGTTCAAGCTAACTTGAGGTCGATGGAACACAAGTCTTTTATGATGTTTTCTGATCAAAAACCTGAAAATAAACAGATTTTATAAACTAAAGCAATCTCGGCTCTGGCGGCACGTCATAGCCGCCCGCCCAAAGCTCTGCCGTTTGCTCGACCGAGATGGCATCCTCCCAGGTCTGACACAGGGCGAGCGCGTCCTCGGGCGTTCCTTCCAGCCAGTACCGCTGTGCGGCATGGCTGAGGATCAGGGGCATCCGGTCATGATCTTCTGCCATCTGCGGGTGCCCATCGACCATGACCACGGTGTAGACCTCGCCCCACTCCGCGCTCGGCCGCCACAGGCCGGCGACGGCGAAGACATCCTGATCAGGCAGGCCATACCAGGTGCGGGTCATCCGGCCCTTCTCACCCTCGGCCTCAGCCCATTGGCTTACGGGCACAAGGCAGCGCCGCTGAACAAAACTGTCGCGCCAGAATGGAGTTAGCAGCTTGTCCTCGTGCGCGTTGGTGACGGGCTTGGGCTTCAGCTTTTGCCCCTGCCGCCCGGTCAGCACCAGCGGGAAGCCCCAGCTCATCGCCCGGGCGCGGCCTTCGGCAACGACCAACCCGGAATAGCCGGGATAGACTTCGGTGCCGTAATTTGCGGACAGGTCCGGCTCTACTGCAAAGATCCGGGCGACTTCCTGCGTCCCCTTGGTCATGCGGTAGAGGTTGCACATCCTAGCGTTCCCGCACGCAGCCCTGTTCGGTGCGGTCGCCAATTCTGAGCGCCGCCCGCCACGGATAGACCGTATCGGACATGCCATCGCTGCACGTGCCGGGCTGGACCAGCAGGCTGACCGGCTGGCCGTGCAGCGTGCCGGAATAGTGCATACCCTGCCCCTCGCGGGCTTCACTTGCGGCAAAGGCGGTTCCGGCGATATTCTCTGGATCAGAATATTTCATCTGTCCCGACGTGACCTCGATTGACCAGAAGGGTTCCGTTCCCAGCGCCTGAAACGGCTTGCCCGGCATAGCCGGGGCGGGATCGCTGGCAGTTTCGGTGGCAGCAATCGGCGCTTTCGCCTCACACCCTGCCAGTGCCAGCAGGGCGAGGACAGCCACCTTACGCATTGCCGACCACCCAGCAGGCCAGCGCGACCAGCAGGCCGGTGGTGCGGTTCGCGCGGAACCGGGCGAGCGCATTGTCTGTGTCCTTGTCGTTCAGGGTCAGCACTTGCCAGCCAAGGTGCAATGCCGCCGGGACCAGTGCAAGCAGCGCGATCCAGTCCGGTCGCAGCAGCCACACGGCCAGTCCCCACAAGGCCACGGCTCCGGCATAGAACGCAGCGACACCGCCCTTTACATGCTCGCCCAGCGTCAGCGCGCTGGACCCGATGCCGACCATCGCGTCATCCTCGCGGTCCTGGCAGGCATAGATCGTGTCATAGCCGATGCACCACAGGATCGCCCCGGCATAGAGTGCGGCCAGCACGTCCAGCCGGTCGCTGCGCAGCGCCACCCAGCCGACCGGAGCACCCCAGGTGAAGACGATCCCCAGCCACGCCTGCGGAAAGCCCGTGATCCGTTTCATGAACGGATAGGCCGCGACCAGCGCCAGACTGCCCAGCGCCACCACTTGCGCCTGCCAGCGCAATTGCAGCAGGACGATCAGGCCGACGAGGCACAGCGCAACCAGCCAGAACCAGGCTACCTTGCGGCTGATCCGTCCACTCGCGACCGGGCGCAGCGCGGTGCGCGCCACTTTGCGATCGATGTCGGCATCGACGATGTCGTTAAAGACGCAGCCCGCCCCGCGCATCACAATCGCGCCCAGCAGCATCCATGCCAGCAGGCCCCACGCCCCTGCACCGCCCGCCAGCAGCAGGCCCCAGGCACAGGGCCAGAACAGCAGCCACCAGCCGATTGGCCGGTCGAACCGGGCCAGCAAGGCCAGATCGCGCAAGGGCTGGGGCAGGCGCAGGATCAACCCGCGATGCTCGCTATCAGGGACGATGTCGGGCGCAGTGGTTTGCATGGAATGGCCAATACCGCACCGCAAGTGCAGCGTCACCCGGCAACTGGCCCTCGCATCGGGGAACGTCACGCTGCGGCTTTGCCCTTTGCCTGACAGGCATTGCGGCCCTATGGGTGCGCTATGCCCGCTAAACCCGCCTGGCCTCCGAAAAGCGCGCCGCGCCTGTTTGTCGAAACCGCCCTGTCCGCTGGCGCTGGGCTGACGCTGGACGGGCCGCAGGCGCATTACCTGTCGCGCGTGATGCGGATTGCGCCCGGCGATGCCGTGGTGCTGTGCGACGATGTGACCGGCGAATGGGCTGCGCGCGTGCAGGAAGCAGGCAAGCGTGCCGTTACCGTCCTGTGCGAGCAACTGCTCCGCCCGCGCGAACAGGTGCCGGATTTCACCCTCTGCGCAGCGCTGCTGAAAAAGGACCGGTTCGATCTGGTGCTGGAAAAGGCCTGCGAACTAGGCGTCCGGCATATCCAGCCGGTGCTGACCCGGCGCTGCGTGGCGGACAAGCTGAACCTTGACCGCGCCCGTGCCGTGCTAATCGAAGCGGCGGAGCAATGCGCCCGCACCGCCCTTCCCGCCATTGCCGCACCGATCAAGCTGGAAGCCTTGCTGAAAGGGTGGGAGGCTGGCCGCACCCTGTTCTTTGCCGACGAAAACGGCGGCGCAGGCGCGGCTGCGCAATTCGCGGCCCATCGCGGCCCTGCGGCCCTGCTTACCGGCCCGGAAGGCGGCTTTGACGATGCCGAGCGCGCCGCGATCCGCGCGCTGCCTCAGGCCCATGCAATAACGCTAGGTCCCCGCATCCTGCGCGGCGAGACGGCGGCGATTGCCGCGACTGCGCTGTGGATGGGGACGGTGGGCGACTGGCCAGCCTAACCAGCAACCAGCGCGCGCTGTCCATCCTCGCCCAGCCAGCGCGCCCGCACTTTCCAGACCTGTTCGATCACCGCTTCGGAAAGCGCGGCTGCGGGCGGGCCATCGGCGGCCAAAGTGCCGCGATCCAGCACGATCACCCGGTCGGCATGGTTCATGGCCTGGGCCAGATCGTGCAGGACCAGACAGACCCCGGCACCGCGCCCGGCAAGACGGCGGAACTGCCGCAACAGGGTCAACTGGTGGGCGAGATCGAGATTGGCGAGCGGCTCGTCAGCCAGAATCCAGCGCGGTTCTCCCGCCAGAACGCGGGCCAGCAGGACGCGGGCCAGTTCCCCGCCAGACAATTGCGCAACGCTGCGCTGACGCAGGTCCTGCAAATCGAGCGCCCGCAGCGCTGCATCGACCGCAGCCTGATCCACCTCGGCACTGCCATTCCACGGCAGGCGGCCCAGCCCGACCAGCGTTTCGACCGAGAGGTTCCAGGCGACTTCGCCCTGCTGCGGCAGATAGCCGATTGCCCGCGCGCGATCCCGTGGGGCGAGGCCGCCAAGTTCCTGCTGTTCCAGCGCGACCGTGCCGCTGTCGGGCGCAAGCAGTCCGGCAAGACAGGTCAGCAGGCTGGACTTGCCTGCGCCGTTAGGGCCGCAAATCGCGGTGACTTCACCGGGGCGCAGACCCAGCGAAACGTGGCGCAAACGGCCTCCAAGCGAAATGTCCTCAGCCGTCAGCATCACGCCAGCCCCTTTCGTATCCGCAGCAGCAGGCCAAGGAAGAACGGCGCACCGAGCAGCGACAGGGCAATCCCCAGCCGCAGTTCGCTGGCCAGCGGCAGAACCCGGCAAAGGCTATCGGCAACCAGCAGCAGCAGCGCACCGGCCAGGGCCGAGGGCAGGATCAGGCTGGACGGGCGCTGGTCGGTAAAGCGGCGCAGCAGGTGCGGCACGATCAGGCCGACAAAGCCGATGATCCCCGCCGCAGCGACCCCTGCCCCGACCGTTAGGCCGATGCCGACGATCATCAGCACCTGCAACTGGCGCGGTTCGACGCCAAGCGAACGCGCCGCCGCTTCACCGAGCGACAAGGCATCGAGCGCCTTTCCGGCGAACATCAGCACAGCAATTCCCGTCAATGTCAGTGGCACGGCAAAGCTGGCCTCCTGCCACGACCGGTCGGTCAACGCGCCCATCAGCCAGGTCACGATTTCACTCATCGCAAAGGGCGACGGGGCAAGGCTGATAGCAAGACTCATCAACGCACCGGCAAGGCTGGCAATCATCATCCCCGCCAGCGTGAACAGCATGGCCGATCCGGTCCGTCCGGCGATCACGCCCAGCAGGGCCATGGCCAGTCCGGCGCCAATCAGGGCGAACAGCGGCAAGGTCCAGGCACTGGCCGCCCAGCCGGTCCAGAAACTCAGCACCGCACCCAGCGCCGCCCCGGGCGCAATGCCGAACAGTCCCGGATCGGCCAGCGGATTGCGCAAGTAACCCTGCATCGCCGCGCCCGCCGCGCCAAGGCCCGCCCCCAGCGTCACGGCCAGAATCACGCGCGGCAGGCGCAGGTCCAGCAAGATGGTCAGATCGTTGGGCGACAGGTCTGCGAATGGATCGAGCCAGACCCTTCCCGCCAGCAAGGACAAGGGAGCCGCCAGCACAAGCGCAACCAACAGGAGCAGGATAGGCCGGTTCATCGCATCGCCCTCCGCACTTCACCCAGCCGCTCTGCCGCGCGAATGATCGTCGGCCCGCCGCACCACAGCAGCGAGGGATCAAGCGTTTCGCGGCGCGTGGCACTCAGCTTTGCCAAGGCCGGATGGGCCAGCATCCGATCCTCGTTACCCGCCCCGTGGCTGGCAGCGAAAATCAGCTGCGGCGGATCGGCCAGCACCTGTTCCAGCGGCAGCATGTCGGCCTGCCCAAGTCCGCGCGCGGCGGCTGCATTGGCAAAGCCGGTGCGGCGCAGCAGGTCGGCGATCAGCGTATTGTCGCCCGGCACGATCCCGCCCGATTGCCACACCAGCGCAGAAACTGCCGCCCCCGCAGGACCGCGATTGGCCGCCAGCGCGGCGCGAATGCGCGCGATCAGCGCCTCGCCCCGTTCGGGATGACCGGCCAGAGCGGCAATGCGGCGGACCTGAGCTTCGCTCTCCTCGACAGTACCGGCCATGCCAATCTGTTCCAGCCGCAACCCCAGCCGCCCCATCGCATGAACCGCGGCAGGCGGCGTGAAAGTGCTGCCGATGACCAGATCGGGCCGCAGCGCCAGCACTTCCTCAACCGTTCCGGACACTGCCCTGAACCGGCGCGCGGTGGCCAGATCCATCGAACTGGCTGCCGGATCGTGGCTGTAGGACGAAATCGCCAGGATTTGCTGCGGCTCGGCCACTTCAGCCAGAATCGCATCGGTACAGGGGTTCAGGCTGACAATGCTAGGCGCGGAGCCGGACGGAACAGCAGGCCCCGCCTCCCGCGCCGGAGCGGCAGTACAAGCCGCCACAGCCAGCAGGAGCAGCGGGGCCAGCCGCCTTACCATTTGGCGCGGACCCCGGCATAGGCCGCCCGGCCATAGGTGCCATAGCCGGCGACGGTCTGATAGCGCGCGTCAGTCAGGTTCTCGATCCTGCCATAGAGTTCCAGCCGATCGTTCAAGGGTAGCGCCGCCCGCAGGGTGAGCAAGGCATAGCCATCAAGCGAGACCTGGTTGGCAGCATCGTCAAAGCTGTCACCGACCCGCAGCGCGCTGGCCCCCAGTCGCAGACCGAGCGGCGTTTCCCAATCGACTGAGAAGTTGCCGCTGTGCTGAGGGCGCAGTTGCAGGCGCTTGCCGATGTAATCGCCCGACTGGTTGATCGCATTGGTCAGTGTATAGTTCGCCTCCAGCCGCAGGCGCGTGGTCGGCTGGGCTAGCAGGGCAAATTCAAAGCCATCGGTATCGACCTTGCCGATGTTTTCCGACTGATAGCTGCTGAACGAAAAGACGATCAGGTTGGTCGAGCGGCGATTGAACCAGGTGGCACTTACGCGCACCCGATCATCCAGCAGGGACTGCTCGATCCCCAGATCGACATTGCGCGCGGTTTCCGGCTTCAACTGGGGATTGCCATAGGGCGGCTGCCCTTCGGTCAGGGTCGGAGCGCGAAAGCCCTCGGCATAGGTCGCGCGCAGCACGGTTGCACCGTCATTCAGCGACCAAGCAAGATTGCCGCCCAGCGTGGTGTGACCACCATAGGTGGAGTAATCATCATGACGCACCCCGCCAGTCAGGGTCAGCCCGTCCACCGGGCGCAGGCTCAACTGCGCATAGCCGCCGGTTACGTCGGTATCGGCCAGATCCGCCGTAGCACCTGCGTAAGATGTGCTGGAGGAGGTGCGCTCATGCTCTACACCAAAGCCCAGTGTTGCAATGGTCGCGAGGTCATAGGAACTGCGATATTCGAACCGGTCGATTTCGCCGTTGACGACGTAGTTGTTGAACAGACCGTTCTCCAGATCGGGATCGGTCCCGCGCCGCCGGATATCGGTGCGGGTATAGGCCAGGCGGTTGTGCCAGTTGCCATCAGCCAGCATGAAGTTGACTCCGGCGTAGCCCGCAAACTGGCGATTACGGGCCACAGCCAGAGCCTCACCGCCATTGGGGGCGTAGAAATCGTCGAAATCGACGTGGCTGTCGTTGTAGTAACCGCGCAGGTCAAGCGATAGGTCAGGCGCGATCTGCGCCTTGATCCGCCCGTTCAGCGCCCAGGTCCGGCTTCCGTCCCGCTCTGCCCCGGCGGCCAGTGCCGAAATGCCATCCGTGCGGTAGAAAGTCCCGCCAAGGCTGCCCTGCAAGGCGTCGCTGCCACCTGATACATTGGCGCGCGCCAGCACCGTATCGGCATAGCCATATTCCAGCGCACCGCGCGCTTCGAGCGCACCTGTGGGCCGGGCCGTTTCAATGTTCACCACGCCGCCCATTGCCTGACTGCCCCAGACAATCGAATTGGGGCCGCGCAGCACTTCGATCCGGCCCGCATTGCCAGCCAGCAAGCTACCGAAATCGACTGCGGCATTGGGGCTGGACGGATCGTTGATCCGTACGCCGTCAATCAAGACAAGCGTCTGCGAACTGTTGCCGCCGCGCAGGAACACGCTGGTCTGGCCGCCGACCGGCCCGCGCTGGGCAATGCTGGCGCCCGGCAGCGTGCGCAGGGCATCCGTCAGGTTTACCGTTTGCAGGCGTTCAAGGTCTGCGTTGGTGACAACCGTAATCGCCTGTCCGGTCGTGTCGCGCGGCTGGCCAAAGCCGGTTGCCACAACGACGATTTTAGCTTCACTGGCCGGGCCTTCGCCAGCAGTGCTGTCTTGCGCATAGGCCGGGGTTGCCAGCGCTGCGGCGCTAGCCAGGATCGCAACTTTTGTATTCTTCATGAAAATCAGACTCCACCGATGAACGAAAGCCGTTCATGGCGGAGCATCTGCGCCAACAGGCACAGGTCTACGCTGCATCCCGGTACACCCCGCCCGGCTGCGGAACGACCATCATGGGCAGGTCTCCTGGCTCCCGGATCACTGCTTTGCGCCCGCCTTCCCGGTGCCTTGTAAAAGGACGCCAGTGGCATGTGGGACGCATCGCTCCCCGGTCACAGTTGCGGGGGCAGCGGGGGATTTGAACCCCCTTCCCTCTTAGGCCTGGTCTCCCAGGCAACCCGTGACGTGGGCGCGCTCTTAAAACCGTCTTTTGCAGAACGCAACCACCCGGGCGCCAGAACCTCTTTGCCGCCACCCGCAGCGCGGCTATTGACGAACCGCTACGGCAGCTTCGCCATTTCAGCGATTTGCCCGAATTTCGGGCAATCACGTATCGCCTTTTGCAATTGCGAACTATTATCACAAAATAGTTGGTCGTACGACCTTTTATCGCCTTGCAATCACCAAATGGGGGGCCTAGGGCGAGTCCATTACGCCGGACGCCTGCACCCTGCGGGATGGGTAAGGTCGTTCGTGTGCCAGCCGCGATCCCGCAAAAGGGAAGGACGAATTCGCACTATGGCTCGCAAGAAGATTGCCCTCATCGGCGCCGGCATGATCGGCGGCACCCTCGCTCACCTCGCCGCCAAGAAGGAACTGGGCGACATCGTCCTGTTCGACATCGCCGAAGGCATGCCCCAGGGCAAGGCGCTGGACCTCGCGCAGTGCGGCCCGATCGAAGGTTTTGACGCCAATATCAAGGGCACCAACGACTACGCCGACATTGCTGGCGCCGACGTGGTGATCGTCACCGCTGGCGTGCCGCGCAAGCCGGGCATGAGCCGCGACGACCTGCTGGGTATCAACCTCGGCGTGATGAAGTCGGTTGGCGAAGGCCTCAAGAAGTATGCCCCCAACGCATTCGTGATCTGCATCACCAACCCGCTGGACGCGATGGTCTGGGCGCTGCGCGAATTCTCGGGCCTGCCGCACAACAAGGTCGTCGGCATGGCCGGCGTGCTCGACTCGGCCCGCTTCGCTACCTTCCTGGCATGGGAATTCGGCGTCTCGGTGAAGGACGTGAACGCATTTGTTCTCGGCGGCCACGGCGACACCATGGTGCCGGTCCTCGAATATTCCACCGTCAGCGGCATCCCCGTCACCGACCTGGTCAAGATGGGCAAGTCGACCAAGGAAAAGCTGGACGAAATCGTTGGCCGCACCCGTTCGGGCGGCGGCGAAATCGTTGGCCTGCTCAAGACCGGTTCGGCCTATTACGCACCGGCCACCAGCGCCATCGCCATGGCCGAAGCCTACCTGGGCGACCAGAAGCGCATCCTGCCCTGCGCCGTCTATGTTGACGGCAAGTATGGCCTCGACGGTCTGTATGTCGGCGTGCCGGTGGTGATCGGTGCCAACGGCGCAGAAGAAGTCGTTGAAATCAACCTCGACGCTGAAGCCAAGCAGAACTTCCAGGTCTCTGTCGATGCAGTCAAGGAACTGCTGGTTGCCTGCAAGGGCATCGAGCCGAGCCTGGCCTGAATAATTTCCCCGGGAGATAAACGATGTCGATCCTGATCAACAAGAATACCAAGGTCATCACGCAAGGGATGACCGGTGCCACCGGCACTTTCCACACCGAACAGGCGCTGGCCTATGGCACCCAGATGGTTGCCGGGGTCACCCCGGGCAAGGGCGGCACCGACCACATCGGTCTGCCCCAGTTCGACACCGTGGCAGAAGCCAAGGCTGTCACCGGCGCGACCGCTTCGTGCATCTACGTTCCGCCTCCGGGCGCAGCTGATGCGATCCTCGAAGCGATTGATGCTGAAATCGAACTGATCGTCTGCATCACCGAAGGTATTCCGGTGCTCGACATGGTTCGCGTGAAGCGCGCCCTGCAGGGCAGCAAGAGCCGCCTGATCGGCCCGAACTGCC
>CAZLPK010000025.1:0-27721 GCA_964561375.1 uncultured Novosphingobium sp.
AAATGCAGACGGGAATCCCCAATCGGACTCTTCCGTTCCGATCAATCCACTAGCGGTTCCGTCCAGCCGGCCCGCAGAGGACTTGCACCTCCAAAATCAACGCCATGCCTAGCACACAAAAGAAGGGGCGCCGAAGCGCCCCTTCCCGGTTTCAAGTTGATCGCTGGGATCAGAACTTAACCTTCGCACCAACGCGGATGCCGTAGAGCGACTGACGCGTCTGCAGCACTTCGTTCGGCGCGGTTACGCGGCTGTACTGATACTTGGTGCAGTCGTTCCCGCTCGAAGCAGCGCAGGTAACTGTGACCACCGCAGCGTTGTACGGGAACTGGACCTGGCGCAGGGAGCTCCAGTCCTTGTCGATGATGTTGAGCAGGTTCTCGACGTCAACGAACAGTTCGAACTTGCCACCTTCGACAAGCGGCAGCGGCAGTTCCTGACCGAAGTGCAGGTCAACCTTGAAGAAGTCCGGCGAGGTCTGGCTGTTCTTCGACACGATCTTGCCGCGATGCTTTTCAAGGCCCAGCGAGGTAACCAACGAATTGAACGCGGTTTCGCTGGCGGCATTGTCAAACGAAACCTTCGGATCGTTTGCGCCGGTCGGAACGTAGAGCAGCATATTGCCCAAGTTCCCGTTCGTTCCGAACACCGCACCACGACCCGACGAACGATCGAGCATGGTCAGGCTGTAGGGACGGCCCGAGCGATATTCACCGAACAGGCCCAGCGTGGTCTTGTTGTCACCGAAGAACGCAGTGCGGTAGTTAAGGCCGAACTTCGCCTGATGGGTGTATTCATAGACCGAGCGGCCGTATGCTGGCAGGTTCGGATCGACGAAGGCATTGTTCCCGTAGTTCGACGAGGAGGTCGACGAGGTCATCGCCGAGCGATCCTTGACATTGGCATGGGTGTAGCTGCCGTCGATGGTCAGGTCACCAAAGCGCTTTTCAAACCGGAACGTCTGGAAGAACGCAGAGCCATCCTTGGTGTTCGTCAGCAGCAGGTCGCGGTTGTTGGTCGCCGAGTTGTTGAAAGCGCCATAACGGGTGCGACCGTCCGGCAGCTTGCCCAGCGGAACCGAGCGCAGATCGGTCCACATGTAGCCCTGGATGGTCTTGTCATAGACCAGCTGCACGCCGAACAGCCAGCCATCGCCCAGCGGACCAAGATCGGCTTCATAATCGATACCGAAGGTAGCCTTCATCTTGTTGGCCAGCTTCAGGTTCGGATCGATCCCGTCGGTCGGAGCGGCGGCAAGCGAGCTCGTATTGGTGGTCAAATAGTTGACCACGCTGGCCGGGATGGTCCCACCGGTCAGCGGTGCAGCCAGGGTACCCAGCGCGTTACATGTGCTCGACGTGGCGCAGTTGCTGCGGTTAATGTCGACCGCGTTGGTCAACTGGCCAGTGTTGGAATAAACGTTCGACAGATACACGTCTGGCGTACCGCCACCGAAGATACCGATGCCAGCCTTGACCGCGATACGATCGGTCGGGCTCCAGTTAAGCGCAAAGCGCGGCTGGAACAGCCCGCGACCCTTGAAGGTTTCACGGTTGCTGAAGCCATAACGAGCAGCATAGTTCGAGTTCAGGGCCGGGAGCGGACCATTGTCGAACAGGTCATAACGCAGACCCAGAGTCATCGACAGATTGTCGGTAACCTGGAAGTCGTCCTGAATCCCGAAGGTCCAGTTGCGGGTGCTGAAATCGGCAGCTGCATTGGTCGGATCGTTCGACGGGACCGCATTAGCATAACGCAGACGGCTGGCGATGCCTGCATTGAAGGCTGCGATGGAGTCAAAGTAGAAATCGCCCAGCGAACGCTGCAGGAACAGGTTGTAGACGTGGACGTTGGTGTAACCAGCCATCAGTCGCAGCGAATGCGCTCCGAGCTCAACCCGTGCAGTCAGGTCGACCGAGAGGTTTTCGGTGTTGAGATCGTTCGACTGGCGCGACACGTCCGGACCGAAGTACAGGCTGGCACTATTGGCGACGCCATCGCACGACGTGGAGCTGGAACCAGCAGTGACCGGGTTGCCGCTAACGTCCAGGCTGCCTGGATCAAGGCAAACCTGCATCTGCGGGAATGCACGGCCACCAAACGGGGTCTGGTCACGGTTGTAATCGCGATACGAGACACGTGCGGTGGTCGAGAGAACATCCGACCAGGTCGAGTTCAGTTCGAACGTACCCGAATTGACTTCTTCGCGCAGCTCGTAACCGTTCGACTGCAGGCCCAGACCGTAAGGTGCCGTAAGGAAGGTATTCTGCTGGAACTGGTTGGTGCCGACATTGCGGATATAGGTAACCGATGCACGATGCGCGTCGCTTACGTTCCAGTCGAGCTTGGCGACGATCTTTTCGTCTTCTTCCTGGGTCGTGCTGATCAGGCCCTGGGTGTCATAGCCATAACGGCTCTTGGCAATCGACGTGACAGTATCGATGTTGGCCTGGGTGATCCCCGGCACCTGGTTGGCAAAGCCTGCGCCAACGCCGGCTTCCAGCGGCTGACCTTCCTTGGTGCGCTCGTAAGCAGCCATGAAGAACAGCTTGTCCTTGACCAGCGGACCAGAGAGCCAGCCACCGAACTGCTTCGAGTCAAAATCCAGCGCGACGGTCTTGTCGCGGCTCTTGCTGCCGGTCAGGCTGTCGTCCGTGTAAGCATAGAACGCACCGCCATGCAGCTTGTTCGAACCCGAACGCAGCACGACATTGATAGCACCGCCCTGCATGTCGCCTTCGGAAATGTCGTAAGGCGCAACCTTCACCGAGAACTGCTCAATCGCATCGAACGGAACCGGACCGCGGTTGGTGGGCAGACCGCCGTTATTCAGGCCGAAGTCGTCCGACATCTGCATGCCGTCAACCGAGAAGCGGTTGAGACGGCCGTTGTTGCCAGCGATTTCGATTGCACGGCTGTTGGTCAGGTCAACGGTCGCCAGCGGATCGCGCCGGGCGAGGTCGCGGATGTCGCGGTTGATCGAGGCAGCGGATTCGATTTCCGCGCGGCCAAGAGCAGTGGTCGGACCATCGGAAAGGGCGATCTTCGGCTGGATCGAAGCGCCGGTGACGACGATTTCGCGCGCAGCTTCCAGCTTAACCGGCAAGCGGATCGGCTGACCGGCCTGCAGGTAAACTTCCGTCACCTGAGCGCCTTCAAAGCCGGCGGCATCGATGGTCACGGTGAACGGACCGCCAACGCGCAGACCGTTTGCAGCAAAGCCGCCGTCATTCGAAGTCGTGGTGCTCAGCGTGGTGCCCGAGGGTTCATGCACGACAGTGACCGACGCGCCGGCGACCGGACCGTTCGGGCCTTCGACAACGCCGCGGATAGCCGACGAAGTTTCCTGTGCATAGGCAGGGGCGGCAAGACCGCAAGCAAGCGAAACGCTGGCTGCGCTGGCAGCAAGAAAGAATTTGAACTGCATTCAACTATCCCCGTTAATGCCTGAAGATTCAGGCAGAGAAACTGTGACAAATTGCAAGCCGGACCACGTCGAATCGGAGTTATCCGGCATATGGCGGGGCTCATAGAAGAGCCGCTGCCTTCCCAAAACATACCTGTGTGACACTTTTGAGACTGAGATCCGGCCGAAACCGAAGCCCCCACCGACCAGAAAATTTAATTCCAATTGCAGCCGCCAAGAGAGTGAAAGATTACGCCAGGCGCGCTTTCTGCGCACAATCTACGGATAAGCCCATATTCGCCTCCAAACGATTCTTGCTGCACTGCGGCATTTGTGCAACGCCGCTTTGCAGGAGGGCCAATGGGCGGCGCGCATCATCATTCTCACCATGGTCACGGGCATCACGATCACGGCCACCACGGACACCATCATCCCGGCGGACATGGCCCAGCATTTGCCATTGCCATTGCTCTGAACAGCCTGTTCGTCGTTGCCGAAGTGGCGGCGGGCTTTGTTAGCGGATCGACGGCACTGCTTGCCGATGCAGGGCATAATCTGGGCGACGTGTTGGCGCTCGTCCTCGCCTGGGGGGCCAGCATCCTGGCGGCGCGGCCAGCCGGGCCTGGCTTTACCTATGGCCTGAAAAGTTCCTCGATCCTTGCTGCAATCGCCAATGCCGCGCTACTGTGGGTCGCGCTGGGTGCGGTGCTGCTGGAGACGCTGCAACGATTGTGGGAACCTGCCCCGGTCAACGGCGCACAGGTGATGATCGTCGCCGGGATCGGAATTGCAGTAAATCTGGTCTCCGCCCTACTCTTTGCTCGCGGCAGCCGCAGCGACCTTAACCTGCGCGCAGCCTTCATGCACCTGATGGCCGATGCGGTCGTTTCGGCCAGCGTGGTTCTGGCGGGCCTTGGCATCATGCTGACCGGGCTGAACTGGATCGATCCGCTTACCAGCCTGATCATCACCCTGGCCCTGGGCTGGGCGAGCTGGGGCCTGCTCAAGGACTCGCTCAAGATGGGCCTGCTGGCGGTTCCACGCCATGTCGATGAGGACGGGGTGCGGAACTACCTGTCTGGCCTACCCGGTGTTGCGGCAGTGCATGACGTGCACATCTGGGGCATGAGCACGACCGAAAGCGCCCTCACCGCGCATCTCGTCATGCCTGCCGGCAGCACTGGCGACAGCTTTCTGCGCGAGATAGCCGAGGAACTGGAACACCACTTCCAGATCCACCACACGACGATCCAGATCGAACAGGACGCGGCCGATTGCCGCGTGCATCACTGAAACGAAAAGCGGCGCCCGGTTAAGGGCGCCGCTTTCGTGATCAATCCGCCTGAAGCCGGATTTCAGCGCACCATCAGGCCGCCTCTTCCTTGCCCTTGAGGACGCGGACGGGTTCCTTGCGGCCCTCGACCACTTCCTTGTCGACCACGACTTCGGCAATGCCCTGCTCGGTCGGAATGTCGAACATCGTATCGAGCAGCAGCCCTTCGACGATCGAACGCAGACCGCGTGCGCCGGTTTTGCGCTCGATAGCCTTCTTGGCGATGGCTTCCAGCGCCTCGTCGGTGAAGGTCAGGGTCACTTCTTCCAGTTCGAACAGCTTGGCATACTGCTTGACCAGAGCGTTCTTCGGCTCACGCAGGATCTTGACTAGCGCCTCGACATCAAGGTCTTCCAGCGTGGCGATCACCGGCAGACGGCCGACGAATTCGGGGATCAGGCCGAACTTCAGCAGGTCTTCCGGTTCCGCCTTCTGCAGCAGTTCACCAACCCGGCGCTTGTCCGGATCGGCCACGTTTGCGCCGAAACCGATCGAGCGCTTTTGCAGGCGGTCGGCAATGATCCGCTCCAGCCCGGCGAAAGCGCCGCCGCAAATAAACAGGATATTGGTCGTATCGACCTGGAGGAATTCCTGCTGCGGATGCTTGCGCCCGCCCTGCGGCGGCACGCTGGCCGTGGTCCCTTCCATCAGCTTGAGCAACGCCTGCTGCACGCCTTCGCCCGACACGTCGCGGGTGATGCTGGGGTTTTCGGCCTTGCGGCTGATCTTGTCGATTTCGTCGATGTAGACGATGCCGTGCTGCGCCTTTTCGACGTTGTAGTCGCTGGCCTGCAGCAGCTTGAGGATGATGTTTTCCACGTCCTCACCCACGTAGCCGGCTTCGGTCAGCGTGGTGGCGTCGGCCATGGTGAAGGGCACGTCAAAGGTCTTGGCGAGCGTCTGGGCCAAGAGGGTCTTGCCAGAACCGGTCGGACCGACCAGCAGGATGTTCGACTTCGACAGTTCGACGTCGCCGCCCTTGCCGCTGTGCTTCAGCCGCTTGTAGTGGTTGTGCACGGCGACCGAGAGGACGCGCTTCGCACGATCCTGCCCGATCACGTAGTCGTTCAGCGTCTCGAAGATATCCTTCGGGGTAGGAACTCCGCCATCCTTCTTGCCGGCAATGCCCGCCTTCGTTTCCTCGCGGATGATGTCGTTGCACAGCTCGACGCATTCATCGCAAATGAACACGGTTGGGCCCGCGATCAGTTTGCGCACCTCGTGCTGCGACTTCCCGCAGAAGCTGCAGTAGAGAGTGCTCTTGGCGTCGGATCCGCTCAGTTTGGTCATGCCTTCATCCAGATGCCCCGCAAAGCGCGGGGATTCGCCGAGAGTGTAATCCGGCGGTAACAATATTCAATCCCGCCCCATAGCAGGTCCAACTTGCCGGGACCTGAAGGGGCGGGGTTAAGCAAGGCCTATTCCGCCTTATTCCGGAGCGCCGCCGGTGCCAGAGGCATCGTGCTCGGTATCCGGGCGGCTTTCAAAGACCTTGTCGACCAGGCCGAATTCCTTGGCCTCATCCGCATCGAGCCAGGTATCACGGTCCACAGCCTTTTCAATCTCGGCCAGCGTCTTGCCGGTGTAATTGGCATAGTGCTGGTTCATCCGCTGGCGCAGACGCAGGATTTCGCGGGCCTGAATTTCGATATCCGAAGCCATGCCGCGTGCCCCGCCCGAAGGCTGGTGGATCATGATCCGCGCATTCGGCAGAGCGATGCGCATGCCCGGCTCACCAGCGGCAAGCAGGAACGAACCCATCGAGCAGGCCTGCCCGATGCAGACGGTCGAAACGCGCGGCTTGATGTACTGCATGGTGTCATGGATCGCGAGGCCGGCCGTAACCACGCCGCCCGGCGAATTGATGTACATCGAGATGTCCTTCGACGGATTCTCGCTTTCCAGGAACAGCAACTGGGCCACGATCACCGAGGCCATGTGATCCTCGACCTCACCCGTCACGAAAATGATGCGTTCGCGCAGCAGGCGCGAATAGATGTCAAAACTGCGCTCGCCGCGGCTCGACTGCTCAACCACCACCGGGATCAGCGCACCGGTGACCGGGTCAGTCGTGAATTTTCCTTGCGCGCCGCGCGCGCCGAACAGGTCGATCATGGGAATCCCTCTTGCTTGGACTGCCTATGTCGGCCCTGAAGCGGCGATATTCAAGGGGATTAACCCGATTACGCTGCTGCTTCAGCGATTGATCTGTTGATGGCTGCCTCAGGCAAAAAGCTTCCGATCAGACTTATTGCCTAATTGGCCAGTCAGAATCATCCTCACTCCACCAAAGGAGAGTGCAATGACGCGAAACGTGGGACAGATCGACCGTGCTGTGCGGATCGTGCTCGGGCTGGTTCTGCTGGGGCTGGCCTTTACCGGCCACTATACCCCCTGGACCTGGCTGGGCGTGGTTCCACTCCTCACCGGCCTGATCGGCTGGTGTCCGCCCTATTCCTTGCTGGGTATCAACACCTGCAAGGCCAAGTAAGGCAGCGGGCCAACGACGGCCACTCCGTAGCCTGACCAGAAAACAAAGGGCGCCCGAACCGGACGCCCTTTGCGAAACTTGCGATGCGCGAAGGATCAGTCCTTCTTCGCAGCCTTCTTGGCAGCAGGCTTCTTCTCGGCCTTTTCAGCCTTCGGAGCTGCTTCCTTCTTTTCCGCCTTGGGCTTGGCAGCCTTGGCCGGCTTTTCTTCAGCGTCTGCTTCCTTCTTGGCAGCAGCCTTCTTAGCCGGAGCCTTCTTGGCCGGAGCCGGAGCGCCTTCTTCGGCTTCGATTGCAGCCTGCAGTTCTTCGCGGGTCACTTCACGCTCGGTGACTTCGGCCTTGTCGAACAGGAAGTCGACGACCTTGTCTTCATAGAGCGGAGCGCGCAGCTGGGCAGCGGCAAGCGGGTCCTGCTGGATATATTCAACGAAACGCTGGCGGTCTTCCATGCGGTACTGCTGCGCCGCCTGGGTGACGAGCATCTGCATTTCCTGCTGGCTGACTTCGACGCCGTTGGCCTGACCGATTTCGGAGAGGAGCAGGCCAAGGCGGACGCGGCGTACGGCGATGGTGCGATAGTCTTCCTTCTCGGCCTCGATTTCCTTCAGCGCGGCTTCCGGATCTTCCTCGCTCTGGGCTTCACGCAGCAGCTGCGCCCAGATCTGCTGGAATTCGGCTTCGACCATGCTCGGCGGCACGTCAAAGTCATGACCGGCGGCAAGCAGGTCCAGCAGGGCACGCTTCATCTGGGTGCGGGTCAGACCGGCGCTTTCCTGCTCCAGCTGGCCGCGCAGCAGGCCCTTGAGCTGCTCGAGGCTTTCCAGGCCGAGCGACTTGGCAAAGTCGTCATCGATCTTGGTTTCGCCCGGAACCTTCACCGTCTTGACGGTGATGTCGAAGGTGGTTTCCTGGCCCTTCAGGTTTTCGGCCGGATAGTCAGCCGGGAAGGTCACGGTGATGGTCGTTTCGTCGCCAGCCTTCACGCCAACCAGTTGCTCTTCGAAGCCGGGGATGAAACGGCCAGCGCCCAGTTCCAGCGCGGTGTCGGTGGCACTGCCACCTTCAAAGGCGACGCCGTCCAGCTTGCCGACGAAATCGATGATCACCTGATCGCCGTTTTCGGCCTTCTTGCCCTTCTTCGCGTCTTCAAAGCTCTTGGCGCCAGCGGCCAGCTTCGACAGCTGCTCGTCCACCTCGGCGTCGGCAACCGGCACTACCAGCTTTTCCAGCTTGAGGCCGTCCAGCGACGGGGTCTCGATGACCGGCAGCACTTCCAGGTCGACGGTCAGTTCGGCATCCTTGCCTTCTTCGTAACCTTCGCCCAGCGAAATCTGCGGCTGCATGGCGGGACGCAGCTTGTTGTCAGCGATGACCTTGTCGATCGCTTCGCGCACGGTGGTATTCAGCGCTTCCTGATGGAGGGCCGGGCCGTGCATCTTCTTGACCAGGTTCGCCGGCACCTTGCCGGGACGGAAGCCGGGCATACGCACCTGCGGGGCGATCTTGCTGACTTCGCCGTCAATCTTGGCGGCGATGTCCGTGGCCTTGATCGTCACCGTATAGGCGCGCTTCAGTCCCTCGTTGCTGGTCTCGACAATCTGCATGACAAATGAAGCCTTCTTTTAAACCGCATCCGCATCGGCGGGGGCGTTCGGGCGGAACCTGGTGCGGGCGAAGGGACTCGAACCCCCACATCTTTCGATACTGGTACCTAAAACCAGCGCGTCTACCAGTTCCGCCACGCCCGCAAGCCCGACGAAGTGTGAATCAAGCGGTGGCCCTTAGTGGCCATGCGCTGAAAGGGCAAGCATTAGCGCTTCGGATCAACGCAGTCCCAGCACTGTTGCCAGTTTACCCAGCCAATTTTTGCCTGCTGGAGCCGTAACACCCTGCATCGGCACGGTGCAATCAAGGCAATAGGCCTGCGCTCCCTGAACCTGCCCAAGCCACTGGATTTCGGACAGGGCACCAGCAATCCGGGCGCGCTGCTGCACGGCCATGATTCCGGCCAGATCGCTGGCTGCAGGCTGGCTGCTGTCCTCTTCGTCCCCCATCATGCGTTCCAGCAGGGAGGCATAGGGATCGGCATCAGTCCCGAAGAATTGAGGGTGCCATTTTTCCAGCTTGGCCGACTTTGCAGCAAAGGCGATGGCATCGTCCAGCCCGCCGAACTGATCGACCAGACCGTTCTGCCGGGCCGTACCGCCATCCCACACGCGGCCCTGGGCCACAGTGTCGATCTGTTGCGGGGTCTTGCCGCGCGACTGGGCAACAAGCCCCAGAAAACGCCCGTAATTATGCTCGATATTGGCCTGGAGCATCTGCTCCATCTCAGGCGAGAAACCGCCCAGCAGGTCAGGCTGACCGGACAGCGGCGTGGTCTGCACACCGTCCGATTTCACCCCGTAATCGGCCAGAGTCTGCTCAAAACTGGGCAGTAGGGCGAAAATCCCGATCGAGCCGGTGATCGTCCCCGGCTGGGCAAAAATCCGGTTGGCAGGGGTCGAAACCCAATAGCCGCCGCTGGCCGCGACATTGGCCATGGAAACCGCCACGGGCCGCCCCTTGGCCTTGAACCGCTGCAGCGCGAGGCGAATCTGTTCCGAGGCATAGACCGAGCCACCCGGCGAATCGACACGCAGCACCAGCGCCTTGGCATCGCTGGCCGTGGCTTCATCGATCAGTCGAGCGATTCGCTCGCCCCCGGCAGTACCCGGCCCGTCCTTGCCGTCGACAATATTGCCGGCGACGGTGACGACTGCAACGGCATCGCCGTTTTCCTCTTCGGGATGGGCAGCCAGCAGGGTCTTGTAATGGTTGCGGGCATAGGCGCCCGGTGCATCGTCCAGCTTGTCCTGGCCGGCAACCGCCTTCACCCGCTCGCCAAAGGCCACTTCGTCACCCAGCTTGTCGACCAGGCCCGCCGAAAGCGCCGCCTTGGCCGAATCACCCTGAGCCGCGGCGAGCCAGCCGACCGGGTCCGTGGTGACGAGCTGGAGATTGGCCTTGGGCCGCGCCTTGGCCACATCGTCCTTCCAATGTTCGAACACGGCACCCAGCAAGGCGCGCCGCGCATCCTTCGAGGGTTCAGAGGCCTGATTGTAGAGGTAGGGCTCGACGAAATCCTTGTAGGTGCCGACGCGGTAGACGTGGACGTTCACTTTGTAGCGCTTCAGCAGGTCGCCGAAGTAAAGCCGATTGCCGCCCGGGCCCATGATGAACGCCCCGCCCAGCGGGTGCAGCCAGACTTCGCTGGCATGGGCGGCCAGCAGCATCCCATCGTCGGTATAGGCCATCGAATAGGCCAGAACCGGTTTTTTTGCGGCGCGAACCCGGTCCATCGCTTCGCCGATTTCCTGCAGGTTGACGAGGCCGCCACCGCCGAATTGCGACAGGTCCAGCACCACCGCCTTGATCCGCGGATCGGTTGCCGCCAGCTCGATCGAGCGGACGATGTCGCGGGCCTTGTATTCGTGTGGCTGATCGCCGGTGGCGAAAAGGTCTTCCAGCGGATCGCGAACCGCTGGCTCTTCGACCACGGTGCCGTTCAGGCGCAGCAGCAGTGCCCCATCCACCAGGGTACCCGCGCTGGGCCGCGTGGTCAGCACCGCATAGAGAGCGATAAAGAACAGGAGCATGAACAGCAGGACCAGACCGTCCTTGATCGCAACCAGCAGATGCCAAACCTTGCGCGCGAAAATCATGCCCAGACCCTTGTCAATTTATCCCAGCACATAAGGAGCGGGAAAAGGAATGGCGAGTCCGGCGTCGATGAGCGACAAAGCTGCATCGTCGGGTGACTTGACCCGGTGATAGCGGCCAAGCCGCGCTTGCCACCCTGCGACCGGATAGCTATGGCACCGTCTTCAATGACATCGCCGAACGCACCGCAATCGGACCGCTACCCAGCCGGTTCCGCAGCCTTCCCGCACCGCCACCTGACGGGCCTTGCCGGCCTTGCCCCGTGGGAGATCATGTTCCTGCTGGACGAGGCGGAACAATGGGTCGAACTCAACCATCAGCCGCACAAGCGGGTGGACCGACTTGCTGGCCTGACGATCATCAACGCCTTCTTCGAAAATTCGACTCGCACCCTGCTGTCGTTCGAAATCGCGGGCAAGCGGCTGGGCGCGGACGTGGTCAACATGCAGGTGGCCCAGTCGAGCGTGAAAAAGGGCGAGACCCTGATCGACACGGCGATGACGCTGAACGCGATGCACGCCGATGCCATGGTGATCCGCCACCAGAGTTCCGGCGCGGTCGGCCTGATCGCGGAAAAGGTCGATTGCCCGGTCCTGAACGCCGGAGACGGCCAGCACGAACACCCGACCCAGGGCCTGCTCGACGCGCTGACGATCCGCCATGCCAAGGGCGATTTTGGCGGCCTGCGGGTGACGATCTGCGGTGACATCCTGCACAGCCGGGTTGCCCGGTCCAACATTCACTGCCTGACCACCTTGGGCGCGGAAGTGCGCGTCTGCGCCCCGCCCGCGCTGATGCCCACCGATATCGAGGCGCTGAAGGTCACCCCCTATCATGATTTCGATGCCGCTCTGGACGGAGCCGACGTGGTGATGATGCTCCGCCTGCAACAGGAACGGATGAGCGGCCAGTTCATCCCCAGCCCGCGCGAATACCGCCACCTTTACGGCCTCTCGCTCGACCGGTTGGCCAAGGCGAAGCCCGATGCGCTGGTGATGCATCCCGGGCCGATGAACCGCGGGATCGAGATTGACAGCAATGTGGCCGATCTGGCGGGCCGCTCGGCCATTACCACCCAGGTCGAAATGGGTGTGGCGATCCGCATGGCCTGCCTTGACGTGCTGACCCGGCGAAGCCGCGGCGTGGAGGGCTGGGCATGAAGGCGCTGGCTCCCCTCACCATCATCAACGGACGGCTGGTCCTGCCCACGGGCGAGCCGCAGACCGGGGCTGTGCGCTGCGAAGCGGACCGGATCACCGCCATCGGCAGCGATGTTACGCCGCAGGACGGCGACCGGGTGGTCGATGCCAAGGGCGCGCTGATCGCTCCGGGTCTGGTCGATCTGGGCGTGTTCGCGATCGACAAGCCCGCTTTCCATTTCGGCGGGATCACCCGCGCCGCGCTGATGCCGGATCAGGCCATGGTGCTGGACCGGCCGGCAACCGTTCGCTTTGCCGCGCAGTCAGGCAAGCCGGACCTGTGGGTCCACCCGCTGGCTGCCGCAACGCAGGGACTGGCCGGGACCGACATTGCCGAACTGGCCCTGATGCGTGACGCAGGCGCGCGCGCTGTCGCAACCGGACGACGCTGGATTGGCGATAGCGGCACCATGTACCGCCTGCTGTCTTATTGCGCGATGCTCGACCTGGTCGTCGTTACCCATGCCGAAGATGGCGGGCTGACCGGCAATGCCGTGGCTACCGCTGGCGAAATGGCAACTCGCCTGGGCCTGCCCTCGGCTCCGGCCGAAGCGGAAGCACTGGCTGTCGCGCGCGACATCGCCCTGGCCGAACTGACCGGAGCGCGAGTTCATTTCCGCCAGATCACGACAGGCAGCGCGCTGAACCTGATCCGCGCGGCCAAACAGCGCGGCGTGCGCGTCACCGCCGGGGTAACGCCAGCGCACTTCATGCTTTCGGATGTGGCGCTGGGTGATTTCCGCACTTTCAACCGCCTCTCCCCGCCGCTGCGCAGCGAGGCAGACCGTCAGGCAGTCCGCGCCGCTCTGGCCGATGGAACGATCGACGTGATTTCTTCCGGCCACGATCCGCGCGGGCCAGAGGACAAGAACCTGCCCTTCACCGATGCCGAACCCGGCATGGCGGGCGCGGAAACGTTGCTGCCGCTCACTCTGGGACTGGTCCGCGATGGCGTGATCGACCTGACCCGCGCCTTTGCCCTGCTGGCCAGCAATCCGGCGGCGCTGCTGGGTGTCGATGCCGGGCATCTGGAAACCGGCACGCAGGCCGATCTTGCCGTGATCGACCCGGTCAAGCCGTGGATCGTCGATTCAGACAAGATGGCTGCCGCTGCTGGCAACACCCCCTTCGACAAGCAAGGCGTCGAAGGGCGGGTGCTCCATCTGTTCAAGGGCGGAATGGAAGTCGGCTAAACTGCGCTTTGCGGTTCAGCGCTTGCCAGCCTGCGGCACGGTGTTCAGCGCCACGACCGGAGCCTTGGCCCGCGGCTTTGCGGCATAGACCGGCGCATTGGCTGGCCTGCCGCTGGTCGCATAGGCGAAACAGACCCCGCCGCGCGCCTTTACCTTGGCGCAAAGACCACCCGCGCCCCGGCCATCCAGCCCGGCTGCGGCGACGCGCCAATAGGTCTTGCCGCGCACATTGGCCGTGGTGATGACCATCCTGAAATCGCGCAGTTCGGGATTGCGGGCAACATATTGACCCCAGGCCCGACGCGCACCTTGTTCGCTGAAGAACGAACCCAGCTGAATCGCGTGCGTGCTGCCCTTGCTTACTGCAGGCGCTGACACGGGCTGAACCGGGCGCTTCATCGCCCGCCCCGGCGCGGCGGCCAGACTTGCCACCGGACGCTTGGCCTTGGCCACCGGAGCATGGCCGGGCAGCGAAACCGGGACCTGCTGGATCACCGGATTTTCAACGAAGGCCAACTTTGCTGGCTGCATGGCCATGCTGGGTGCGCTGACCGGCGGCAAGCTGACTTGCTGCACCGGCTGGGCCTGTACCGCAGGCAGTTCGCCATTCGCGGCAAATGCCGGAGCAGCCGGTTCATCACTGGTCTCCACCGCCAGCTGTTGCTCTGCCGGGCTGGCGTTCAAGGCCAGTCGCGCGGGCATCCCAGCATCGCTGCGCAGCGGTGCCCCGATCAGACCAGCGACCCGCAGGCGGCTGTCTTCCGGCTTGGCGCGGCTTGCCCAGCTGCTGATCCGTTCGTCCAGTTTGTCCGCCGGAACGTCCTGCGAAGCCATGATCCGCGCCTCGCGCCAGCGCCCGTCCAGCGCATAGGCATAGGCCAGGTTCTGGCGCAGCTTGGGCGTGTTTTCACCGCCACGCAGCGCACCGATCAGCACGCCAATGCCGCGTTCAGTCTGTCCGGCCATGGCATAGGCCAGGCCAAGGTCAGCCGCCGGAATGGCATCGCGCCAGTCGTCGAGAACGGCCACGGCCTGTTCGTTGCGGCCTGCGCCGGAAGTGGCCAGCGCCAGAGCCAGCGCCGTACGCGCCGAATTGTCGCCCAGCTGCATCGCCTCATCCAGCGCCTGGGCAGCCGATTCGAACCGTCCGGCGCGCAGATAGGCCTGCCCCAGAATCGCGCGATAGCCCGCTTCCTGCGGGTTGGCGGCGACCAGATTCTCACCCAGCTGGATGGCTTTTCCCACCTGCCCGCCGTCCAGCGCCTTGCGCGCCTGCACGGCAATCTTGTCCGGCGTCGGCTTGGCTACGACAGCTTTGGGCGCAAGCCCCGCGCCAGCCGCCAGCGCGACGGCGGCAAAGCCGGCCAGACCCAGCGGCAATGCGGTGCGGCGGATGCGGTTGGTCTTCATCGGAAGGCTTCCTTCTGGAGCGTCAGTTGCGCGCATTGGCCAGCTTGCTGGCAAATTCGGCGGCATCGGGAATTTCGGAAAGCAGGCGATCAAGCGCTTCGGTAACCAGCGCCTGCGCGCTGCACCCCTTGATCGTGCAGGCCAGTTTCAGGCGCAGGTGGCGATCGGGATCGATGCGCAGGGTAAAGGCGGCGCGGCGGCCCGAAGCAGCGGCAGGGCGCCGCTCCATCTTGACGCGGCGGGCCAGTTCGCGCTGCTGCTGCACCACGGGCGGCACGGCAGCCACGGGGACCAGCGGAACGACCTGCGGTACGGTTTCGGCCTGCACGACAGGCTCAGCCTGCGGAACCGGGCTCAACTGCGGACGAACCGGAGCTTCCGGGCTGAATGCAACATCGCCCATGTCATTCCAGCCCAGATCGTCCTGATCGAAGTCAAGCGACTGCATGGCCAGCGAAGGCAGGGCAGGACGCATTGCCGGACGCGCGCCACCCTTGCGGGCAAGCAGTTGCGGGCTGAGCGAAGCAAGCGGTTTGGAATCGGACATACCGCCAGTACTCCTCAGGATCCGGCCACGCGGCGGCCAAAGCCGCCGCCAGCGCGATTGACACCCGGCAGCGCGGAAACGCTGGCCGGAGCCGCAAAGACCGTGCGCCGGAAGTTCTTTTCCAGCCGGTCGGAAACATAGGTCCACAGCGCCGCCACTTCGCCCGCGCTCCGGCTGCTGGGATCGACTTCCATCACCGTGCGGCCATCGATCATCGAAGCGGCGAAATCAGTGCGGTGATGCAGGGTGACCGGGGCGACCGTGCCATGCTGCGAAAGGGCGACGGCGGCTTCAGCAGTGATCTTGGCCTTGGGCGTCGCGGCGTTGACCACAAAGATCAGCGGCTTTCCGGCGCGTTCGCACAGATCGACCGTTGCACCCACGGCGCGAAGATCGTGCGGGCTGGGGCGAGTCGGCACGACGATCAGTTCAGCCACCGAAATCACCGACTGGATCGCCATGGTAATGGCTGGCGGCGTATCGATCACGGCCAGACGGAACCCCTGCTGGCGCAGCGCCACCAAATCCTGGGCCAGGCGGGCCACGGTGGTCTGGGCAAAGGCGGGGAATTCGTCCTCGCGCTCGTTCCACCAGTCCGCCAGCGAGCCCTGCGGGTCGATGTCGATCAGGACAACCGGCCCTGCACCTGCGCGCTGGGCTTGCACGGCGAGGTGCCCGGACAAGGTGGTCTTGCCCGATCCGCCCTTCTGCGATGCCAATGCCAATACTCGCAATGCCGTTCCCCTTGGAAATGTCGTTACCCGGTTCGGGTTACTGTGGGGGATTCGCAGAGCGTTCCTAATTTTGAGTAAACAGACCCGAATTCAAATGGCGCGCCGCCTGCACTACGATGAAGTTTACCTTTCTTGAACATATGGTTGGCATAGAAGCCAACAGCAGGCGGCACGGCAAGCATTGCGCTGGTACGACAGCCACTGCGGAACGCCTTTGATTTGCAGACAGCTGGCGGAGTTTAAACAGATGGGCCTCACATTCTTTGTTTCACAGATCCTGGCCACTGCCGGCGCCGTTCTGGCAGTATCGGCACAGGCCAGAACCCAGGTGTGAATCGATGCCTGGAAGGCGGGCGATTACACGCTCGCAGTTGAGAATTGGTCGGCCAGCACCGGCGATGCCGAAGCGCAATACCGGCTGGGCGAAGTCTATCGGCTGGGCAAAGGTGTCGATCAGGATCTGGCCAAGGCCGAGGAAATGTTCGCCGGGGCCGCTGCTCAGGGACATTCGCTTGCTGCTGACACTTACGGCCTGCTGCTCTTCGCTCGCGGAGAGAAAAGCCGGGCCCTGCCCTATCTGCGTGCGGCAGCGGATCGGGGCGACGCTCGCGCGCAGTATGTTCTGGGCCTGAGCCACTTCAATGCCGATCTGGTTGAGCGTGACTGGCCCCGCGCCTTCGCTCTGCTTGAACTGTCGCGCCGGCAGGGACTGGCCCAGGCCGACAAGGCCTTGCAGCAGATTGACCGCTACATTTCGGCAGACCAGCGCGTCCAGGGCCTTGCCATGGCCGACGCAAATGCTGCCACGCCGCTGCACAGGTCTGTTGGCAACTGAAAGCCTCTGGCTTCGACTGTTGGCCGGTTTCAAGCTAACGCACTGGGGTGACGCAGCAATCCCGGATTCGCACGCTTGACCTGATTCGCGGCATCGCCGTGCTTGGCATTCTGGCGATCAATATCGCCAGCTATGCCGGACCGGATTCCGGGCTGCAAACGCCCAACCTGCCGCACCCGGGTAGCGCGGCGGACCAATGGGCCTTTGCGTTCAAACTGGTCTTTTTCGAAGGCAAGATGCGCGGGCTGTTCGCCATGCTGTTTGGCGCCAGCATGCTGCTTTACCTTGACCGGCGCGAAGCGACCGGCCGCGATGGTGACTGGCTGCAGCTACGCCGCCTGTTCTGGCTCGGTCTGTTCGGCCTCGCTCATTTCATCCTGTTCTGGGACGGCGACATCCTGTTCCTTTACGCCTGCGTCGGCGTGGGCGCACTGCTGCTGCGCAATGCCGCGCCTCTTGCCATGGCGATTGTTGCACTGGCCGCTTTCACGCTGTGGCATGTCCTCGGCATGGTCAGCTGGTGGCCCAGCATCATGCGCGAAATGGCTGTGCTGACCGGAACTGCCAGTCCAGTCGAACTGCAGATTCACCGTGAGATCATGGCCGGAATAGTCGCCGAAGACCGGGCCGATAGCGCCGCGAACTTGGCAGGCTTCGGCGCCGCAGTGCGCACCCGCCTGTCCGAGCAGATCGAGCATCCGCTGATGATCGTGGCCTACAACTGGGCGGAAGCGCTCGGCTACATGCTGATCGGCATGGCCTTGCAGCGCTCTGGCTTCTTTGCGGGCCATTGGCCTGCGGCAAGGCTGCGCCTGCTGGGCTTTGGCGCAACCGGCCTTGGCCTGGCCGCAACTCTGGCTTTCGCCGTCTGGGCCCATCCGCGCGGCTATCCGGTGCTGACCATGCAGCTGGCGCAAAGCTATGCTATGGTCTTTCCGCACCTGTTGATGGTCACAGGCTATGCCGCGCTGCTGGTCATGGCCGCGCCGCACCTGCTGGCCACCCGGCTGGGCCAAAGGCTGGAGGCCGCGGGCAAATGCGCCTTTACCAATTACCTTGGCAGCACCGTGCTGATGACCGCGATCTTCTCTGGCTGGGGCCTGGGCCTGTTCGGTCAGTTCGGCACGGCCAAGCAGGTCTGGTTCGTCCTGCTTGGCTGGGCCGTCATGCTGATATGGAGCCAGCCGTGGCTGGCCCGCTATCAGCAGGGTCCGCTGGAATGGCTGTGGCGCTGCTTGACCGAATGGCAGGTCAAGCCGCTGCGCCGCAAACCAACCCCACCCTAGTTCTTGAACGGGTTCTTCGGGCTGCGCAGGGTCAACCGCACCGGCACGGCGTCAAAGCCCAGATCGCGGCGGATGCCGTTCACCAGATAGCGCTGATAGCTCATCGGCAGGTCATCCAGCCGGGTACCGAACAGGACAAAGCCCGGCGGGCGAGTCTTGGCTTGGGTAATGTAGCGCAGCTTGATCCGCTTACCGCCGGGAGCGGGCGGCGGATTCTTGGCCAGTGCTTCGTCGAACCAGCGGTTAAGCAGCGCTGTCGGCACACGCTTTGACCAGGCGGCCCGCAGTTCGAACGCGGCCTTGATCAAGGCATCCAGCCCCTTGCCGGTCCGGGCCGAGACGGTCAGCACCGGCAGGCCCTTGACCTGGCTCAGCCCTTCATCAAGCGCGCCCTTGATCCCGTTGAACAGGGCCGAGGCATCCTCTGCCGCGTCCTTGCCCGCCACGTCCCACTTGTTGATCGCAATGATCAGGGCACGGCCTTCTTCCAGCACGAGCGAGGCGATCTTGAGGTCCTGATGTTCCAGCCCGCGCGTCGCGTCGAGCAGCAGCACGACCACTTCGGCAAAGTCGACCGCGTGGCGCGCATCGGCCACGGCCAGCTTTTCCAGCTTGTCGGTAACCTGCGCCTTCTTGCGCATCCCGGCGGTGTCGATCAGGCGAACCGGGCGCTTTTCGCCAGTTTCTGGATCGGTCCATTCCCAATCGATCGAAATCGAATCGCGGGTAATGCCGGCTTCAGGGCCGGTCAGCAGCCGATCTTCCTTCAGGTAGGCATTGATAAGGGTCGACTTGCCAGCATTGGGGCGGCCGACAATCGCCAGTTTGAGCGGCGCCTTGTTCAGCGCCTCCTCGTCCTCTTCATCGAAGGGCTCGAATTCGTCTTCCTCGGGCTGCTTTGGCTCAAGGATGGGCAGCAAGGCTTCGAACAGGTCGGCCATGCCGGTGCCGTGTTCAGCGGAGAAGGGAATCGGATCGCCAAAGCCCAGCGAGAATGCCTCGTAAACGCCGTGATCGGCGGACTTGCCCTCAGCCTTGTTGGCCACCAGCACCACCGGAACCGTGCTTTCGCGCAGGTAGCGGCCGATTTCTTCGTCCAGCGGCGTGATCCCGGCACGGGCATCGACCACGAACAGCGCGACATCGGCGCCGACCAGCGAAGCTTCGGTCTGCTGGCGCATCCGGCCCGGCAGGGTGTTCGGGTCTTCGTCCTCCCACCCGGCCGTATCGACCACGGTGAAGTCCAGCCCCAGCAGGTGCGCCTCGCCAAAACGGCGGTCGCGCGTCACGCCCGGCTGGTCATCAACCAACGCGAGTTTCTTGCCGACCAGCCGGTTCCACAGGGTGGACTTTCCGACATTCGGGCGGCCAATGATGATTACTTGGGGGAGCGCCATGCACGCCCCCTGCGCCGAAGCGCAATTTTTTGCAAGGTTTCCCGCAAATCAACCGGCGCGAACCGCACCGGTGATTGCGTCGGAATGAGACCGGATCAGGCCTTGGCGACCGGAGCACCCTCGCCCAGGTCTTCGTACCAGGCTTCGACCGGGCCGTTGAGCTTGAGGGTTAGAGGCTGGCCGTGGCGATCCATGGTCTTGCCCGCCTGAACCCGCACCCAACCTTCGGAAATGCAATATTCCTCAACATTGGTGCGGACCACGCCCTTGAAGCGGATACCGATGCCACGCATCAGCTTTTCCTCGTCAAAATAGGGGCTGCGGGGGCTGATCGCCAAGCGATCGGGCGGAAGGTCGGGGCCGGAATTGGTTTCTTCGGTCATGGTCAGCGCACTAGCCTGCTTTCTGCCCTTGTCAATTGAGCCGCAGCCCTCTAATGGCGCCGTCTCTTAACGGGAATGGGCGCGTAGCTCAGCGGTAGAGCACACCCTTCACACGGGTGGGGTCACAGGTTCAATCCCTGTCGCGCCCACCATTCCCGGACTTCCGACAGCTCTGGCCCCAGGATTGAACGCCCGATCCTTGAAAGCGGCACCGCTTGCGGGCATAGGCCTGCAACCATGCATGACATCAAGCTGATCCGCGAAAATCCCGCCGCATTCGACGCCGGTATGGCGCGCCGGGGGGTGGAACCCGTTTCCGCCGCCATCCTCAACCTCGATACGGCGCGGCGCGCAGTGGCGACTGCGATGCAGGAAGGCCAGAATCAGCGCAACGCCGCCTCGAAAGCAATCGGCGCCGCGATGGGCCGGGGTGACACGGACGAAGCGGAACGGCTCAAGGCCGAAGTCGCCACGCTGAAGGAACGCCTGCCCCAGCTGGAACAGGAAGACCGCGAACTTTCGGCGGAACTGGCCGATGCTCTGGCCCGCTATCCCAATATCCCGGCAGACGATGTTCCCGCAGGCGAGGATGAGAGCCAGAACCTCGAGGTAATGCGCTGGGGCACCCCGCGTAGCTTCGATTTCCAGCCCAAGGAACACGCCGACCTTGGCCCGGCACTGGGCCTCGATTTCGAAACCGGCGCGCTGATTTCGGGCGCCCGCTTTACCTTCCTGCGCGGCCAGATGGCGCGGCTGCAGCGCGCACTGGGCCAGTTCATGCTGGATCACCAGACCGCCACCAATGGCTATACCGAAGCGGCCACCCCGCTGCTGGTGCGTGACGAGGCGGTATTCGGCACTGGCCAGCTGCCGAAATTTGCCGAAGACCTGTTCCAGACGACTGACGGGCGCTGGCTGATTCCCACGGCCGAGGTCAGCCTGACCAATTCGGTCCGCGACCAGATTCTGAGCGAAAGCGCCCTGCCCATTCGTCTCACCGCCATGACCCCGTGCTTCCGTTCCGAAGCAGGCGCGGCGGGCAAGGATACGCGCGGCTATATCCGCCAGCACCAGTTCGAAAAGGTCGAGCTGGTCTCGATCTGCAAGCCGGAAGACAGCGCCGCCGAGCATGAGCGGATGACCGCTGCCGCCGAATCCGTGCTGCAGGCGCTGGAACTGCCCTATCGCAAGATCGTGCTTTGTACGGGCGACATGGGCTTTACCGCGCGCAAGACCTATGACCTTGAAGTCTGGCTGCCGGGTCAGGACACCTATCGCGAGATTTCGTCCTGCTCCAACTGCGGCGATTTCCAGGCGCGGCGGATGAACGCCCGCTATCGCCCGGAAGGCGCGAAGGGCACCGAATTCGTTCACACTCTGAACGGTTCGGGTCTGGCCGTTGGCCGCACCCTGGTGGCCGTGCTGGAGAACTACCAGCAGGCTGACGGTTCGGTCGAAGTGCCGCAGGCGCTGCGCCCCTATATGGGCGGAATCGACAGGCTGGTGCCGCTCTGATCAACTCGCCGCCGCGATGAGCGGGGGCTGAGGGCATGACACAACCGGCTGCGGCGTGAATTGCCGAGGCCAAACCGGAAGGCGAACGACTTGCGTATCCTCCTGACCAATGACGACGGTATCCACGCCCCCGGTTTCGAAGTGCTGGAGCGGATCGCCCGTCAGTTTTCGGACGACATCTGGATGGTCGCCCCGGCCGAGGAACAGTCCGGCGCAGGTCATTCGCTGACCCTGAACCAGCCGGTCCGCCTGCGCCAGTATTCGAAGCGCCGCTTTGCCGTGTCCGGCACGCCAACCGATTCGGTGATGATGGCCCTGCGCAAGGTCATGCCGGCCGCACCGGACCTGATCCTGTCCGGCGTGAACCGGGGCGCGAATTTGGGCGACGACGTGACCTATTCCGGCACCGTTTCTGCCGCTGTCGAAGGCGCATTGGCCGGAATCCGCTCCATCGCGCTGAGCCAGGTCTATTCGCGCGAGGGCATGGGCGATGCCGTTCCCTTCGCCGCTGCCGAAGCGTGGGGGGCAAAGGCCATTGCTCCGCTGCTCGACGCACCGTTTGCGCCGCGCACGCTGGTCAACATCAATTTCCCGCCGCTCCCCGCCGACGAAGTGCAGGGAATTCGCGTTGTGCGTCAAGGGTTTCATGACTATGCGCGCGGTTCGGTGGTCGAAGGGACCGATCCCAGAGGCTACCGTTATTTCTGGTTCGGCCTGCACGGGATCGAACATACCCCCGGTCACGCCACGGACCTTGAAGCAATACAGGACGGATACGTTTCGGTGACGCCGCTGCAGCTTGACCTGACCCACGATGCCTCGCTGGCGAATCTCGCCAGCCGCTACGGCGGATGAAGCGGCTCGCCCTGATCGCCCTTCTGGCGGGAGTGCTTGGCGCATTCCCGCTGCGGGCTGAAGACAAGGCGAGCGACCTCAAGACCGCGACGGAATACGTGGTGCGCCCCGGCGAAACGCTGGGCGGCGTGGCCAACCGCGCCGGAGTGCCACGCCTGCTGATCATCGAGGCGAACGGCCTGAAAGAGCCGTACCTGCTGAAAACCGGGCAGAAACTGGTCATCCCGCGCCGCCGCACGCACACGGTCAAATCCGGCGAAACCGGGCTGTCGATTGCGCTGGACCATGGCGTGTCATGGTCGACCATTGCCGCCGCCAACGGGATGAAGCCGGACGAGACGGTCAAGACAGGGCAAAAGCTGGTTATCCCGACCGTCACCGCCAAAGCCTTTGAAACGGCCAAGGCCGAGCCGCAACCGGCGCCGACGCCATCACCCGCCGCGCTGGCCGATACGCCGCCGCCGAAATTCGCCTGGCCCGTCACCGGCAAGGTCCGCCGCCCGTTCCGCCCGGCCGAAGCGAAGGACGGGGCGCACGAAGGGATCGACCTGCTTGCCCCGCTGGGCACCGCCGTCCGCGCCAGTGCTGCGGGTAAAGTGATCTTTGCCGGGCAAGGTCCCGAAGCCTATGGCTTGACCGTGATCATTTTTCATGGCGGCCGCTGGACTACAACCTACTCCTTCCTGCAAAAGGTGACAGTGAAGGAGGGCGACGAGGTGAAGGCAGGGGAACGTGTGGGCCTGGTCGGGGAAACCGGACTGGCCGACGAGCCGCAGCTCCATTTCGAAGTGCGCCGCAACCGGGTGCCGCTCGATCCGGCAAGGCACCTTCCCCGGCGATGACCGACCTGACCAAATTGCGCCGGTCGAAACCGCTTCGCCGCAATATCCCGGTGCCGGTCTGGGCCGATGTAACCCTGCGCCTTTCGGCCGCGATGGTGCTGGTCGCCATCGTGGTGCTGATCCACTGGATGGACCGTAACGGGCTGAAAGACAGCTATGACGGACAGGTCAGCTTCCTTGACGTGGTCTATTTCACGATGATTTCGATCACGACCACCGGCTTTGGCGACATTACCCCGGTCAGTAGCCAGTCGCGCCTGGTCGAAGCGGCGATCGTTACACCGATCCGGGTGCTGGTGCTGTTCATCTTTGTCGGCACTGCCTACAATTTCCTTATCAAACGCAGTTGGGAGGCCTGGCGCATGCGGCGCATTCAGGAACGGCTGAGCGGCCATCACGTGGTCCTGGGCTTTGGCATCAGCGGTTCGCAGGCCGTGCGTGAATTGATCGAGCGCGGCACCGATCCGCAGCGAATCGTGGTGGTCGACCCCAGCGCCGAACGGCTGGAAGATGCCGAGGCGATGGGCTGCAACGTGCTGGAAGGCGATGCCAGCCGCGACGAAAACCTGCGCGCCGTTCGAATCGGACAGGCCAGCAGCATTCTGATTTCGGCGGGCCGTGATGACAGTTCGATCCTGATCGTGCTGACCGCCCGGCACCTTGCCCCCGGCGTGCCGATCAGCGTGGTCGTCCGCGCTGAGGATAACGAGGATCTGGCACTGCAAGCCGGCGCAGACACGGTAATCAACCCGGTTCGCTTTACCGGCCTGCTGCTGGCCGGTTCGGCGCAGGGCACCCATGTCAGCGACTATCTGTCCGATCTGGCCTCGGTCGGCGGGCAGGTGCAACTGGTCGAGCGCCTGGTCACGGCAGACGAAGTAGGCCGCTCGCTCGACGATCTGGGTGAAGGCGTCCGCGGCCTGCGCGTTGTGCGCGGCGGCCGCGAGATTGGCTTCTGGGAAAAAGAGGCCCAGCGGCTCGAAGCTGACGACATAATCGTTACCGTCGTCGCCACCGCCTGATCAGCCGAGCAGGAAGAAGACCAGCCCCATCGCCAGATAGGCAAGCAGGAAGGCCGCACTGTCGCGCGTCATCTCGCCCTTGGTCGCTCCGCTTCGGCTGCCCAGCATCCACAGCGCCGGCAGCACGAAGGCCAGGGCCAGCCCGCCTGACTGCATGAAATAGAGGTGCGGCTTTACCGCCAGCTTTTCCGCCCCGATCCGCGCCAGGGCATGACCCAGCATGGCCGCGGGCAGCACGCTCAGCGCATAGGCCGCAAGCGGCTGCCGTCCGCGCCAGAACAGCCACAGCACACCTGCCGCCGCGACGGCCGCCAGCACCACACCAATCCAGTTCATAAGCACCACCTGCTGCTCCTTTGCCGCAACAGTAGCACTTTGCGCTGCGACAGTGTAAGGGGCCGCCCTCATGGCCTCCCAGAATCCCACCCAGATCCCCGACCAGAAGCGCATCGGCATGGTCAGCCTCGGCTGCCCCAAGGCACTGGTCGATAGCGAGCGCATCCTGACCAAGCTGCGCGCCGATGGCTATGCCATGTCGCCGGACTATGAAGGGGCCGACGTGGTTCTGGTCAACACTTGCGGTTTTCTGGACAGCGCGAAAGAGGAAAGCCTTTCCGCCATTGGCGAGGCGATTGCCGAAAATGGCCGGGTGATCGTTACCGGCTGCATGGGCAACGAAGCGGAACTTATCCGCGCCAAGTTCCCCGAAGTGCTGGCCGTTACCGGCGCGCATCAGTACGAAGCCGTGGTCGAAGCCGTGCATCAAGCTGCACCGCCCACCCAGGGCCCGTTCATCGACCTGATCCCGCAGACCGACGTCAAGCTGACGCCGCGCCATTACAGCTATCTCAAGATCAGCGAAGGCTGCAATCACGCCTGCTCGTTCTGCATCATCCCCTCGCTGCGCGGCAAGCTGGCCAGCCGCCGGATCGACGCCGTGCTGCGCGAGGCGGAAAAACTGGTCGCTGGCGGCACCCGCGAACTGCTGGTGATCAGTCAGGACACCAGCGCCTATGGCGTCGACGTGCGGCACGAGGAACGGATGTGGAAGGACCACCCGGTCCGCACCCACATGACCGATCTGGCCCGCGAACTGGGCGGTCTGCGCTGCGCCGATGGCACGCCGCCGTGGGTGCGCCTGCACTACGTCTATCCCTACCCCCACGTCGATGCGGTGATCCCGCTGATGGCTGAGGGACTGATCACGCCCTATCTGGACATTCCGTTCCAGCACGCCGCGCCTTCCGTGCTGAAGGCGATGAAACGCCCGGCCAACGAAGCCAAGGTGCTGGAGCGACTCAAGTCATGGCGCGAGATTTGCCCGGACATCGCGATCCGCAGCAGCTTCGTCGTCGGCTTTCCGGGTGAGACCGAGGCAGACTTCCAGTACCTGCTCGACTGGCTGGACGAGGCTCAGCTTGACCGCGTCGGCGCATTCCGGTTCGAGCCGGTTGAAGGTGCCACAGCCAATGACCTGCCCGGCGCCGTGCCGGAAGAGGTCAAGGAAGAGCGCTATGCCCGGATCATGGAAAAGACCGAGGCAATCAGCGCCGCCAAGCTGCAGGGCAAGATTGGCCGCCTGCTGCCGGTAATCATCGACGAAGTGGGCGAACCCGACGAAGATGGCGATCGCGGCGCGACAGGTCGCAGCCGGGCCGATGCACCGGAAATCGACGGCGCAGTGTTCCTGCGTGATGCTCCGGAAGGGCTACAGCCCGGCGATATCGTGCAGGTTCGGGTTGAAGATGCCGACGCCCACGACCTGTTCGGGGTGATCGAACCCGCCACCTGATCCGGTTTCGGCTCAGATCGTCGCCGCTCCGACATAGCCGAGTCCAGCGGCAAGCTGGATCGATTGGCCACGCCCGGTCGCCCCCAGCTTTGCCGCTGCGTTGCGCAAGTGGAAGCGCACGGTGGAAACCGACACTTCCAGAATGATCCCGATCTCGCCATCGGTCTTGCCTGCAGCCGCCCAGCGCAGGCACTGCACTTCGCGCCGGGTCAGGATTGGCATGACCGCAGAATTGCGCGGGCGCCCCCGCGCCTCATTGTGAGTAGCGACCAGCCGCGTAGCCAGCGCCTGCATATGTTCGGCCTGCTCGGCAAAAACCCGCTCCACCCCGATTGGCCCGCGTGAACACCACACCAGCGCGCCGACCAGCCCGCGCGGCAGGTGGACTGGCGTAATGATCGCCTCGCCAAAGTCCGGATCGGCCATCGAACTGCGACAATCGATGGATTCCAGCAGGCCGCTGGCCCGCCAGGTGCGCAGTTCGCCTGCGGCATAGTAGAACGGTTCCGCCATCAGCCGCGCGGCAGCGAGGAACGGGACGTGCAGGGCCAGACTGCGATCCAGCCAATAGCGATGCGACGGATCGATCCAGCGGAAAACCGTTTCGGCATAGGGCCTTCCCTCCTCGTCCGACATCGGCTCGGGATCACCCAGGTCTGCCTGGGCGGCGATGAAAGGCAGGCCAAGCCGCTGCCCCAGCGCCTGAACCTCGCTGACCAGCCGTGACATATCGGCCCAGCATTGCGCGCGGTGATCCGTCATTTTTCCTCTCTCCAGCCGGACCTGACACTTCTGATAGCTTGCCGGAAGGGGACTAATTTCATCCACTCAGCAAGCCATTGTCCAGTCGCGCCCGCAACACAAGAGCGAAGGCAAAAAGCGACAGGGCACAAAAGGAAGTTGGGTATGAAGGCTATTCGCACTGCATTGTTATTGAGCACGGTTTCCGGCCTGCTCGCCGCCGCCCCGGCCTGGGCCGAAACCGCCGCTGATCCGTCGGACGGCGAGATCATCGTTACCGCCCAGCGGCGTGGGGAATCGCTCAATCAGGTACCGATGGCGGTTCAGGCCGTCACCGGCGAAACGCTTAAGGACCTGCGCGTTACCGACGTGCGCGACCTGACGGCAGTCGCCCCCAGCTTTACCGTTTCGCAAAGCTATCAAGGCGTGCCGACCTATACACTGCGCGGGATCGGCTTCAACACGATCAACCTTTCGGCCACCAGCACTGTCGGCACCTATGTCGACGAAGTGTCCTATGCCTACCCGATCATGAATACCGGCCCGATGATGGACCTTGAGCGGGTGGAAGTGCTGAAGGGGCCGCAGGGCACACTCTATGGCCGCAACACCACGGCGGGCCTGATCAACTTCATCACCGCCAAGCCGACCAACGATTTCGACGCTTCGCTGTCGGTCGATCTGGGTAATTACGAGACTATCAATGTCGGCGGCCACATTTCCGGTCCGCTGGCCGAGGGCATTTCCGCCCGCGTTGCCTTCCGCAGCGAGAACAGCGGCAAGGGCTGGCAGGTCAGCAATAGCCGCCCGAACGAACGCCTGGGCAAGGTCAGCAAGTTCGGCGTGCGCGGCTCGCTGGCGCTCGATCCGTTCGAAGGGACCCACATCGATGTTTCGGTCAACTGGTGGCAGAACAAGTCTGACACGGTGGCCGGACAGGCCATCGGCTTTACGCCCGCCACTGATCCGACGGGAACGGGCCTGGATTGAGCAACCTGTTGTCTGGAAATTCTGATTTTGCCGTGTCACGCATTCTGG